>CAXTVW010000009.1:0-58187 GCA_964247675.1 uncultured Acetobacteraceae bacterium
GCCACGCTGGCGCTGAATGGGGCGCTGCTTTGGGGGTTGGTCGGAGGCTAGGAAGCAAGCAAGGCCTTCTTTTTTGAAAAAAGGAAGCAAAAAACTTTTGCTTCTCCGCCTGCTCTTGTGCCGGGCTTCTTTCTGGCGGCAGGCGTAATTGCAGCGTCGGGGTCGGTTCCTTGCCGCGCAGCGCCGCGTTGCTTACGCTGCGCTGGTGCCCAAAGCCGACACCTCCATCCCACCGCCGTTGCGCGCCCTGGGCGGCTGGGACGATGCGGAGTGGTTCTGTCCCAGCATCCTTTCGGAAGAGGAGGTGGTCGGGCTGACCCTCCCCAAACTTCCCGGCATCCGCAAGCAGAACTTCCACCTCGTCGAACGCTCCGCACTACAGCCGGCGGCAAAAAACCCGCGCGGCAGCAAAGCCGCGCCGGCCCGAAAACCGCCCGCCGCCGCCGCAGGTATCGGCCCGATTCTCGACGGCCTGCGCGTCATCCGTGCCGCCGCCTTCCGCAAACCCACCTTCTTCTTCGAAGGCCCGCCCATCCTGTATTTTGCCGACATCCCGGCCGCCAGCCTGAAGATACGCGCCGCCGACACCCTGCGCCGCGACCTCATCCAGAACGCCCTGCGCGGCTGCGTGGTGCGCCAGGACGGCACACAAATCACCGCCATGTTCTGGCCCAGCGCCGAGGCAGAAATCACCGCCTTCGTCAGCGCCGCCGCGCCGCCCTACCCAATGCACATCCAGTTCGCGCAGGCCGAAGCCGACCGTGCCGTGGCCGGCCGGCCGGCGCCGGAACCGCCAGGCCGCACGGCCCGCGCAGCGCCCGACACGCGGGACCGCCGGCGCCAGGAGGCGGAGCGTGCGGACTTGTTGCACGAACTTGAAACGCTACGCCGCCGCATCTCGGAGCTGCAGCAGTCCCAATCCGCCGTCGTTGCGATGGAAACGCTCGGGCTGAACGATGCGCGGCTGAAATCCATGCTGCTATTGCTGCACCCGGACAAACACGCCAACAGCGAGGCTGCCACCGAAGCGGCGAAGTGGGTGAATGGGCTTCGGGATTTGCTGAAGGCAAGCAGGTAAGCAAGGCCTTCTTTTTTGAAAAAAGAAGCAAAAAACTTTTGGTCCCTGTCGGCGGTCGTTTCAGCACCCGCCGACAGGGAGCAAAAGTTTTTTGGTTCTTTTTTTCAAAAAAGAACTGCTTGCCTTGCCTTCGCCCCCTCAGGAAACGCTGACCGCCACCGCCGGCGTAGCCGCTATCGTGTTCAGGATCGTCCGGTTCACGTTCATCGCGGTCGTGTTCGCGTGGTCCGCCCCCACGGCCGCTCCCGCCGTGCTCTCCTCCGCGAACACGCGGCCGCCCACCACCACCACCAGGCCGGGATTGCGCGAGGCCATGCGCGCGTCGGCGATCGACTTGGACAATTGGGTCAGCACATGGTCACGCCGGAACGCCGCGCTGAGCGACAGATCGAGCACGTCGAACCAGGTGGATGACAGCAGGTCCTGCAACGACTGGTGGTCGGACGGGTATTCGCAATGCGGCGTCCACCCCGCGCTGCGCAGAACGGTGCCATCCAGCGCCGCGCCGAGCCGATGCAGTTCGCCGGGCTCCGGCGCGATGAGGACAACAGGATGCGCCAGCTTCGAAGGGCGGCGCTGCGGGCCGCTCGCGTCCAGTAGCCGGGCGGCCGTCTGCAGGCGGCACAGCGCGAGCGTCACGTCGAACTCGCTGCAGAGATCCTCGCTCCACAGATCGCCGAGGTTTCGCGCCGTCGGCTCGAACAGCTTGGCGGAGACCTGCCCGATACGCTCGCCCGATTGCGTAAGCTCCTCGATCAGGTCTGCGGCGGCCTGCTGGTCAGTCGCCACCAGCAGTTCAGCCAGTTCCAGCGCGCGGCGCGATGACGACACAACGCAGCCTGGCGCGGCGCCGTCACCGACCACGCCCAGTCGCGGCACGACGGCGGCAAGGAAAACGTTCCGCAGTATGGAAGCGGTCTTCCGGTTCAGCGGCTTGTGCGAGATCGCATCCACTTCGGCCGCCGCAGCCTCGCCGGCGCTGTTTGGCACAAGTTGCACCAGAAGCGCGGGCGCTGCTTTCGGCTGCGCCCGCAACGCTTCCATGATCTCGCGTGGCGTCTCTATCACGTCGCGCCGCCAGGATGTCATCACCGGGCCGGGCGTCGCCAGCTTCATGCTCCAATCGGCAAACACCCTAGTCTCGGTCGGGCGCTTGTCGAGTATCTCCACATCGGTGTGGCGCCGGTCCGCCACGATCGAATCCATCACGCTCGCGACAGCCGGGGCCGGCCCTTCCAGCCACTGGAAGAAATTCTTGTTGTCGTAAAGCATCAGCCCGGTCACGGCTTCCCGGCTGTTGCGCGCTTGCGCCACACGCGTCAGGTCATGCAGTTCCGCGGGCGAGAGGGCACGCACTGCCCGGCTGCGATACACGACTGTCGAGAGAGCGACCTGGCTGGCGGGATACGGCTTGCTGGTGGTCTGCCGTGCTTGGTCTCGCGGCACCGGTTCTCTCAACATCTGACGCTCCCGCTGGCCATTATTTGGGCTGGCTTCTCAAGCGAAGGGACGGCGCAACCGGCTGAACGGCCCGGCTAGTCTTATCACGATCACGGAGTTGAGCGCCGGCGTCAATACCGCTCTGCGTCCAGCTTCCAGAGTTGCTTCACAGTCCCGTGATGTCCAATCCTTAATGGGATCTGTATGCGAAACCGCCAGTCGTCAGGCGGAAAGAAATTGCCGTATCGCCAGCAAAGATGCAGCGGGGGCCTCTTCCTGCGGCAAATGACCAACCCCAGGCAAAGCCACCAGCTTGGCATTCGGCAAGGAAGCGAGATAGTCGCGGGCGTTGCCTATCGGGATCATCGCGTCCTTCTCGCCCCACAGAAGCAAAGTCGGGCACATGATGCGCCGCAGCATCGGCTCAGGCGGCTGCAGCACGGTTTGCGGCATGCGCGCCAGGATCGCCCGCCGTACCCCGGGCGCCAGCATCATGTCCTTGTATCGAGTCACCAGCGCGTCCGTCATCGCCGCGCGGTTCGCGTAGGCCGGCGCCAGCGTCGCCCGCAGCAGGAAGGTCGGCATCACGTAAGGCAGCAGCTGCATGGTCAGGCCCGCCTTCGGCGCCACGCCATAGGCCAGCCCCGGGCTGGCGAAACCGTCAGGCGACACCAGCACAAGCTTGATCATCCGGTCCGGATGGCTCGCCGCAAACTCCCAGGCGATCCGCCCACCCATGGAATTGCCGATGAGCGTGGCCCGGGCGATGCCCAGCCGGTCCATCAGCCCAAGCAGCACGGCGAGGCTGCGCGCGTCGGAGTAGTCGCTGCTCGGATCAGGCCCGGTCAGGCCGAATCCCGGCAGATCGAACCGCACGACGCGATGGTCGCCCTCGAGACCGCGCGCCCAATCGTCCCAGGTCTGCAGGCTGGAGCCGAAACCATGCAGCAAGATGACCGCCGGCGCGCCTGGCGGCCCGGTGTCGCGCACATGCAGCCGCACGCCGAGCACATCGACGAAGCTGGACGGCGCACCTGCGTATTTCGCCTCCAGCGCGGCGCGTGGCTCGTCCGGCGTGTACAGCCAGGCGACACAGGCCAGGCCGGCCAGGAGGCACGACGCCAGGATTACCGTTTTCAATTTTGTTCGTCTCTCTTTTGGAGCTTGAAGGAAGCAAGGCCTTCTTTTTTGAAAAAAAGAAGCAAAAAACTTTTGCTCCGTCCGCTGTTTCCACGGATGTGGTGTTCCTGGAGGCACCCGACTGCTTCAAATGCGGCGGGAAGCAAAAGTTTTTTGGTCCTTTTTTTCAAAAAAGGACTGCTTGCTTTCTTCACGCCCGGTGGGACAAAGCGAAAATGCAACCGCAAGCCCTGATCTTCGACGTTGACGGCACCCTGGCGGAAACGGAGGAGCTGCACCGCCACGCGTTCAACGCCGCCTTCGCCGCGCACGACTTCCCCTTCGTGTGGGACCAGCCTTTGTATTCCCGCTTGCTCGAAGTCACCGGCGGCAAGGAGCGGATCGCGCATTACTTGCGCGAGCACGAACCGGACACCGAACTGTCCACGGAGCAGATTGCCGCGCTGCACGCGGACAAGACCGCGCGTTACGCCCAACGGATGGCGTCCGGCGGATTGGCGCTTCGCCACGGCATCGCGCGGCTCATACGCGAGGCGGACATGGCGGGCATACCGCTGGCCATCGCCACCACGACAAGCCGCCCGAACGTGGACGCGCTGCTGCGCGCGACCCTCGGCCGCCAGCCGTTCCGCGTGATTGCGGCCGGCGACGAAGTCTCTGCCAAGAAGCCGTCGCCCGAGGTCTACGAGCTGGCGCTGCGGCGCCTTGGCCTTCCGGCGAGCCGATGTATCGCGTTCGAGGACACGTTGAACGGCGTAAAAAGCGCACACGGCGCAGGCTTGCGCTGTGTGGTGACAGTCAGCGCCTATGGCGGCACAGGGCCGTTTCCCAACGCGCTTACAGTGGTCAATCACCTCGGCGAGCCGGGGTTGCCGGTCACGAGCTACGCAGGCGCTCCCGTAAACGGAATGATAGATCTGGCCTGGCTTTCGAAGCAGTAAGCAAGGCCCCTACTTCCTGGCGGCCAGCCCATATCCCGCCTCCAGCGCCCCGATCACCGTCTCCCCATGCTCCACCAGAAACCGCTCCAGGCATCCATGTGCCGGCATCATCGGCATGGACCGCCGGCGCACCACGAACCAGGCGCGCATCACCGGGAAATCCTGCACGGGCAGCAGCCGCACGAGCGCCAGCGCCAGCTCCAGCCCGATCGTGTGGCGAGAGATCACCGCAATGCCCATGCCCGCCATCACGGCCTGCTTTATCGTCTCGTTGCTGTCGGTAGTCATGCCGATGCGTGGCGCCACGCCGGCCGCCAGGAACGCCTGCTCCATCAGCCGGCGGGTGCCCGAGCCGTCCTCCCGCGTGATCAGCCGTTCGCTCGCCAGTTCCGCCATGCGCAGGCTGGGCGCCGTGAGCAGGCGGTGGTCGGGTGCGGCGATGATGACGGAGGGGTGGGACGCGAATGCGGTTGCCATCACGTCGCTGTCGCCGTCCGGCTGGCCCATGATCGCCAGGTCGATCTCGCCGCGCTCCAGCGCCTGCGTGATGGCGTGGCGGTTGCCGAATTTCAGGTTGATGGTGATGCCGGGATAATCCGCCTGGAACCGCGCCAGCACGTGCGGAACGATATATTTTGCGGTGGATACCGCGCCGAGCGTGACGCGTCCGCCCACGACACCACGTAGCGACATCAGCGCCTGGTCTGCATCCGTGAGCGCCTGGAGAACGATCCTGGCATAGCCGAGCAGCGCTTCTCCCGCCGCGGTCAGCGCGGCCTTCTTGCCTGTCCGCTCGAACAGGGCGAAGCCGGACATATCCTCGAGCTGCTTGATCTGGAACGAGATCGCCGCCGGCGATACGTGCAACGTTTCTGCTGCACGTGCGAAGGAACGCGCGTCCGCCGCTTCGGCGAACATCTGCAACTGACGTACGGTCACATTACGCATACGGTTTTATCAAGCGATCCCTTGTGCCCGAAGCAACAATAACTTGCTTTTCTTTGTCCCGTCCACGGGTCTAGCGTCCCATCAACGGCACGCAAAGACACGGCCGAAGCAGGGAGGCGGACGATGGACCAGGTGACTCTCGCCGAGGATTCGGGCAAGGAAGTCAAAATCACGGACATGAAGGAGCGCTATCGCTCCGGCGTGCTCAAATATCGGCAGATGGGTTATTGGGAGCCCGACTACGAACCCAAGGACACCGACATTCTTGCGGTGTTCCGCATCACGCCGCAGGACGGTGTGGATCCCGAGGAAGCGGCTGCCGCGGTCGCCGGCGAATCTTCCACCGCAACCTGGACCGTTGTCTGGACCGACCGCCTGACGGACAGCGAATATTATCGCGCTAAGGCCTACAAGGTCCTGCCCGTACCGAACCAGCCGGGGCAGTATTTCGCCTACATCGCCTATGACCTCGATCTGTTCGAGGAAGGCTCAATCTCGAACCTCACCGCGTCGATCATCGGCAACGTGTTCGGCTTCAAGCCGCTGAAGGCGCTACGCCTGGAAGACATGCGCATCTCCGCGCATTACCTAAAAACCTTCCAGGGTCCTGCCACGGGCATCGTGGTGGAACGCGAGCGTCTGAACTGCTTCGGCCGTCCGCTGCTCGGCGCCACCATGAAGCCGAAACTCGGCCTGTCCGGCCGCAACTACGGCCGCGTGGTGTATGAAGCCCTGAAAGGCGGCCTGGATTTCACCAAGGACGACGAGAACATCAACTCGCAACCCTTCATGCACTGGCGGGACCGTTTCCTGTACTGCATGGAAGGCGTCAACAAGGCGATGGCCGAGACGGGTGAGATAAAGGGCACCTACCTGAACGTGACCGCCGCCACCATGGAGGACATGTACGAGCGCGCCGAGTTCGCCAAATCGCTCGGTGCCGTCATCATCATGATCGACCTGGTGATCGGCTACACCGCCATCCAGAGCATGGCGAAATGGGCCCGCAAGAACGACATGATCCTGCACCTGCATCGCGCCGGCCACTCCACCTACACGCGCCAGAAGAACCATGGCGTGTCCTTCCGTGTGATCGCCAAGTGGATGCGCATGGCGGGTGTGGACCACATCCATGCCGGCACCGTGGTAGGCAAGCTGGAAGGCGATCCGGCCGTGATCAGCGGCATCTATGACACCTGCCGCGAGAACTACGTCAAGCAGGACCTGACGCACGGCATCTTCTTCGATCAGCCCTGGGCCAGCCTGAAGAAACTGATGCCTGTCGCATCCGGCGGCATCCACGCCGGTCAGATGCACCAACTGCTTTGCTATCTCGGCGAAGACGTGGTGCTGCAATTCGGCGGCGGCACGATCGGCCATCCCGACGGCATCCAATCGGGCGCCATCGCCAACCGCGTTGCGCTGGAGACGATGGTAAAGGCGCGCAACGAAGGCCGCGACATCTGGAACGAGGGGCCGGAGATACTGGCCGGCGCAGGCAAGTGGTGCCGTCCGCTAAGGGCTGCGCTGGACACGTGGAAGGACGTCACGTTCAACTACGCCAGCACGGACAGCGTGGACTACGTCCCGACTCCCACCGCCTCGTCGTAACGAAAGCAAGCAGCTCTTTTCGCGAAGAAAAACCAAAAAACTTTTGCAACCCGGCGGCGGCCGACAAAAGGTCCGCGACAGCGCGATCAAAAGTTTTTTGCTTTTTTTTTTCAAAAAAGAAGGCCTTGCCTTACTTACCTCTTCCAGGAGCAAAAAAAATGAAAGTCACCCAAGGACAATTCTCCTTCCTGCCTGACCTGAACGATGCCGAGATCAAGCTCCAGGTGGAATACGCGCTGAACAACGGCTGGGCCGTAGCAATCGAGTACACCGCCGATCCGCACCCGCGCAACGTGTTCTGGTCCATGTGGGGCAACCCGATGTTTGACCTGCGCGATCCCGCCGGTGTGATGATGGAGCTGGAGGCTTGCAAGCGCGAGCACGGTCAGGAGTACATCAAGATACTGGCCTTCGACTCGCAGAAGGGCTGGGAGAGCGTGCGCATGTCATTCATCGTCAACCGGCCGGCGTTCGAGCCTGGTTTCGAGCTGGTTCGCCAGGAATACGAGGGGCGTCAGATACGCTACACGGTGCGCAGCTACACCACATCGCGCGCTCCCGAACCCGAACGGGCGCTCTGAACATGCGCGCCGATCTGCCGGCGCTTCGCATCGCTCCCTCCATTCTCTCCGCGGATTTCGCGCGTCTGGGTGAGGAGGTGTCGCGTGTGATAGCGTCGGGCGCGGACGTGGTGCATGTGGACGTGATGGATAACCATTACGTACCCAACCTGACGTTCGGGCCGCTGGTCTGCCGCGCCATACGGCCGCACACCGACGCGCCGATCGACGTGCACCTCATGGTGCGTCCGGTGGACACGTTGGTGCCGCTGTTTGCGCAAGCCGGCGCGGACATCATCTCCTTCCACCCCGAAGCGAGCGAGCACGTGGACCGCACGTTGTCGCTGATACGCGAGCAAGGGTGCCGGGCAGGCATCGTGTTGAACCCGGCCACGCCTTTGCACGTGCTGGACCACATAATGGATCGGCTGGACCTGATACTGTTGATGTCGGTCAATCCCGGCTTCGGCGGCCAGGCGTTCATTCCGGAAACGCTGCGCAAGGCGCGCGCGGTACGGGCGCGGATCGACGCCCATGTGGCCGAGGGCGGCGGGCCGGTATGGCTGGAGATAGACGGTGGCGTGAAAGTGGATAACATTCGCGCTGTAGCGGAGGCAGGTGTGGATACGTTTGTGGCGGGCTCGGCAATTTTCAGCGCAGCGGATGCGGATGGCTTCTACCGCGGCATAGTCGGCGCGATGCGCCAACAACTCGACGGCATGCCTGCGCAGCGGCGGGCAGCATGAGCGCGGACATCGTTCAACCACCGCAGACCGTCGATCTCCAGGACCTCTATCAGAAGAGCAACATCGGCGACGTGATCGACGCGCTGGACCGCGACCTGGTCGGGCTGGTGCCGGTAAAGACGCGCATACGCGAAGTCGCCGCTTTGCTTCTGGTGGAAAGTGCCAGGCGCAGCATGGGTCTGCAGGCCGAGCCGCCGTCCTTGCACATGTGCTTCACCGGAAATCCGGGAACCGGCAAGACCACGGTCGCGCAGCGCATGGCGGAGATACTCAACCGCCTGGGCTACATCCGGCGGAACCACGTGGTGACCGTATCGCGTGACGACCTCGTGGGCCAGTATATCGGTCATACGGCACCGAAGACGAAGGAGGTGCTCAAGAAGGCGATGGGCGGCGTGCTGTTCATCGACGAGGCGTATTACCTATATCGCCCGGAAAACGAGCGCGATTACGGCCAGGAGGCCATCGAGATCCTGCTCCAGGTGATGGAAGACAGGCGAGACGACCTCGTCGTCATCCTTGCCGGCTACAAGGATCGCATGGACATCTTCTTCCGAAGCAACCCCGGCATGGCGTCACGCATCGCGCACCACATAGACTTCCCGGATTACGCGGAAGAGGAACTGGTCTCGATCGCCGACATCATGCTCGAGAACATGCATTACCGGCTCAGTGACGACGCGCATGACGTGCTGCGCGAGTATGTCAGCAGGCGCATGAAACAGCCGCGCTTTTCCAACGCGCGATCCATACGCAATGCGCTGGACAGGGCGCGGCTGCGCCAGGCCAACCGGCTCTTCGCGGAGCGCGACAAGCCCATGGATTTGGCAGCTTTGCAGACGATAACCGGTGCGGACATCAAGGCCAGCCGCGTTTTCGCCGAAGCGACTTGAGAGAAACATAACGCCGCGGCGCGAGGAACCGACATGCCTTACAGGCGCACGACGTTCAGCAAATTCGTCATCGAGGACCTGCGCCGAAGTGGCAGCGGACACGATCCCGAACTGGCTGCCTTGCTGAATGACCTGCAACGCGCGGGCAAGCTGATCGGGGCCGCTGTGGGCCGCGGCGCGTTGGACGGCCAAGGCGCGCTGGTAACCACAAGCCAGACTACGCCCGCGGAACCGCCACAAAAACTGGCCGACGTCGCCAACCTGATCATGCTCAGCGCCTGCGAGTGGGGCGGCCAGTTATGCGGCATCCTGTCCGCCGCACTCGCCGAGCCACACGCAATCCCCGCAGAATATCCGCGCGGCCGCTACATGCTTCTGTTCACACCGCTCGACGGCGCCGCCAACCTGGACGTGAACCTGACGGTCGGGACGATATTCTCCGTGCTGCGCGCGCCGGAGGGCGTGGAAAACCCCACGCGCGCCGATTTTCTCCAACATGGCCGGGCGCAAGTGGCCGCCGGCTACGCGCTGTTCGGCCCGGTGGCGACGATGGTGATCACGCTCGGCGCCGGGGTACACGGTTTCACGCTGGATCGCGAAGCAGGCGCCTACACCCTGACGCACCCGAACATGCGCATACCGGAACGCGGGTGCGAACTCGCAATAGATGCAGCGCTGGAGCCGCACTGGGAAACGCCGATACGCCGCTTCGTCCAGGAATACACCTCCTATGGCGCCGGTACGGACGGGCGTAACTGCACCATCCGCTGGATCGACAGCCTGGTGGCGGAAGTGCACCGCATATTGCTACGGGGCGGCGTGTTCCTCCACCCGCGCGACACGCGCGACACAAGCAAACCCGGCCACGTCCATTTGCTGACCGAGGCCAATCCGATCGCCATGCTGATCGAGCAGGCTGGCGGGGCTGCAAGCACAGGACGCGTGCCGGTGCTCGACGTGCAGCCGGAGGATATACACCAGCACGTGCCGCTGATCATGGGCGCTGTCGCCGACGTGGAGCGGTTGCAAGGCTACCACCTGGCCTATGACCGCGGCGAATCAATGCATTTCGAGTCGCCGCTGTTCAAGAAGCGCAGTCTTTTCAGGACAGCCTGACCGATGTCCACGAAACATCCGATCGTCGCGATCACCGGCTCGTCAGGCGCCGGCACTACAACCGTCATGTGGACGTTTCAGCAGATCTTTCGCCGGGAGGGCGTTACCGCGGCGGTGGTCGAAGGTGACGCGTTCCACCGCTTCGACCGCATGCAGATGCGCGAGCGCATGGCCGAGGAGCAACGGTCAGGAAACGGCCATTTCAGCCATTTTGGCCCCGAGAGCAATTTGTTCAAGGAACTGGAAGCGCTCTTTCGCGACTACGGCAAGACAGGAACCGGCCGCACCCGCAAATACCTGCATGATTCGGAAGAAGCCGCCCCCTACAACCAGAAACCGGGCACGTTCACGCCGTGGCACGACCTGGAACCCGGGACCGATCTGCTTTTCTACGAAGGACTGCATGGCGGTGTGAAGACAGACGACGTCAACATCGCTGGTGAAGTGGACCTGCTCATCGGTGTGGCGCCAACCGTGAACCTCGAATGGATACAGAAGCTGTCCCGCGACAAGCGTGCGCGTGGCCATAGTCACGAGGCGGTGGTCGATACCATTCTCCGCCGTATGCCGGACTACGTGAACTACATCTGTCCGCAATTTTCGGAAACGCACGTCAATTTTCAACGCGTTCCCACCGTGGACACCTCCAACCCGTTTGTCGCCCGGGACATACCGAGCGCTGACGAAAGCATGCTGGTGATACGCTTTCGCGACCCCAAGGGCATCGACTTCCCCTACCTTCTCTCGATGCTCAAGGACGGCTTCATGTCGCGTGCAAACACCATCGTCTGCCCTGGTGGAAAAATGGCCCTGGCGATGCAGTTGATCTTCACCCCGATGATCTGGCAGATCATCGATCGAAAGAAGCGGGCTTTTTAATTCTAGCCGGTATCAGTAGCAAGCAGGTCAGAAGAACTTCCGGATCGCAGCATAAACTGCGCGGCGCGGCCCGTATTGCGGTGCGAACACGCCAACCCCGGTGCCGGACCGTATCTCGTAAATTCGATCAGTGACATTGAGCAGCGCAACATTCACTTCGAACGGGCCACCGAGCAGGTGCTCGAACCGGCGTGTCGCACCCAGGTTCAGTTGGAAATAGGGGGCGACCGCATTGCCGTTCGGCACGTCACCGGCATCTTCGCGCAGGCCGGTGCCGTAGATCGCGTCGGCATTCAGGTGGGTGCCCATGAGGTTGTAGGACGTGCCCAGTGACGCAGTGTAAAACTGGCTGTGGTCGGTGTAGATGTAGTGGCTGCCGAGATAAGCGAGCTCGGCAGGTGTGAAATCGAATTCCTGCGAGACGATCTGGGACGCGCGCTCACGGCCAATCGAGAGGTTGCCATAGGCCGAGAAGCGTCCGACATCATACGTCCCTGAGAACTCAATCCCGAGCACGTTTCCATGCCCGTAATTGAACACCGATTCGATGATCGGTGCGCCGAACTGTCCTTCGTCAATAAGGTCCCGCGCGATCTTCCAGTAGCCGTCAACATCGAGCCTGAAGCCGCGCAGCAGCACGTGTTCTGCGCCGGCGTCGAAGTAGTTGGACCGCTCGGGCAGGATGCGCCCGTTCAACGGTGGCGAGCCCGGTGTGTAGCCCGCGGGATACCCTGTCGTGCCAGCAAGCCTGCTGATGGACTGACCTGAGATGTTCTCCAATGATGGCGGCGTGAAATAGCGCGAATAGCCGGCGTGAAAGGTGGTCGCCGCCTCCGGCTTCCAGACAAGGTTTACGCGCGGGCTGAGCTGTTCAGTGTCGGTGTAAGCGTTCAGCACGTCGTAGCGAAGGCCGTAATTGAGCGTCAGCGTCGGGACGACATGCCATTCATCCTGCAGATACGCACTGTAGGTGAACCCGGTCTCGCCGCCGCCGTCCACCACATGCACAGGGGTAGTTCCTACGCTGGCGCAATCGGCGACGAGACACGCAAACACCTCGGAACTCGTGCTCGATGTTGCCCGCTCACCGGTCGCGAGAAAACCGAACCGAAGCGTATGGTCATCGCCAAGCTGGTAGCTGCCATCAGCCTGCAAGCCTTCGGCAACATCAGAGCGCTGGGCGTTTTGCGACAGCCCGTAGAACAGCAGGTCGCCCAAATGGTCCGGCGTATAGGCCAGGCGACTGTAGCGCTCGAAAGCCGATATCTGGAAGCTGTAATCGTCCTCCGCCTTCAAGTAGGATAATATTGCGTAGTCGTTGCTTTCGTTCTGGCTCTCGTTCAGCAAAGCGGAGTTGAAAGCCGCCTGGTTGCCAAGCGCGTAGGCAGGCGACCGTCCCGGGCTGTCCGGTATCTGGAAAGCGCCCTGATACACACCGACGATGGCCGTGATCTTGCTGCTCGTGTCGACTATGTCTTCGACATAGCCGAAACCATGCCCTTGCTGCGTGGCGTCATGCAGAGGCTCGTAGGACCGGGTCGGATTTTCGATCCCGATGCCATTCTGTGTGTAATCCCCGGCAAAGTAGTAGTTGAAGTGGCCGAAGGATCCGGAATACTCCGCGCTCGGCTCTATCCAGCCGTGACTGCCGCCGTAAATGCCGATCGAGCCTCCCTGCTGGAAAGTGCCCGACTTCGTCTGTATGTCGACGATCCCGGTCGTGACGAGCCCATATTGCGCAGGCAGCGATCCGGTAATGAGATCGATCGAGGACGCGAAACGCGATGTCAGGCTCTGGCCAAAAAAACTTATGCCTTCCGGCAGGATCACGCCGTCTATGCGATACTGGATGTTTGCATGGTCATTGCGCAGATGTATCTGTCCATAGGAATCCTGCGACACGCCCGGTGTCTGCAGGAGAGTCTGGTTCAATTGAATGTCTTCGCCGCCAGGCTGGTTGGTAATGGCCTTGCTGCTAAGCGTGTAGACTGTCGCACCAAGACGGGTCTCGATCGCGCTGCGCGCCTTTGCCAGCCTCTTGGCAGTCACAACGATGTTCTCCGTGCCCGCTCCTGTCTGCCCTGGCTGGGAGGAAGACGGTGCGGCCTGCTCAGATGCCGCGTTGGAAGGTGATGCCGTATCCGACAAGGCCGACGCAAAAGGCAAAGCAACCAGGCTGCAGGTGGCTAGGGTCGTGCGGAAAAGAGCCATAAGCCAGAAACTCGATGGTGTTGTAATAACATAACATCGGCGCTCCGCGTATGTCAATTTGCGTCGCCAATTCCATAGCGCTGCAGCAAACCACTCACGGAAATACCAGACAGCAGACGAAGCAAACTGTTGCCAGCACCAAGCGATCCGAACCTACAAATGTCGCAGCGCGCGTTGTGATCCCGTGAGGAGCGTCATTCGCTTGGCGCACAGCAAGGCAGTCAGATACACCACTGCGCTGGAGGCGGTTATGCAGAAGCTTGCCGGCCAGTCGGTGTAGAAAGACAGGCTCACGCCAAACCAGGCCTCCAGCAAAGCGAATCCCAGCGACAGGCAAACGCCCGTGCCGATACGGGTTGCCAGCGATTGCGCTGCAGCAGCAGGCCCCACCATCAGCACGAAAACCAGCAGAACGCCCACGACCTGAACGCACTCCGCCGTTGCAAACGCAACGATCACCAGGAACAGCACATCCACCAACCGCACGGGCACGCCCTTCGCCGCGGCAAGCTCGGGCTGCAAGCTGGCGAACAACAGCGGCCGCGAGATCACGGCCAGCGCAAGCAGGCTCAGCACCGCCAGCAGCAACATCGCGATGATCGTCGGCATATCGACCGCGAGCACGTTACCGAACAGCAATGCGGTCGCCTGTGTCGCAAAGGCCGTGTAGAAATGCAGGAACAGCAGCCCTATCCCCAACGCCAGTGACAACACCATCCCGATAGCCACATCGCGCTGTGCCAGTGCACCGCCGAGCAGACCCATGCCCACGCCCGCCGCGACTGTCGCACAAACAAGGCCCCAGAGTGGGGCCACGCCCAGCAGCACTGCGCCGGTGGCACCGGTGAACCCGACATGGGCCAGCGCGTGCCCCGCGAAGGTCTGCCTGCGCAGCACGAGGAAGTAGCCGACCAGGCCGGACAGCACCGCCACGATGCTCGCCGCGGCAAACGCCTGCCGCATGAAATCGAATTCAAACATGCGGCATCGTCGCATGCTCGTCGGAACAGGATGCGCCGGATCCCACGTCGTGGTCTCCCGACATCACAAAGATCCTGCCCTGCAGCCGCACAACATCTATCGCGGCGCCATACAGCCGCGACAGCACCGGCCCGGTAATCACCTCATCAACTGTGCCGATCGCCGCCTGTCCGCCGCCGAGGTATAAAACGCGGTCCAGCACGGCCAGCAGCGGGTTCAGATCATGCGCGCTGAACAGCACGGTTATCCGCATCTCCTGCTGCACGCGCCGCACAAGCTCAATCACGCGACTCTGGTTGTGCGGGTCCAGGCTCATCAAAGGCTCATCGAGCAGCAAGAGGCGTGGGCGGCCGATCAAGGCCTGCGCCAGCAACAGGCGCTGCCGTTGCCCGCCCGAAAGCTCGGCCAGCGGCCGCGCCGCCAGCGAACCCGCTCCCACCATCTCGAGCGCCCAATCCAGCTCGCGCCGGCCGGCCGCGCCCAGAAGCGGCAGCCCCCAGCGATGCCCGCCCACCACACCGGCGACAAACTCCCGCCCACTCAACCGCAGATCCGTCTGGGTGCTGCGCGCTTGTGGCATGTAACCGATGGCCGGGTTGCCGCGCAGCGTCCGATTGCCGAATACCTGGATCTGGCCGCTCGAGGCGGGCAACAAACCGAGTATCGATTGCATGAGCGTCGTCTTGCCTGCCCCATTGCTCCCGAGCAGGCCCACAAACTCGCAAGCGCCTAGCGAAAGATCCACTTCCTGCAGGATCATGCGGCCGCCCCGCTGCAAGCTCACTCCGTGCATCAGCAGCGCCGGCGTCGCCTCGCTACGGCCAGGCGCGGTGGTCGGCCAAGCCGTTCGCGTATCGCTTTGCCGAAGGTTTGCCACGCTGCGACAGATATAATATAACATACGGCCTGTCCAGGAGGCTGTCATCGCAAGCGTCGTCTGTAGTAATCCGGGGCAGGAGGTTTCCATGGCCCGATCCGCACGCCGCACCTTAGAAGGCCAGCTCGATGCCGCCTCGGATGCATGCGGCCGCTCCAACACGCAACTGACGGAGCTGCGGCGCACCGTACTCGGCCTGGTGCTGCAAGCCGAACGCCCGCTCACTGCCTACCAGTTGCTCGACAGACTGAAGGAGACCCGCAAAAGCGCGATGCCGCCGACCATCTACCGCGCGCTAGACTTCCTGATCGAGAACAAGCTCATCCACAAGGTCGAAAGCCTCAACGCTTTCGTCCCCTGTGAAGCGGGCCACCACGAACACGCCATCCAGTTCCTGATCTGCAATCGCTGCGGCCAGGTCACGGAACTCGAGGACCGCGGCATTTCCCGCGCGCTGGACCGCGCCGCCGCTGAGAAAGGCTTCACCGCTTCCGGCACCATCGTGGAGATAGAGGGCACCTGCGCCGCGTGCAGCAAAGGGTGAGCAGCACGCCGGAACAGCGGAGAGGCAGAGAGCTTCTCCTCCACAAGAAAGCGATACTTGCTGCCTTTCTCCTTCTTGCGACAGCAAGCCCCGCAAAAGCCGCCATCACCGTAGTCGCCGCGGAAAACTTCTACGGGGACATAGCCAAGCAGCTCGGCGGCGAGGAGGTGGAGATAACCAGCATCCTGGCAAATCCCAACCAGGATCCGCATCTTTTCGAAGTAAGCGCCTCGGTCGCACGCGCCGTCTCGGCCGCGCAAATCGTTCTCTATAATGGTATCGGCTATGATTCCTGGATGGAAAGGCTGCTCGCGGCCACGCGCGCGCCGTCCCGCCAGGTGATTGCCGTGGCTGTGCTCGCGGGCTGTAAGCCAGGTGACAACCCGCATGTCTGGTATCTGCCAGAGACCATGTCGCGTCTCGCGAACACCCTGGCTGCGGATTTCGAGACGCTCGATCCGCCGCACGCGCAAGCCTACGCGCGGCGTCTTGCCGTCTTCCAGGCGTCGCTTGCGCCGATACGCGCCCGCATCTCGGCCCTGCGCCAGCGATTACAAGGCATGCAGCTCACCGCGACCGAGCCCGTCTTCGGTGCGATCTTCACGGCCTTGGGCATCATTCCGCGCAACAAGGGGTTTCAGCGCGCGGTGATGAACGAGACGGAAGCCGGCGCATCGGAAGTCGCGGCATTCGAGACCGACCTGCGATCGCACCGCGTCAAGCTGCTCGTCTTCAACAGCCAGGCCAGCGACACCGTGGCGGACCGCATGAAGGCGATCGCCATGGCGGCCGGGGTGCCTGTTCTGGGCGTAACAGAGACCGAGCCTGCTGGTGTCAGCTATCAGGCTTGGGTGATGGGAGAGCTGGCGGGGCTGGACAGGGCTGTTGCAGAAGGGAAGTAAGCAAAGCCTTCTTTACTAAGAATCACGCCGCGTCAGCACGCGAAACAATCAAGAACCATCTGGCTGCTGCAAACGCGAGGGAGCAAAAGTTTTTTGCTTCTTTTTTTCAAAAAAGAAGGCCTTCCTTCCCTTACAAAGCCGCCGGCACCCCAGCCTCCGCAAGCGCCGCCGCCTGCCGCGCCGCCAGCGCCTGCTCGTCAAACCCCTCGATCAACTCATGGAACATGCGGTGCCAGTTAAGCTTGGCGCCCAGCCGCAAGAACACCGATCCCAGCCCAACCGCCGAGCGGTCCATCAGCACAAACTCCCGCGGCGGCTTAACTCCGCCGGTCCGCTGCAGCCCGGCATGAACCTTCTGGGCGACCTCACGCCCATATTGCGGATCATTGCTTTCCTGGATGCTCCGCACCCTGTCCTGAATCAGCGGCTCGTACAGGAACCGCGCCCACTGGTTCAGCACTTCGGCCTTTTCGCGGGAAATCCCGGTAAAACCCCAGCCTTCATAGGCGTGGATCGCCTTGTCCTCGTCCCCATCGCGCGTCGCTTCGAACAGATCGATCACGCCGCGCAGGAAATGCGGCCGGAACACGCGGATGGCGCCGAAATCCAGCAGGTTGATCCCGTTATCCGCGCGCACCTGGTAATTGCCCAGATGCGGGTCGCCATGTATCACGCCGTACCGATACAGCGGCGTGTACCACGCGGTGAACAGGGATTGTGCGATCTCGTTGCGCACTTCCAGCGGCGGGTCGGTGTCCACCACGCTTTGCAACCCGCGCCCGGGCAGCCAGGTCATCGTCAGCAGCCGCGCGGTCGTCGCCTCCATCACCGGCTCCGGCACAGTCGCCGCCGCCACGTCCTTAAGCATCAGGCCGTACAACCGCATCTGCGCGGCCTCGCGCACGTAATCCAGCTCCTCGCGCAACCGCTCGGACAGCTCCGTATAGATGTCCTCGTTCTGCAACGCGTTATCCACGCGATGATACAAGGACAGTGCCAGCCGCACCTGCCGCAGATCCGCCTCAACCACGCTGGGCATGTCCGGATATTGCAGCTTGCAAGCAACCTCGCGCCCGTCGTTCAGCCGCGCGCGATGCACCTGGCCCAGACTAGCCGCGGCCGCCGCCTCGCGCCCGAACTCGGAAAACCGCGATTCCCACCCGGCGCCCAATTCCGTCGTCATCCGCCGGCGAACAAACGCCCATCCCATCGGCGGCGCGTTAGCCTGCAACTGCGCCAGCTCCGCCGCATATTCCGGCGGAAGCGCATCTGGAATCGTCGAGAGAAACTGCGCAACCTTCATCAGCGGCCCTTTCAGCCCGCCGAGTATGGCCTTCAAATCCTCGGCATGCGCGGCGCCGCCCGTCTTCATCCCGAACACACGCTGCCCGGCAAACCGCGCCGCAATACCGCCTACCGCGCCGGACGTGCGGGCAAACCGCTTTATCTCACCAAAAAGATTGGGATTGCCAACGCCGCCTGGCGGTGCCTGTGGCTCAGACATCCTCGCCCGCTTCCAGCTCGTCGATAAAGCCGGAAATCACATCCAGCCCGCGTCGCCAGAACGCAGGGTCGGACGCATCCAGCCCGAACGGCGCCAACAGATCCTTGTGCACCTTGGTTCCTCCCGCGCGAAGCATCTCCCGATACTTGGCCTGGAACCCGGGATGTCCAGACTGGAACACGTCATACAGCGCGTTCACAAGACAATCGCCGAACGCGTAGGCGTAAACATAAAACGGCGAATGCACGAAATGCGGCACGTATGCCCAGAACACGCTGTATTCTGGCGTGAACTCGAAAGCCGGCCCCAGGCTCTCCGTCTGCACCTGCAGCCAGATCTCGCCGATGCGCTCAGGCAGTAGCTCGCCGGACCGCCGCTCGTCATGCAGCAGCGTCTCGAACCGGTAGAACGCGATCTGGCGCACCACCGTGTTCAACATGTCCTCAACCTTGCCCGCCAGCATCAGCCGCCGACGCGCCGGATCGGTCTCGGCGTCCAGCAACGCCCGGAACGTCAGCATCTCGCCGAACACGCTGGCCGTCTCGGCCAAGGTCAGCGGCGTGCCGCTCATCAGATAGCCCTGTTCGCCCGCCAGCACCTGGTGCACCCCATGCCCCAGCTCATGCGCCAGCGTCATCACGTCGCGCGTGCGCCCATGAAAGTTCATCAGGATGTAAGGATGCACGCTGGGCACGGTCGGATGTGCAAACGCCCCGCCCGACTTGCCGTCGCGCAACGCCGCATCGATCCAGTTGTTGTCGAAAAACCGCTTGCCGACCGCCGAAAGCTCAGGATCGAATTTCCCGTAAGCACCCAGCACCGTAGTTTCCGCCTCGCCCCAGCCAATCCGCCTGTCGTCATCCCCAGGCAGCGGCGCGTTGCGATCCCAATGCTGCAGGCGCTCCAGCCCCAGCCACTTTGCTTTCAGCTTGTAATACCGGTGCGAAAGCCGCGGGAAATCCCCCACCACCGCCGTCACCAGAGCATCGACAACCTCATCCTCCACCACGTTGGAAAGGTTCCTGTCGCTGCCCGGCCGCGGCAACTGCCGCCAGGTGTCAACAATCTCCTTGTCCTTGGCCAACGTGTTCGTGATCAGCGAGAACAGCTTGCCGCGCTCCTCGAACGCCTGCCCGATCGCCGCCGCGGCTGCCTGCCGAACCTCCCTGTCCGGATCGGATAATTTGTTCAGCACGGCATTGACCGTAAGCTGCTCGCCGCCGAACGGCACCCGCATCCCCGCCACGGTCTCGTCGAACAAACGGCTCCAGGCGCTGCGCCCCGTCACCTCACGGTCATGCACGAACCGCTCAAGCTCGTCGCTCAACTGATGCTTACGCCAAGCCCGCAAATCCCGCAGATACGGCCGCCACTTTGCAAACGCCGGATCGGCCAGCTTCGCCTCCAGCACCCCATCCTCGATCTTGTTCAGCTCCAGCCGGAAGAACAGCACATGCGCGCTGATCGCCGTGCACCGCTCCATCATCGACTGGTAGAACTGCCCCGCCGCGGCGTTCGTGCTGTCCGCGCTGAACAGCAACTGCGCGTAGCTCATCACCCGCCCCAGCGTCTCGTCGATCGCCTGGAAAACGTCCATGGCAGCGGCCAGCTCCCGCCCGCCCAGGCCCGCCAGCTTGCCGGCAAACCCGTCCGAGAACGCCAGCGCCCGCTTCTCCGCCTCGTCGAGGTCCTTGGTGATCTGCGCGCTGTCCGGCGCTTCGTACAAATCGGCCAGGTTCCAGCTCGGCAGATTCTGCGCCGGCGGGGCAGGGGGGACGGCAACGGAGCCCTCGGGGGCGTGGTGAGTCATGGGGCAGGGGTCCTTCAGGCAACCGGGGAACATGTAAGGGTGCATCGTTGCGCGTCAAAGGCCGCAGGAAGGAAGGCCTTCTTTTTTGAAAAAAAGAAGCAAAAAACTTTTACTCCCACGCTGTGTCCACAGCCGCGCTGCTTCGAGAGGCACACGAACGCTGCAGATGCGGGGAAGTAAAAGTTTTTTGGTCCTTTTTTTCAAAAAAGGACTACTTGCTTTCTTCCTCCCATGATCATCCGAATACTGCTGGCAACCGCCTGCCTCATCTATATCGCGGTAGCCGCCACCCTATACGCCACCCAGCGCAGCTTCCTCTTCGTGCCGGACACGCACCGCCCGTCCGCCGCCGAGACAGGCCTCCCCAACCTGCAGGCCGTCGCCCTACCGAGCCCCTACGGCAACCTGCTCGCCTGGTACTTCCCCCCGCGCCCGGACGGCCCCGTCCTCGCGTACTTCCACGGCAACGGCGGCAACCTGGCCGACCGCACCGACCGCCTGCGCCGCTTCGCCGCCGCCGGCTGGGGCGTGCTGCTCCCCGAATACCCCGGCTACGGCGGCAACCCGGGCCACCCCAGCGAGGCCGCCTTCACCGCCACGGCCGAAGCCGCCATGGCCTTCCTGGACCACCAGGCTATCCCCCACGCCCGGACCGCCATCTACGGCGAATCCATCGGCACCGCCGTCGCCACACGCACCGCCGCCGGCCGCACCCTCGCCGGCCTGGTCCTGGAATCCCCCTTCACCAGCATCACGGCGATCGCCCAACGCCGCTTCCCCTACATCCCCGTGTCCTGGTTGCTGCGAGACCCCTTCAACCAGCTCCGCCCCATCGCCCGCCTACGCTGCCCCCTCCTCATCCTCCAGGGTGCGCGCGACACCATCGTCCCGCCGGACCTCGGCCAGAAACTCTTCGCCGCCGCCCCGCAGCCCAAGCAGTTCTGGTCCGCCCTCAACGGCACCCACACCAACCTCTGGTCCCTCGGCGCCGACACCGAAACGCTGGCGTTCCTGGACAAGGCCGTGGCCGCGGCCGCGCCCCGCTAGCTCACATACCCAGCGCGCGCCGATACACGTCCAGCAGCGTCTCCTGCTCCTCGATCTCCGCCGGCTCCTGCTTGCGCAGCCGGATGATCGTGCGCAGCACCTTCACGTCGAACCCCGCCGACTTCGCCTCGCCGTAGATGTCCTTGATGTCGTTACCCAGCGCCTTGCGCTCTTCCTCCAGCCGCTCGATCCGCTCGATCAGACTGCGCAGCCGCTCGACCGCGATCCCGCCGACCTTGGTGTCCTCATCCGCCACTCGTCACCCCCGCACAGACCCGTGAGCCGGGCGGGATACGCGCGTGACGGGGCAGGGTAAAGGCAAGGCCTTCTTTTTTGAAAAAAAGAAGCAAAAAACTTCTCCTCCCTGTCGGCGACCGCTGAAACACCCGCCCCCGAAAGCAAAAGTTTTTTGGTCCTTTTTTTCAAAAAAGGACTGCTTGCTTTCTTACTCCCTGCAAAAGCCCTACCTTCCTGCCCAAACCAACCAGGCCAGGGAGCCCCAACATGCGCGACTACACCAACTTCTACATCAACGGCGCCTGGGTCCCCCCCGCCGCCGCCAACCCGCTCCCGGTCATCAACCCCGCCACCGAAAAACCCTGCGGCACCATAAACCTGGGCGCCCAGGCCGACGTGGACGCCGCCGTCACCGCCGCCCGCACAGCCTTTTCCACCTTCAGCCAGACCACCCGCGAAGACCGCCTGGCCCTGCTCGGCCGCATCATCGACGCCTACAAGGCCCGCTACAACGACATGGCCGCCGCCATTACCGAAGAGATGGGCGCCCCCGCCAGCCTCTCCCAGAACGCCCAGGCCGCCATAGGCATCGGCCACTTCCAGGCCGCCCAGGCCATCCTGGCCAGCTACGTCTTCGAGGAGATGCGCGGCACCACGCTGATCGCCCGCGAACCCATCGGCGTCTGCGGCTTCATCACCCCGTGGAACTGGCCCATCAACCAGATCGCCTGCAAGGTCGCCCCTGCGCTCGCCACCGGCTGCACCATGGTGCTCAAGCCCAGCGAGATCGCCCCCTTCAGCGCCTACATCCTCGCCGAAATCCTCCACGAAGCCGGCGTGCCCCCAGGCGTGTTCAACCTGATCAACGGCGACGGCCCGGGCGTCGGCGCCGCCATAAGCAGCCACCCGGACATCGACCTGGTCAGCTTCACCGGCAGCACACGCGCCGGCATCGAAGTCGCCCGCGCCGCCGCCCCCACCGTCAAGCGCGTCCACCAGGAGCTCGGCGGCAAATCCCCCAACATCATCCTCGCCGACGCCGACCTACGCGCCGCCGTCACCCGCGGCGTCAAGCACGTGATGCAGAACAGCGGCCAGTCCTGCAACGCCCCCACCCGCATGCTCGCCCCCCACGCGGTCATGGCGGAAATCATCGCCATCGCCCGCACGGCCGCCGAATCCACCACCGTCGGTGACCCCAACGGCAACGCCGAACTCGGCCCCGTCGTCAGCGAAACCCAGTGGAACAAGATCCAGGGCCTGATCAACAAAGGCATCGCGGAAGGCGCCACCCTGGTCGCCGGCGGCCCCGGCCGCCCCGAAGGCCTGGAGACCGGCTACTACGTAAAGCCCACCGTTTTCGCCAACGTCACCAACGACATGACCATCGCCCGCGAGGAAATCTTCGGCCCCGTCCTCACCATCCTGGGCTACGACACCATCGAAGAAGCCATCACCACCGCCAACGACACCCCCTACGGCCTCGCCGCCTACGTCCAGGGCCGCGACCCCGCCCAGCTCCGCGCCGTCGCCCGCCAGCTCCGCGCCGGCCAGGTGAACATAAACGGCGCCGGCATGGACATCATGGCCCCCTTCGGCGGCTACAAACAAAGCGGCAACGGCCGCGAGTGGGGCGACCTCGCGTTCGGCGAGTTCCTGGAGACGAAGGCCGAGATCGGCTACGGCGCCATCGCGGCTGAGTGATGCCGCGCTAAGCGGAAGGCAAGGCGAGGGCTCTGCCCCTCGACCCCGCTGGGGCCAGTCGGCCCCAGACCCCCTTACTATTCGAAGTCTTAAGTACAAGCTTTTGCAATGATAACTACCAAGCTAGTATAGCATTTAACTCGGTGAAACTGGGCAACTACGTTTGCTTAGGTAAATGTATGTCATTCGGCACCGCCGCGAAGGTACGTTCTTTATCAAGGTTGGGCACAACTGACGCTTGAAGATAACTAGCTAGCTCGGTCGCGAGCGACTTTAACCGCTCGATTTCTTGCCGCCGCTGGTCAACTTCCGCATCAGACATCAGCATCACTCCATACAGAATCGGGCAGCCGAACTTGACTCGACCACGTTGAAATCTACTACGGTGGTTCGAGTTACTCCAGTCTTTCCAAGGAAACGATTCTTTGATCGAACAACTTACATCCTTGCGCCGGCCGGAGCTGATTATTGGAATAGCCGGTCCGGTAGGCGTTCAAATCGGTTGGGTCGAAAGCGCCTTGGAGGACTCGCTTCGATCTGTAAGCTACGAAACTAGGTTGATAAAATTGACGGCTGAGATGACATCGTTTTCAGCGAACATCACGGGACTTTCCGGGAAAGATTACTTTTCTGAGGTTGAGTATAAGATGAACTATGCCACGGCGCTCTGCCGTGAGAGGAATGATCCTGCCTTCTTGGCAAAGCTTGCCATCAGAGCGATTCAACGCGAACGCCAAGAAATTACAAAAGATCCGAAGAAAGTTGCGGTGGCTACAGCCTATGTGGTGCGTCAGCTTAAACGTCCACAGGAGGTAAGTCTCCTTCGGCAGGTCTATGGTTCTCAGTTCATTCTTGTGTCAGCGCATGGGTCCATCAACAGTCGGACGTCAAGAATCATTGAGCAGATCAAGCGTCATCTCTCTGCAGAAAAAACCTCGAGCTCTCTGCAGAAAAAACCTCGAGCGAAATCGAGAAACTTGCAAGAGATCTCATTGAGCGGGATGCTGATGAGACTTCAGACATGCACGGCCAACACCTCCGGGACACGTTTCACATGGCGGATGTGTTTGTTGATGGATTGGACAAAGCTGATGCTTCAGAGATGATTGCCCGTTTTGTTCAGGCATTGTTTGGTAGAACGGACATTGGTCCATCAAAGGCCGAGTACGGAATGTATGCGGCGAAGTCTGCCTCGCTCAGATCGTCGGATCTGTCGAGGCAAGTTGGTGCCGCTATATTCAGCAGCGACGGGGAGATTGTCGCGCAAGGGTGTAATGAGGTCCCAAAAGCATTTGGAGGTACGTATTGGGATCTTGAGAAGCCGGACTTCAGAGATGTTAAGATCGGCTTCGATCCAAATGAGCAATTGAAAAATGAGATCTTGCGGGATCTTTTCACACGATTGCAGAAGTCTGACTTCCTGGCGCAGAGCGTTGTCTCTATCGGTACTGTTTCTGAGATTGTCGATGCTGCAACAAGAAAAGGCGGCGGTGACACTTCAAGTCCAGGTCCGCTTGCAGATGCTCTTATTATGGACCTCACCGAGTATGGTAGAGTTGTCCACGCTGAAATGTGCGCGATTTGCGATGCTGCACGTCTTGGAAGAAGCACCAAAAATACAGTCCTGTTCTGTACGACTTTTCCCTGTCACAACTGCACAAAGCATATCTTAGCAGCAGGCATAAGAAAGGTAGTGTACATGGAGCCATACCCAAAAAGCCGAGCAAAGACCTTCACCAAAACGAAATAGAAATAGATGATACATCCTCAAACAAAGTTTCGTTTGTGCCATTTTTGGGTATTTCGCCTTCACGCTACAAAGATGTCTTTCAAAAGGGGAGAAGAAAAGGAGCAAGCGGCAACGCATTTACTTGGTTCAAAGGAGAGCCGAGTCCAATGATGGATGTTGTGTATCCTGCTTACACGCGCAATGAGAGTTTCGTTCTCACGAATATGGTAGTTGATTTCCGGGTCTCCGACGAACAGGAAGCGTAGGGTAGGCTGCTAATGAGCGACCCACGACCTTTTTCCGCTTTATTCGCCGTCATGTAATTTGCCCGAACATTAATCGATCGCGCCACCCGAACCAATACACTCGCCTGCCATTTTTAAGTTCGAACCTTCATCTGCGCCAGAACGGCTACGAAATCTCCGATGCCGGCCCAGCCTGCGTTTTCCTCGCAGGCTTGCGCTATTACCAATAGCGAAGCCGCCGCTACAATCGCACTCGCGTCCGCCCTACTTAGCACAGGCGCTTCAGCCTTAACGTCACGCACTCGCAATCGCATGGGTCGGCGGATTCAACGGGTCCTCGTACTCGTCCCGATCTAACACCACCCGCCCATGCCCATCCTGCACAATCTACGAAACCTCCATAGCCGACCGGCTCGCTCAAGGCAGCAGCCAGAACGAGGCCGCCAGAAAACGCAACTGGACCTCGTTGTCCAACGAGCCGGTATGCTACAAAACTCACGGCCGAAACAAGTAATGGAACCACACCCGGACTATTACGTTCCACGGTTGATCCCAATGAAGCCAGCTTTAACCTGGAACGCACCATGCTCTTCGGCCACAAAAGCGCCTGGACCTACCAGACCTCCGGCAGCGTCGGCGCCGGCTACGGCATCTACGCCGGAGAAGCCGGTGAACTCGTCCTGAACGATCCATCCGGAAAACAAGTCACCCTAAAATACGCCGGCGGTGGCCTCGGACCCGGCATCGGCGTCAAACTTCCAAAAGCCCTGAACCGCCTCCTCCGAAACTTTCTCCAGCACGAACTGTCCGGCTCCGTAGGCCCGCTCTCCTTCAACAGCAGCGGCCAGATTTACGTCACCAACTGGTGCCCGCACCAGGAACTCACCAGAAGTGACTTCTCCGGCGGCTGCATCTTCGGCGAAGTTAACATCGCTCTCCTTAAAAGCCGCAGCATCACCCTGTTCCTTCTCGGCATGGACCTCGCCAGCCTCGCCGCTCTCATGGCCGGCGACGAGCCCACATACAGCGAGGTCATGTCCGTTCCACCACGCGCCATAATGCTGTCCCAGGGCACCGGTCTCGGCGTAGGTATCGGTGCAGACATCTTCGCCGGCGGCGTAGCCTGATATGCAACGCTCAACCCTCTACACCGTCCTGGCAGCCGCCTTCCTCTGCGCCGCCGCGCCCGCCCCCGCCAAGAACCCCGGCGACACCCCCGAATATTCAACGAAATTCACCAACACCGGCCAGCCGATGGAAGCCCTCCTAACCAACGGCTACAAGATCACCGCCATGAGTACCGGCCTCGACACCTTCAGCTTCGTTCTGGAGCAAAAAGGCAAGATGGTCCTCTGTTCCGTCCGCAATCCCGACAAGCCCGCCCCAGGCCAGATGCTTTCCCAATGTTTCGCCCTGAACTAGCTCTTGCATGACCTTCATCAACGCCGCCCGCATCCTCGCCGCTGCAATCTTCCTCCTGAGCGCGTCCGCCGCAGCCTACACAGGCATAACCACACAGCATTTCGTCGATACGGCCCGCCACACAAAAGGTATCGTCGTCGCGGTTCACGACGGCACAGCAGACATCGCCGTCCAATCCACCAACGGCCCGGCCATCCAGATCACCCAACCAACCCCGCCTCATGCCACGCAAGGCGACGCAGTCGATCTTCTCACAAAATCATTTCCCGAAGGCCAAACAGACGCCCGCCTGGACAACGCCCACACACTCTGGTCGCCCATGTGGACCTGGATCGAAACAGCTTTCGCCGCTCTCCTGGCTGCAATCTACGGCCAGCAACTCCTGACCGACCCGCTCTCCGTCATCGGCTTCAAATCCTGGCGCCTGGGCAAGACCAGGTAAAAGCGCCTGGTCACGGCAATGCACAAATTATGATCCCCGACGAACCCTCGCCCCTGCGCATCGGCTTCAAGGACTCATTCCGCTCCGCCATCGGCATAGACCTCCCCGTCTACCTGATGGTGTCAGCCCTCCTGATCGGCCTATCCGAGTTAGTCGGCCAACCCGTAGCGCGCACCGCCCCAACCATCCTCATAATCGCCGTCTTCGCTTTGCTCGCCGTGGAAATCTTGCGCCGCTACGTCCTGACCTCCCGCCGCTCAGGCGGCGGCCAAAAAGCCGTAGCCGCCCTGCGCGCCATCGTCTGGACGATGGTGGCAGGCGCAATCCCCCTCATCGCCTTTCTCGCCACCGGTGTCTCCACCGCCTGCTACGGCGGCGACTGCAACGACCTGAACCGTATTTTCCTGATTGCCATGCTTGTCTGGGCTATTCTCGCAACCGTCATGGTAATCCTAGGATATCTGCTACTGAAACAAGCGACTTGGCTTCAGCCACGATAACCGCCTGCTGATGAACCGCTCTTTCGCCTAGTTCCCCGGCCACCAAGCGCCATTGTCCTAGAACAACACAGCGCCTTTATTCAACGCGAACCCGCAAGGCCACTCCCACCTCACCCCGTAAACCCAGCCCAATCCTCCACCATCCACCCCCCACGCGCCCGCCGCATCCCCTCAACAACCCGGCTAAACCGCGGCCCATACACCCGCAAACAACTAAAAACGATCCGCACCCCCTGCGGCAACGTCCGCGCCAAAGGCTCCATCTCCGGCGGCACCCCAGGCCGAGGCACCACCTGGCTCTCCTCCGAAGGAAACGCCACCGGCTCCGCCAAAGCATGGCTCAGATGCGGACACAACGCCCGCGCCTTAACCCCGCAACGCAAATGCACCGGCGGCACGCTCCCCGCATACCGCATACTCTCCCCCACCCTCACAAACCCGCCAGACTCCACCGGAAACAAATACCGATCCCCCCGCACCGTCTTCCGCCCGCAAACGTGGCAAAGCTGCCCCAGCATCCCCACCCGCTGCCGTGTCACATGCACCGCCGCAAACTTCGGTGAGCCTTCCCCAGGCCGCTCCACCTGCACCAGATCCACAAACCCCGGAAAATCCGAGGAAGCGTGCAGATCATAAGAATCCTCCCTGGTCCAGGAAACCGACCAAGGCACATTCTCGCCAATCTTCCAGTCGATCATCCGCCGCTCCCAAAGCAAGCAAGGCCTTCTTTTTTGAAAAAAAGAAGCAAAAAACTTTTGCTCCCAACCGCGTCCACTCTCGTCCCGCGTCGGAACCACCCGCCTGCAACAAATGCAAGACAGCAGCCACATCCCGCCCTGTTTCGTCCAGATGCTTTTACCCGCCCAACCCGCACGATCGTGACGCGCGGAAGCGCATTCCGTAAACCCGCCGCACACCGCAAGCGCAATGCCTTTCGATCAGGCTGAACGGAACCCACCGGCGCCGCGCAGGGACTGCTCGCCAAAGAAACAGCGCTCAACCGAACCAACCAACACCATCAGACCCGCACGCGACACAACAATATCCACCCCGCAACCAGGCCCAGCCCATCCCGGCCACCGCCAAACATCGCTTGCCCAGCCCCACCCCCAAGTTCTACAAACGTTCCCCCAATCCCCAACCAGGCGCAAACCCACCCTGAACGCCATCTCGCCCCATCCAACCGACCTCGCCCAAGCAGCCCACCGAGCCGAAAACCTCGCCGACTGCCTGGAACTGCGTGACCTCGGCATGGCGCTCGCCCGCGCCGCCGCCGCCCGTGCTCTGGCCGCTCATGACCAATCCCAAACCCCCCAAGACGAAACCCAACCCACCCCCAAAGCCGCCCCCGCCGCCAAATCCTCCGCCTACCAACCCCCCGCCCCAAAACCCGCCGACCCGGACCTGGCCTTCGCGCGACACGCCCGCAGCGTCCGCCAGTCCGTCGAGCTATGGGAAAAGATAACCAACAACGCCTTCGCCCGCCGCCCCGCCTGGTCCGAACCCACATGCCCCGACCTGGACCTGGAAGAAGCGCTCGAGGACCACGAACCTCCCCCCTTCTCCCAGGGTGACGCCGGCAACCTCTACGAAGCCGTAGGAAACCTCTCGCTCATCTCCCCCGCCCACAACGCCATCCCCGAAAGCCTCCTCGAAACCATCGAGCAAACCCTGACCGCCCACCCTAACGACCACCTCTCCATCAACTTCGCCCGCATCTGCGAAATCTTCGGCCTCACACCAGACCGCACCCTCCTCCAACCGCACCTCGAATCCCAGCTACGTCCCCCACCGGACGGCTACCCGAAGCTGGAATGATCCCACCCGCCGCGCGCATGACCCACGGCACGCAAGTAGGCCTCCCTCGAAAAGCGCTGAAAACGGACGCCACGCTGTCCGGCGTGGGTGCCTCTGCACGCCCAACCTGCGCGAGCGTGGCGCCGGCAGCTTTTTCCGTAAAGCCCGCTTCGCGCCGCAAGCGCGGTGGCCTTCGGCCAGGCTTGACGGAAAAACCTGCCGTCGCCGTGCGGAACTGCAGGCCGGGACGAAGAAACGCCGCTCAAACCGAACAAAGAAACGATATTTGAACCGCAACCGAGGCCAACGCTTCAGACCTACAAATACCTTCTCGAAAAACGACTGCTCGCACCCTCGCCAAAAACCAATCTCACCGCCTACCGCCCAGCATAAACCGCATCATTCTCCAACACGCGCTCCACATAGTTCCGCGTCTCCGCAAACGGAATCATCTCGATCCAGTCAACCAGAACCGCCTCACTCGCCCCCGCCGGATCACCATTGGCCGCCACCCACTCCCCAACCCGGTTAGGGCCCGCATTATACGCCGCCACCGCACAAGCCAGGCACCCGGCAAACCGATCCACCAGCTCCGCCAGATACGCCGTCCCCAACCGCATGTTCACCGCCGGATCGCTCAACGGCCCCGCCGCCACATGCTGCGCCCGCGCCACCTGAACCGCCGTCCGCTCCATCAACTGCATCAACCCATGCGCCCCCGCCGGGCTCACAATCACCGGATCGAAACTGCTCTCCTGCCGCATCACCGCCAGCGCCAGCGCCGCCGGCACCGCCCCACCAGGCGGCCGATACGGCACCGGCCAGCCATCCTGCGGCAACACCCCGCCGTCGCGCCCCGCCAACCGCGCCGCCACTACCGCTACGTCCGGCATCCCCAATTTCAAAGCCAGCCCCGCCGCCAGCGCCCGAACCCCCAAGGAAGCCGGCGCCTGCACCGCCTGCACCAGAAACGCCGCCCCCCGCCGCGGATCCTGCCAACCAGCCAGGATCCCCGCCGCCCGCGCCGCCTCGCTCCGCCCAAACGAAGCCGCCTCCGCCGCCCCCACCGGCGGATCCCGCTGCCCTGCAATCGCCGCCTGCAACCCCGCCTCGCTAACCCCCGAAGCCCGAGCCGCCAGTTGCCCATAAAACGTCAAAGGCCAGGCCGCCGCCTTCGCATAAGCCGCCTGCGCACCCGCCTTATCCACGGCCGCCCGCCCCAGCCAGTACCAGGCCCGCGCCTGCGTGATCGCCGACCGGGAAACATCCGCCAGCGCCTGGAATTTCGCCCGTGCCCGCACCGGATCATGCAACCGCTCCAGCGCGATCCACCCTGCCAGGAACAGCGCATCCACCGCCTGCTCCGGCCCCAGCAACCCGTCATCGGCCAGCGCATACGCGCTCGCCGGATCGCTCCCCACCAGGTGCCGCGCCAGCGCATCCCGCTCCGCCCAGAACGCGGCCCTATGCCCAACCGGCGCCGCCGCCTCGGCCCCCATCACCGCATCGCGCCAAACCCCCAGCGCCGCCCCATCCTCCCCGCCACGCCGCAGATACCGCATCTCCGCCAGCACCAGCGCTCCATCTCCACGCGCGCCCGCCGGCACCGCCCCCAGCAATCCCATCGCCCCGCCATCATTCGCCCGGAACGCCAGCCGTGCCGCCGCCACCGCCCGCGCCGCCCCATCCAGCCGCCCCAATTCCCGCCGCGCCGCCCCCAGATCGGACCCCAGCAACCGATCGAACCGCGCCACCTCATCCGCCTGGCTCAACGCCCCAGACCACCGCGCCAGCAGCGCCGCCTCGTCCACCGACCCGTTCAACCCCGCCACCCAGGCCGCCCGTGCCATCTTCGCGGCCGCTTTCGCATCTCCCGCCACCGCATCCGCGCACCGCAACAGGGCAGGGGCCGCCACCGGGGGCCGCGCCCTGCACAGCCCCGCCGCCACGCGCCCATCCGCCTCCAGCACCAGCGCCTCGCCGTAGCGCTTCTCCAGCGTCGCCTGGTCCGGCCATCCCGGATGAGCGGCCATGAAGTCAGCCAACTCGCGCGCACTCGCTTGCCCAGGATTGAGCAGCCGAATAAAATCCACGAGCTTAATCGCCAAAGGATCGGGATCAGCCGATGCCAAACTCGTCGCCAACGGCCAGTTATTCGCCCGCAGCGCCAGCAAAACAGGCGTCTGCGCCACGGCTGGCGTGGCAAACAGAAGCATCAGGCAAAAACGAAGCATGCGCGTATTGCCCAGCGCCAAACACAGAAAGCAAGCAGTCCTTTTTTGAAAAAAAGGACCAAAAAACTTTTGCTCCCTGTCGGCGGCACACCGGATAGACCGGCCAGCGCAAACTGCTTAGGTAGGCTTTCCGCCGCACTTGGAGTCCAACATGTTCAAGGGGTCGATCGTCGCCCTCATCACCCCGATGCGCGCGGACGGCACCCTCGACGAGGCTGCCTATGGTGCCTTCGTCGAGTGGCAGATCGCCCAGGGCACCCAAGGCGTCGTCCCCGTCGGCACCACGGGTGAAAGCCCCACCCTCACCCACGCCGAACACCAGCGCGCCATCGAGATCGCCGTCCACGCCGCCGCCGGCCGCATCCCCGTCATCGCCGGCGCCGGCTCGAACAGCACCGCCGAAGCCATCTCGCTGGCCCAGCACGCCCGCGCCGCCGGTGCGGACGCCATCATGGTCGTCACCCCGTACTACAACAAACCCAGCCAGGAAGGCCTGTTCCTGCACTACACCGCCATCGCAGACGCCGCGGACCTGCCGCTCATCATCTACAACATCCCGGGGCGCAGCGTCATCGACATGACCGTCGAGACCATGGCCCGCCTCGCCCGCCACCCCAACATCGTCGGCGTCAAGGACGCCACCGCGAACCTCGCCCGCCCCCTGCACACCCGCCGCGCCTGCGGCCCCGCCTTCATCCAGCTTTCCGGCGAGGACCACACCGTCCTTCCGTTCCTGGCCGCCGGCGGCCACGGCTGCATCTCGGTCACCGCCAACATCGCCCCCCGCCACTGCGCGGACATCCATCTGGCCTGGTCCGAAGGCCGCCTTGCCGACGCCATGGCCCTGCAGGACACCCTCCTGCCACTGCACGACTCCCTGTTCTGCGAAAGCAACCCAGGCCCGGTGAAATACGCCGCCTCCCTCCTAGGCCACACCCACGAACACACCCGCCTGCCGCTGGCGCCCATCTCCGACGCGGCACGGACACGGGTGCGCGCCGCGATGATTGAGGCGCGGGTGCTGAACGGGTAGAAAGGAAGCAAGCAGTCCTTTTTTGAAAAAAAGGACCAAAAAACTTTTACTTCCCCCGCAGTTGCAATAGCCGGGTGCAGCCTGACAGAACGAGGCGCCGCAGCAGCGTCAGGAACAAAAGTTTTTTGCTTCTTTTTTTCAAAAAAGAAGGCCTTCCTTCCTAGAAAGTCTCAACGCACTGTGGCCGACAAGAAAACCAAATCAGGCCTGATCACCCACGGCTTGGCCGCCCAGAACCGCAAAGCCCGCTTCGACTACACCATTAAGGAGACCGTAGAAGCCGGCATCGTCCTGCGCGGCCCCGAGGTGAAATCCCTACGCCACGGCCGCGCCACCATAACCGAAGCCTGGGCCGGCGAACGCGACGGCGAGCTTTACCTTTTCGGCTGCTACATCCCCGAGTACCAGGCCGGCGTGCTCTCCCGTTTCGAACCGCGCGCCCCCCGCAAACTTCTTTTGCACAAGAAGCAGATCGGCAAGCTCATAGCGGAGACCACAAGAAACGGCTTCACCCTCGTCCCGCTGGACATCCATTTCAACGACAAAGGCATAGCCAAAGTCGTACTCGGCGTAGGCCAGGGCCGTAACAAAGCCGACAAGCGCCACGCCATAGCCGACCGTGACTGGAAACGCGACAAGGCCCGCATCATGCGCGAAAAAGGCAAGGAGTAAGCAAGCAGTCGTTTTTTCAAAAATGAGCAAAAACCGTTGGTTCTATTCGGCGGACGCTGGAACAGCCGCCGACAGGGAGCAAAAGTTTTTTGCTTCTTTTTTCCAAAAAAGAAGGCCTTCCTTGCCTATCTCCTCCCCGGACCCCACCAATGCCCCCCGAAGAACTCCTCACCCTACGCGCCAGCATCGACAACATAGACGCCGCCCTCATCCACCTGCTGGCCGAGCGCTTCAAATGCACCCAGCAGGTCGGCCGCCTGAAGGCTCGCCTGGGCCTGCCCGCGTCGGATCCCGCACGCGAGGCCCAGCAGGTCGCCCGCCTGCGCGCCCTGGCCGAAACCGCCCGCCTGGACCCGGAATTCGCAGAAAAGTTCCTTGCCTTCGTCGTACGCGAAGTTATCCAGCATCACGAATACCTGACCGCCCGGTCCGCTTCCCTCGCAACAGATTGATTGCAACCCCGAAACGCCCGTCCGGTTAGCAAGGCTGAACCAGCCAGGGCCCGACCATGCCGCGTATCGTTGTCGCCATTCCCGTCAGAGACGAAGCCGCCCTGATCGGCGACTGCCTGCGTGCACTTGCCCTCCAGGAAGGCTCGGCAAAAGCCGACATCCTGCTTCTGGTGAACAACAGCACGGACGGCACGGCGGACATCGCCCGCGCGCTGCGGCCCACGCTCCCCTGCGGCTTACATGTCCTCGAACATACCTTCGGCCCTGCCCAGGCCAATGCCGGCCATGCCCGCCGCCTCGCCATGTCGAAAGCCGCGATGCTCACCGACCCGGGCGGCGTCGTGATGACGACAGATGCTGATGGCTGCGTCGCCCCCGACTGGCTGGCAGCGAACCTCGAAGCCCTCCGCAATGGCGCCGACGTCGTCTGTGGCCGCGCCGTTATCGATCCTGTGGACGCTTTGCGGATCCCCGGCCATCTCCATGAGGACGACGAACTGGAGGTTTACTACACGACCCAGCTCGACCGTATCGCCTGCATGCTGGACCCTGACCCCTCCGACCCATGGCTACGCCACACGGAAGAATCCGGCGCCAGCATCGCTGTCCGGCGCGACACTTTCCTCGCCGCAGGCGGCGTGCCGGCGGTGCGCTCCGGCGAGGACCGCGCCCTTGTCGACGCACTACGCCGCATTGACGCCCGCATACGGCACGATCCGGATATCACCGTCAGCGTATCCGGCCGCACCAACGGCCGCGCTGCCGGCGGGATGGCCGATACCATCCGCCGCCGCATGCAGTGTCAGGATGCCATGCTGGACAGCGCACTGGAGCCTGTCAGCAACCGCATACGCCGCCTGGTCGCGCGCCGCCTCTTGCGCGCCGCCTGGAGCACGCCCGATGACCGGGGCAAACATCTGGACAATCTCACCGTACAACTTGGGCTGCCCGTCACCCAGCTGGAGGGCTGGCTGGCGCTGCCGTATTTCGGTTCCGCCTGGGCACTTGCCGAAGCTGCCTCGCCGAAGCTGAAACGCGAGCTGGTGCCGCGTGTGAACGTGGAGATGGAATCTGCTGGCGCACGCAGTTTCCTGGCAAGCCTGGCTGCGGCGAATTTACGGACGATGCAGCCGGATCGGTAGGGCAGAAAGGCTTCTTCACTTCTCTACCCGCCCGGCAAGATCCTGAATGAACTGCCAAGCCACTCGCCCGGACCGCGACCCCCGCCCTGCCGCCCAGGCCAGCGCCTCCGCCCGATCAGCCGCCAGCCCGAGATCCGCAGCGTAGGCCGCCACCATGGCCAGATACGTCGCCTGGTCGCACGAATGGAACCCCAGCCAGAGCCCAAAACGGTCCGATAGCGACACCTTCTCCTCTACCGCCTCACCAGGCGATATCGCCGTCGCCGCCTCGTTTTCGATCATGTCGCGCGGCATCAGGTGGCGGCGGTTGCTGGTGGCGTAGAACAGCACGTTCTCCGGGCGGCCCTCGATGCCGCCGTCCAGCACGGATTTCAACGCCTTGTAGTCCGCATCTTCACGCTCGAACGACAGGTCATCGCAGAACACCAGCACACGCCGATCCTGCTGGCGCAGCCTGTCCAGCAGGACGGGCAAGGTCGCGATATCCTCGCGGTGTATCTCGATCAGCGCCAGACTGCCTGGCGTGCGCGCCAGCGCCTCCGCATGCACCGCCTTCACCAGGCTGGACTTGCCCATCCCACGTGCGCCCCACAACATGGCGTTGTTCGCCGGCCGCCCTGCGGCAAAGCGCAGCGTGTTGGCCAGCAGCGTGTCACGGGCGCGTTCGATGCCTTGCAGCAACCCGATCTCGACCCGCGCCACGCGCGCCACTGGTAGTAGCCGCCCGCCTTCGCCTTGCGCCGCGGGCTGCCACACGAAAGCGTCAGCACCATCCAATTTGAGGTTCGCCGGAACAGAAGGTGCCAAACGCTCCAGTGCTTCGGCGATGCGTCTGACGAGAGGGAACAATGCGTCCATGATGCGGGGCAGGTGCCGATGCTTGACGGAGGTGGGCCGGAAACTATGGTGCGCCGCATCCAGCCGCAAGCCGGCCTCTGGTCACTCAGCACCGTCCGTGCGCCACTTCTCCCGTCAGGAACACCACTTCGATGCCGTCCTTGATCTCGTCAGCCTATGCCCAGGATACCGCCGGCGGCGGCGGTCTCGCCAGTGCGCAAGTCCTGCAGTTCCTGCCCTACGTGATGATCTTTGTGGTGTTCTACTTTCTGATGATCCGCCCGCAGCAGCAGCAGCAGAAAGCGCTCAAGGCAAAGCTGGCCGCGATCAAGCGCGGCGATCGCGTGCTGACGGGCGGCGGCATATTGGGAGTTGTGCAGAAAGTGCGTGATGGCGCGAATGAAGTGGAGGTAGAGATCGCACCCAACGTGCGCGTTACGGTAGCGCGGGACACCATCTCGACCGTTTTAACGGCGACACCACCTGTTGCGGCTAATGACAGCAAGTGAAGAAAGGCCTTCGTTTTTGGGAAAATGAAGCAAAAAACTTTCGTTCCTGACGCCATTAAAATGTGTCAGGTGCGCCTAAAACATTCGCCGCGCTTCAGGCGCCTTCAAAAACGAAGGCTTCTCGCATCCTGCTTTCAAAACAGAAAGCGTTACTGTCTCAAGCCTCCCGCAATCGCCGAGCATTGGCCGTAGCCTTCCGGTGAAATGGCCGCAGAACGGTTTCTGTATTCTGACCCGTCATCAGCGCTACGCTGGCCTGCTGTATCGCCTGCATTTTCTCGTGCACCATGCGCTCATACTCGGCTTGCGTGCACGCACCGGTCGCCATTAGCGCGGTGCGGTGCCAAACCGTCTCCCAGGACGCCATGGCTAGCTCGGTGAACAGCAATGGCAAGGCGAACGGTGCGGGTACGCGGGCTGCCATTACAATGTCCGATCAAAATTGATGCGGAGCTGATGCGCCCCGCATCGTAGCGATGTCACCAGATAGATCAGGCCGCCTGAAGCTGTGCCTCGGCAAACTCGTAGTTCGCCAATTTGTCGAGATAGTTGGTGATGTAGTCCGGGCGGCGGTTGCGGAAATCCAGGTAATAACTGTGCTCCCACACATCCAGGCCGAGAAGAACCTTGCCCTCGCCTGTCGCCAGCGGGTTGGAGCCGTTCGGCGTCTTGGTGACCGCCAGCTTGCCGTCCTTGCCCATCACCAGCCACGCCCAGCCTGAGCCGAACTGCCCGATCGCCGCCGCCTTGAACGCCTCCTTGAACTTGTCGACACCACCCAGATCGCTGTCGATCTTGGCCGCCAGCTTGCCGGGCATCTGCCCGCCCTTGGGCGACAGGTTCTGCCAGAACAGGATGTGGTTCCAATGCTGCCCGGCATTGTTGAACACCGGCCCCGGCGTCTGTGCAGTCAGCGTCACGATTTCGTCCAGGCTTTTGCCTTGCAGCGAGGAGTCCTTCTCGACAAAGCCGTTCAGCGCCGTCACGTAGGCCTGGTGATGCTTGTCGTGATGCAGCTCCAGCGTTTCCTGGCACATGCCGGCGCCGGCGAGCGCGTTCTTGTCGAAGGGAAGGGGGGGGAGTTCGAAAGCCATGGGCGTTCTCCGTCTGCTGAAAGTAAGGGCGCGCAGCGCGCGTGGTCGGACGCGGGGCGCGAAGCGCGCCGGGCGTCGGCTTGCAGCCACAACGCGCGACAGCGCTATTGTTCCATGAACCGTCCGTCAAGCACATGACCGGCAACGCCGCCGACCCAGGCGCCTCGCTCGGCCCGCTTGTCCGCCGCCACGACCCGGATCGCTACTTTTGCGCCCTGTTTGCCCCCGCCGCCCACCGGGAAACGTTGTTCACGCTCATCGCCTTCAACCACGAACTCGCCCGCGCCTGCGAGGTGACGCGCGAGCCCGGCCTGGCGCTGATACGCCTGCAATGGTGGCGTGAGGTAGTGGAAGGGGCCCAGCGCACCCATGAGGTCGCCACGCCGCTCCATGCTGCGCTGGTCTCGGGCGCGCTTCAGTCCGAAAACTTGCTTGCCATGGTGGACGCGCGCGAGACCGAGGCGGAGGCGGAGTTTCCCACTCTGGCTGCCTGGTCCGCCTGGCTGGACCGCGGCGCCGGTTCGCTCGCCGTAGCCGCCGCCCAAGCCCTCGGCGCTCCGGCAGCTGCACTCGGCCGGATCCGCGACCTTGGCGCTGGCTACGGCATCGCCGGCCAGTTGCGCAATCTAGGCGCCTTGGCCGCCGCCGGGCGCTGCCTGCTGCCCCAGGATCTGCTGGCGCAGAACGGTCTTTCCACCGACGCAGTCGTGGCCGGCGTGCCGTCGAAGGCGCTTCAGCCCGTGCTCACCCAGATCAGCCAAGCCGGCCTGGCCAGGCTCGGAGCGCCACGGGCCTGCGGTCGCTCCTGGGTTGCGGCAGGCCTGCCGGCGGTGTTCGCCAGGCGGGACCTGCAGCGAGGCGGCCCGACTGCGCGAATGCGCGGCATCGGCGACCGGGCTGCTGTGACGCAATCCGCCCTGCGGTCTCGGTGCTGACAGGAGCAAGCAATCCTTTTTCGAAAAAGATCGAAAAATTTTACTTCCTCGAATTTGCAACGATGTGTTGTCTCCTACCAACCCCGAGCTGTTGCAAAAGCGGGGTAGTAAAAGTTTTGCGACGTTCCTGCGAAAAGAGCCTCTCTTTCACTCGAACGTCGCGCGACATGGCGAGATAAGCCATAAACCGCCAAAAATTGCCGGATTGCTTCCCCAGCTAAATTGAAAACGTAGCGTTAACAATGGTTTCCTTAGTTGGCACGCCGCCTGCAGTCCGAAGCGCATAGCCAAGGAGGCCGCAATGCCCATACGCCACGCTATCACCGCCGCCCTGTTCGCCGCTGCCGTCGGCACCGCTCACGCTGCCACGCTGTCCGCCACGCTCGAGGGCTCCGGCTTGTCGATCGACTCGCCCTGCGCCACCAGCGTCGCGGTCACGCCGGACAACACGCTGCACGGCCAAGCCGTGGTTGAGGCCACCGCCGAGCACCAGGAGGAGATCGATCACCTGCTTCTGGAAAGCCGTGGCAACGCGCGCATCCACACCCATCCGGGCAATTGCTGGAAAGAGAGCTTCAACAGCCAGCCGACGCTGGTCCTCTCCGTCCGCGTGCCGGCCACCTATCCGCTCACCATCGATGAGTCAGGCTTCGGCCACTATACCATAGGCGCGGTCGGCGGCACGCTGTCGTTGGACCTGTCGGGTGCCGCCGACATCACCGACGCGTCGGCCACATCCCTGCATGTCGACATCAGCGGCAACGGCAACCTGCACGTGGCCCGCGCCGACGGCCCCGCCAGCATCGAACTTTCCGGCCATGGCGACATCACCGTGGATCAGGCCGCCATGCCAAATTTCAGCGTGGACCTGAGCGGCGCCGGCCGCGTCGCCGTGACCGCCGGCCATATCGGCCGCGCCAGGCTGGAGGCAAGCGGCGCCGGCCACATGCAGATCGGCGCGGAAGTGGATGACGCGCATGTCGATCTGTCAGGCGTGGGGTCGGTGCATTTCCGCAAGGTGAACGGGCAGTTGACGAAGGAGGTCAGCGGGTTCGGGTCGGTTACCGTGGAATAGAGCAAGGACTTCTTTTTCGAGAAAGAAAAGCAAAAAGCTTTTGTTTCCTGTCGACGAAGGTCTCAACAGCCGCCGACAGGGACCAAAAGTTTTTTGCTTCTTTTTTTCAAAAAAGAAGGCCTTTCTTCCTTTACGAAATCACCAACAAAGTGGAAGTAGCCGAGGCCAGCAACCGTCCCTCGGTATCCTCCAGCCGCGCTTCCGCAAAAGCCGCCCGACGCCCCAGCGAGACAACCGTCCCGATCGCGCGCACCACGCCCGTCTTGGAGGTCATCGCCTTGTGGTAGGCCACCTTCAACTCCAGCGTCGTGTAACCCTGGCCGGCCGCGAGTCTGGAATGCACGGCGCAGCCGCAGGCGGAGTCCAGCAACGTTGCCGCGTAGCCGCCATGAACCGTGCCGATCGGGTTGTAGGCGTGCTCGCCGGGCACGCCCTCGAACACCACATGCCCTTCTGAGACCTCGGCAAGTGTGAATTGCAGCGCCTGGCCAATGCCCGGCCGGCGCGCACTGCCCATAAGCGCGCGGAGCTGCTCTACGCCGGACAGCCCAGGCGCCACTTCATCGACGAGGCTCATGGTGCGCTCCTTCAGGCCGCGGCGGGATAATCGACATAGCCCTGCGATCCCTGGCTGTACCAGGTCGCCATCTCGTCCTTGGCCAGCGTCTTGCCATGTTGCAAGCGGGCCGGCAGGTCCGGGTTTGAAATAAACGGCCGGCCGAACGCGATCGCGTCGGCCACGCCGCTATCCAGCATCGCCTGGCCACTTTTTCCGTCATAGTCGGAATTGAGCACAAGCGGGCCGCGGAACGCGCGCTTTATCGAAGGCGCGATGAGCGGAACCACGGTTTTGACGAACGTGCTGTCCTCGAACGGCTCGCGTATTTCCAGAAAGCCTATGCCGAGGCCGGACAGCGCGGCCGCCGCGGCGCTGAACAGCGCTTCGGGGTCGCTGTCGTCCACGCCTTGCACGAACCCGTTCGGCGACAGGCGCACGGAAGTGCGGTCTGCGCCGACCGTATCGGAGACGGCCTGCGTCACCTCGGTGAGCAGGCGGACACGGTTGGCCACGCTGCCGCCATAGCTATCGTCGCGGGTGTTGGTGTTGTCGCGCAGGAACTGGTCGATCAGATAGCCATTGGCGGCATGCACCTGTACGCCGTCAAATCCGGCCGACATCGCGTTGCGGGCTGCGATGCGGTAATCCTCCAGCAGCGCAGGTATTTCATCGGCTCGTAGCGCACGCGGCGTGTCGTAAGGCTGCTTGCCGTCATAGGTGTGGGCTTTGGCCGGTGCCGCGACGGCCACCGACGAGACGGGCGCCTCGCCGCCCAGAAAGCTAGAATGTACCAGCCGGCCCATGTGCCACAGTTGCATGACGATACGGCCGCCCGCCTTGTGCACCGCCTCCGTAATGGGGCCCCAGGCTTCCACCTGGGCCTTGTTCCAGACGCCGGGCGCGTACGGCCACCCAAGGCCCTGCTGGCTGATGCCGGTGGCCTCGCTGATGATCAGGCCAGCGGACGCGCGCTGGGCATAGTACTCGGCCATGACCGGCGTCGGCACATGCTCGCGCGTGCTGCGGCCGCGTGTCAGCGGCGCCATCAGAACGCGGTTCGGCGCGTAGATGGCGCCGAGCTGGATGGGATCGAACAGGGTCGGCATATGGTCTCCTCGGAGCGACTGCATGGGCGGAGGTGTGTGGCGCCGTTGTGCAGTGCAAGAGGCTCCGATCGGGAGCCAGCCGCGCGCAAAACGTTTCACTTTGGTTCGGCTTCAGGGTTAAGATGGCGCGCGCCCGGCCGGAGCGGTGCGCCAACGGAGGGGTGTATGGCGTCGGCGACAGTGTCGAGACAGTTCGGGACCGGGCAATCCGGCCCGGGATTGCGCGTTGGCAACGTCCTTAGCCGGGCCTTCCCGATCTGGTGGCAACTGATTGGGCCGTTCAGCCTGCTTTACGCCATCCAGCTGCTGCCGACGCTCATCCAGGCTATCAGCATTCAACTGCACCATGTGCCGACACACGGGCAAACCGTGTCGCCTTTCGGCTGGCCATTTGTCGTGGCGATCATCTTCGGCCTGCTGATCGCGCTGGTTACGCACGGTGCCACCTACGTCGCCGCATCGCGCGTGATGGACGGCGCCAGCCCCTCTGTCCTGACGGCGATCGAGGCGGCCATGGGCCGTTTTCTCCCGCTGCTCGGGGCCTGGATTTGCGCCGGCTTTCTGATAATTCTTGGCGCCTTGCTGTTCGCCGTGCCGGGCCTGATGGTTTATGTGGCGTATTTCATCATAGGCCCTGTCTGCGTGATCGAGCGGCTCGGCCCGATCGCGAGCCTGAAGCGGAGCGCCGGCCTTACGAAAGGCTCACGCTGGCGCATCTTCGGCCTCCTTTTGCTACTCGGCGTATTAAGCGGATTGACAAACGCGCTCAGCATCCCGGCCAGGATGGCGTTCGGCCCGCTGCCGGGCGCGATCGTGCAGCTGGTGTTCTCGGTCATCCTGGCTCTGTTCAGCACGATCGTGGTCACGATCGTCTATCGGGACCTGACGGAGTCCCAGGACGGCTTCGGCGGCAGCAGGATCGCCGCGGTGTTCGACTGAGGATTGGATAGCAAGGCCTTCTTCGCAAAGAGGAAGCAAAGAACTTTTTCCGCCCTGCATCTTCAGCAAGCGTTTTTGTCTCGGGCACTCAGAAACCTGCAAACACGAATATCAGAGTGTTCGATACCTACTTCAGACCGAACAGCTTGCTTCCTTGAGTATCTGTTGAACGAGTGTCCCGGCGAGTTGACTGGCGTGCTTTTCCGAGCACCGGAGCACAAGGAACGCCGTGGAAACGATCGTCAGGGCGCCTTTCAACAGACACTAACCCTGACCATACCCCGCAAACGCACCCTCGGCATCCCGCAACGCCGCAGCGTCCAGCCTGACCGCCCCTCCAATCAGCAGCGCGCCATATGTCACCGCAGCCTGCTCCTCCACCTCCTCGGCCACCGCCAGCGCCTGCTGCCACGTCTCGCCGATCGCTATCTGGCCGTGGTTGGCCATCAGGCACGCGCGGCTGCCGGCCATCGTCGCCACAACCGCATCGGCGAGCGCCTGCGTGCCGAACGTGGCATAGGGCGCCACGCGCACCACAGGCCCGCCGCTGACCAGCACCATGTAGTGGATCGGCTCGATCGGCCGGCCGCAGCACGCCAGGATCGTTGCGTGACGGGAATGGCAATGCACCACCGCTTTTGCGTCCGGCCGCCCTGCCAGGATGTGGTGGTGCATGCGGAACTCGGTGGAGGGACGCAATCCCCGACTGTCCGGCGTGCCGTCATCGGCCACGAACACCATGCCCGCCGGTGTCAGCGCATCCGGCGCGATGCCGGAGGGCGTTATCATCATGCCGCCAGGAACGCGCAGGCTGGCGTTGCCGCTGGTGCCGCGGTTCAGCCCGCTCGCGTGCATCCGCCGCATGACTTGGACTAGGGCGTCTCTGGCTTCTTGTTCTTGCATTGTGGTGGCTCCAGGCAGGAAGAAAGCAAGCAGTTCTTTTTTGAAAAGTAGAACCAAAAAACTTTTATCTCCCCGCTGCTGCAAGAGCCCGATTTTCCGAAAAACTGCGGCTGGTGCAGATGCGGGATAGTAAAGGTTTTTTGGTCCTTTTTTTCAAAAAAGGACTGCTTGCTTCGTTAAGCCGTTGCTGTATCGCCACGAACTGGCATACTCCGCGCCATGCCGGCTGAACCGATAAATGCGCTGGCGGCCCGCGTCCTCGCCGACCAGGGCGCGCAAGCCGACCTGCCGCGCACCACTGCCGACCCCGGCTCCTTTCTCGATCGCTGGACGCTGAGCCTGCCGGATGTGGTGCTATACATCATCCTGGCCGCCTGCGCCGCGCTGCTCATCTATATCGCAGTGCGCCTGCGCCGCGGCCCCGTCGAATGGGCTGTGCCAAATGAGGGCGCTCAGCACGCCGGCCCAGGCGAGACCGCGCATCTGGCGGCAGCCGACGCGTTTGCCGCGGCCGGCCGGCTGCGCGAGGCGCTGCACGAATTGCTCCTGCAGGCTTTGGCCGATGTCAGGCGGCAGAGCGGCGGCCGGCTGGACCCAAGCCTGACGAGCCGAGAGATACTGCGCGACGGCCGCCTGGCACCCGCGGCGCAGGATGTGCTGGCAGGGATCGTCAGCGAAGTAGAATGGACGTATTTCGGCCTGCGGCCCGCCAGCCTGGCTGCCTGGGAAGAGTGCAGGACGCTCTACAACAGGCTGAACACTGCGCTCGGCGCCGCGGCATGAAACGCCCGAGCCTGCTCGCCGCCGGTGTCGCCGCACTGGCGGTGGCCGCCGTCGCGGTCTCGCTTTATTTGGCTCTCGCAGAACAGTCGGATGCTTCGGACGGCGCCAGCACCTACTCGCGATCCGCGCTTGGCCATTCCGTGTTGCTGGAGGTGCTGCGCCGGCGCGGCGTGGACGCCAGCGCCAGCCGGGGCGCCAGCCGCGAGAAGCTGCACGGGGACGGCCTGCTGGTCCTGGCGGAGCCCGATGTGGATCCCTCGCCAGAAGCCTTGCGCGGCCTGCTGCGCGCGCGCCACGTGCTGCTGGTTCTGCCGAAATGGGAGCCTGACGGCGAGGCCGGCCAGCATGGCTGGATCGCGCTCGCCGTGCCGAAACCGGCGTTCCTGGCACAGACGATACTGAAGGACGCGCTGCCCGGCGCAACGGCGATCCGCCCAGGCAACGCCACGGCGGTGTTCGAGCTGAACAAGCTGGCAGCAGGCGTGCCACACCTGGAGGCCCCTCTGCAGCTGATCCAGTCCGCTGCGCTTACCCCCGTGCTCGCAAGCAAAGACCACGTGCTTCTTGGCTACCTGCCACGCGCACGCGGCGAACTGTGGGTGCTCGCCGACCCGGACCTGATCAATAACCACGGCTTGGCCAGCGGCAACGCCAGCCTGGCCGTCGCCATGATCGACCGCGCGCGCCAGGGCGGCCCCGTGTTGTTCGACGAGACGATACACGGCTTCTCCAGCGTGCCGAACGGCCAGTTCCGCCTGCTCGCCGCCCGACCGTTCGCCGGTGCCACGCTGTCCGCGTTCCTCGCCGTGGGCCTGGTGGTCTGGGCCACCGCGCGCCGCTTCGGGGTGGACCGGCCGCCGGCGCCCGGCATCGCCGCCGGCCGCCTCTCGCTGATTGCCAGCATCGCCGGGCTGATGGTGTATGCGGGCCACCTGGCCGAGATGCTGCGCCGCTACGTCTCCGTCACCATCGAAGACGTGGCCGCCCGCCTGCACGCGCCCGACACCGGCCAGACCGACGCGCGCGCCGCCTGGCTGGCGCAGGCCGAACAGCAGCGCGGCACCCAGGACACCGAGGCCGCGCTGCGCGCAGAAGCCGCCTCCCTGGCCGCCACCCGGGCCAGCCCAGATGCCGCCTTCGCGCTGGCACAGCGCACATACGCCTGGAAAAAGGAGATGCTGCGTGGAGCTTGAAGCAGTGGCAAAGCTCGCCACGGACATGCGCGCCCAGATACGCCGCGCCGTGGTCGGCCAGGACGACGTGGTCGAGCTTATGCTGACCAGCCTGCTCGTCGGCGGCCACATCCTGCTGGAAGGCGTGCCGGGCACCGCAAAAACCTTGCTGACGCAAGCTTTCGCCGCCTGCCTGCGCCTGCAGTTCGGCCGCATCCAGTTCACCCCGGACCTGATGCCAGGCGACGTGCTCGGCACCAACCTGTTCAACTTCCAAACCAGCACCTTCGCGCTGACCAAAGGCCCAATCTTTACTCAGCTGCTGCTCGCCGACGAGATCAACCGCACCCCGCCGAAAACTCAGGCCGCCCTGCTGCAAGCCATGGCCGAACGCATCGTCACCATCGACGGCGTGGACCACGCGCTGGGCAGCGAGTTCATGGTGGTGGCCACGCAGAACCCGATCGAGCAGCAGGGCACTTACCCGCTGCCCGAAGCGCAGCTCGACCGCTTCCTGTTCAAGATAATAGTCGGCTACCCGGACCGCGACCAGGAACGCGCCGTGCTGCGCCAGCACGGCCACCGTGCCGCCATGCCGCGTCTGGCCGATTTCGGGCTGGAAGCGGTGCTCGACGCCGCCGAACTGGACACGCTGCGTACGCAGATCGCCGGCATCACGCTCACCGACGCGCTGATCGACTACATCGTCGATGTCGTGCGCGCCACGCGCAGCCACCCGTCTCTTGAAGTGGGCGCGTCCACGCGCGCGGCCAACATGCTTGCGGCCAGCGTGCGCGCCTACGCGGCACTGCAGGGGCGGGACTTCGTCATCCCCGACGACATTAAGCGGCTTGCTCTGCCGGTGCTGTGCCATCGGGTGGTGTTGTCGCCTGGGGCGGAGATCGAGGGGCGTGGGGCGGAGCGGGTAGTGCGCGAGATACTGGAGCAGGTGGCGGTGCCACGGTGAAGGAAGGAAGCAAGGCCTTCTTTTTTGAAAAAAAGAAGCAAAAAACTTTTGCTCCCTGTCGGCGGGTGCTGAAGCATTCGCCGCCAGGGACCAAAAGTTTTTTGCTTCTTGTTTTCAAAAAAGAAGGCCTTGCTTAAGTGCGTCCAACACCACGTCTGGCGCTGCTCTTCGCGATAGCCACACCGCTGTCCGTGCTGGTTGGCGGCTTGGCGCCCGCTTTGTGGACGCTGCCGCTTGCAGCAATCGTCGCTCTGCTTGCCGCCTTTGCGCTGGATGCCGCATTGACACTTCCGCCACGGCGCCTGCGCGCCGGATTAACCGCGCCCGCGCGCGTCTCCATCGGCAATACGGTGCAGGTCACCGTGGAACTCGCACTCGCCACGGGCGGCGCCAGCGCGACTGAGTTCGAGATCCTGCTGGACGCTGAAGGCGAATTTGCGCCGATCCCAATGCAGCGCTGCCGTGCGGCTTCTGGCACCACCGCGATCGTGCTGATCGCGCTCACGCCGTCGCGTCGCGGCCACATCCATCTGGGCGCGTTGCTCCTGCGCTGGCGCGGCCCGCTCGGCCTGAACCAGCGCCTGCACGTCGTCCCCGTAGGCACCGGCATCGATGTCGTGCCGGACATTCGCGCGGTGCAGAGTGCGGCGCTGCAATTCCAGGATCGTGACTCGCCCGCCGGCCTGAAACTGCAGCGCGACCGCGGCGCCGGCACCGAGTTCGACGCGCTGCGCGAGTTCATGCCCGGCATGGACATAGCAAGCGTGGACTGGAAACATTCGGCCCGGCACGGAAGGCTTGTGGCGCGCGAGATGCGCACCGAGCGCAACCATGCCATCATCCTGGCCTTCGACTCCGGGCTGCTGATGCGCGCGCCGATAGACGGCGTGCCGCGCCTGGATCACGCGATCGGCGCCGGTTTACTGCTCGGCTGGACGGCGCTGCGCATGGGTGATTCGGTCGGCATCTATGGCTTCGATGCGCGCGTGCGGCATTGGGGGGCGCCGGTCCGCGGCACTACGGCGTTCGCGCGCCTGCAACATCAGGCCGCAAGCCTGTCCTATCACCCGGAAGAGACGAACTTCACCCTTGGCATCGCCGAACTCTCCGCACGGCTGAAGCGCCGCGCGCTGGTGGTGCTGTTCACGGATTTCGTGGACACCATCACCGCCGAACTGATGGCGGAAAGCCTGCAGCGGCTGGGTAGCCGGCATGTAGTGGTGTTCGTCAGCCTGCGCGATCCGCTGCTGCAATCCCTGCTGGACGCGCCGCCGACCCAGGCCGCCGCACTCGGCCAGGCTGTCGTCGCCAGCGACGTTCTCCGCGAACGCCGCATCGTGTTTGCCCGCCTGGCAAGGCTGGGTGTGCACTGCCTGGACGTGGACCGCGGCGCCGTGTCGGCCGGATTGGTGAACCGGTACGTCGCTGTGAAACAGCGAGGCCTTCTGTGAAGAAGCGGGTTTTGGCTGAACCAAAGCGCACGCCAGCCCCATCGCCAGGAGCAGAATTTTTCAGGTCCTTTTTTGCAGAAAAGGACTGCTTGCCTTGCTGACCCTGAAAAGCACCGTCTTCCGCCAGCAACGCGAAGCCGGCTGGCAAGCCCTGGAACTTCTTGTCGAGAAAGCTCGCCGCCGCGGCCTGCGCGCGCTCACCGCCGAGGAGTTGAACCGCCTCCCGCTGCTCTACGGCTCGGCCGTGTCGTCCCTCTCTGTCGCGCGCGCCATCGCCCTGGACCGCAACCTGCTGCTGTATCTCGAAGACCTCGCCTTGCGCGCGTTCCTGCTGGTGTATGGCCCGCGCCGCTCCTGGCTGGCCGGCGTGCGGCACTTCCTGGCCCGCGGATTTCCGGCCGGCGCGCGCGCGGGTGGCTGGTACATCCTGGCGGCACTCGGCTGCATCGTGGCAGGCACCGTTGCCGGCTACGCACTGGCCGACCGGGACGAGGCCTGGATCGCCGCCTTTATACCGGCCGACATGGCGAACGGCCGCGGCATCGCCAGCACGCGGGAGGATCTGCTGGCGAACGAGATCTTCGCGCCCTGGCCTGGCTGGGCGGATTCGTTCGGCGTGTTCGCGACCTTCCTGTTCCAGCATAACACGATGGTTGGCATCCTCTGTCTGGGCCTCGGCATTGCCGGCGGCTTGCCCACGGCGGCGCTGCTTATCCTGCAGGGCCTGACCTTCGGCGCGTTCTTGGCGATGCACGCGCATCGCGGCCTGCTGCTGGACTGCATCGGCTGGGTCTCCATACACGGCGTGACCGAATTCGGCGCCATCGCCATCTGCGGGGCAGGGGGCCTGATGATCGGCCAGGCGTTGCTGCTGCCAGGCGAGCGGACGAGACTGGACAGCCTGGCCGCTTCCGGCGAGACAGTCTCGCGCCTGGCGGTAGGCGGCATGTTGCTGTTCATGCTAGCGGCGGCGCTGGAGGGCGGCCTGCGGCAGCTTGTGGCCAGCACGCCATGGCGGCTCATCATCGGTTTTTCCGTAGGCGCCGCCTGGGTCAGCTACCTCGCCGTGCCGCGCCGAGCCAACGTTGCATGACAAAGGCACCGTCCACCCTGCCGCGCAGCGTGCATGACCGAACGGCGGAGTTCCTGGTCCCAGTCAAGCGCGCACGGCTGCCGATCACCACGCCGGAAGGCGTGCAGCTGGATGTGGATGTGGCAACCTATGGTGAACGCGCCACCGCCTTCCTGATCGACTTTGCGATCATTTTGGGTGCCATCGTGGCACTCGTTCTTGCGGTCGGGCTCATCGCCGGCTTTGCCTTCCATGAGCACCTGTTTGCCGGCAATGCGCGGCTGGTGTTTGCACTCACCGGCTTGGCGGCTTTCCTGATACGCACGCTGTATTTCGTGCGCTTCGAGCTCGCCTGGCAGGGTGCCACGCCAGGCAAGCGCAGCGTAGGCCTGCGCGTCATCGACCGGCACGGCGGCCCGCTGCATGCGGGCCCGATCATCACGCGCAACATCACCCGTGAGGTTGAGGTCTTCCTGCCGCTCATGGCGTTCCTCGCCTCTTCGGCGCGTGGCTGGAGCGGTCTCGGCCTGGCGCTCTGGATGGCGCTTCTGGCTTGCACGCCGCTCTTCACCCGGGCCCGCCTGCGCGCCGGCGACATGCTGGCCGGCACGATGGTGATCGCCATGCCGAAGCGCACGCTGTTGGCGGACATCATCGTGTCCGAGCGGGACTACATGTTTTCAGAACGCCAGCTGCAGGCTTACGGCGCGTTCGAGTTGCAGGTGCTTGAGGAGATACTGCGCCGTCCACCGGGCCGCGCGACGGATACGTTGCAGGCGGACGTGTGCGAGCGGATCTGCAAGCGTATCGGGTGGGCTGAGCCGGTGGCGTCGGCTGATACGGACAGGTTCTTGCGCCAGTTCTACGCGGCGGAGCGGGCTAATCTTGAGCGTGAGCAGTTGTTTGGGCGGGGGAGGGAGGAGAAAGAGAAGCAAGCAGTTCTTTTTTGAAAAAAAGAACCAAAAAACTTTTGTTCAAGCGCATCTTCGGGTTCCAGGCTTATCCAACGACGCACGACTGTTTCCAAGGCGCTGAAAAAGCCTTGCTGTTGAAAAAAGCAGAAGCTTTGCTCCCTGCACTTACAGCGTGCCTGTTTTTTCAGAAAACATTCGGGCATTGCAGGTGCGAAGGGAACAAAAGTTTTTTGGTTCTTTTTTTTTAAAAAAGAACTGCTTCCTTAACTTTCCAGCGCCGCCAACAGCGCCGCATCCACACGCCCCGTCATGGACAATCCGCGGCTCGCTTGAAACCGGCGGATTGCCGCCTCCGTCCCCGGACCGGCCATCCCGTCAATCCCTCGCGTGTCATAGCCGTGATAGGTCAGCGAGACCTGCGCCGCGCGTACCATCACGTCGGGCAGCTTGCCTTCCCTGAACCGGTTGTGGAACTGCCGCAGCAAACCATCGTAGTTTCGGCCGGCGTAGTCAGGGCCGTTGTAGCCCTCGGCAAAGGCAATCCAGTCATTGCGGGACAGGGGTGCCGCAAGGTGCGTGGCATTCAGGTAGGCGGCCATGGCGAGCAGCTGGGCGTCTTCGGACCGTGCCATGGCGGTGACCATCGTCTCGACGTCGGCAAAACCTGCGTCCGCATGACAAAGACCCATGGTCTGAGCGATTCCCCAGGAGGTGCTTTTCAGTGCGTTCGTCCTGTCCAGGGCGACGGCTTTGGCCAGCCGGTCGTATTGGTTTGCGCCGCCTGGACCATAGCCGCCGGCGTGGGGCGCGCTGATGTCCGGATGGGAACGGTCATAGCGCCCGTGCGTGAGTGCGTGGAACTGATGCCGTTCGAACAGGATTTTCGGGCGTCTGTCCGGTAGGAACCCGCAACCGGAGGTCTCCACGGCGAGTACTGCCCAAAGGTCGGCCGCTTGGGTGTGTGTCGCGCCCAGGAAAGCAGAAAGGCCCGCCTGTGTCAGTGCACTGGCTGCTCCGGCAAATGGTAGCATGCGTTCCCCCTGAGCCAAGCCAATGGCGATGGCCGTGCAGAAGCGCCGTTTCTACATTTGAAGGCTCAACCTGGGCAACAAAACAAGAACATGGGTTGGGAAAAAAACGGGTGCCGGATTGTCCGGCGCCCGCGAAAGCAACTCTCTATCGCTGGATTTTATTTAGAAGCCTGGTTCTGAGAAGCGGCGGAAACGCGCCAGACCGAATTCCCGACATCGTCGGCGATCAGCAACGCTCCGGTCTTGTCGAGTGTCACACCCACCGGCCGCCCACGCGCGTTACCCTTGTCGTCGAGGAAGCCCGTGACGGCATCTTCAGCTTTCCCGCTTGGCTTGCCGTTCGTGAACGGCACGAACACCACCTTGTAGCCGTTGAACTCCGGCCTGTCCCAGCTTCCGTGCTCGCCCACAAAGGCGCCGCCGCTGTAATGCGCGGGCAGGCTGCTGCCGGTATCGAACACCATGCCGAGGGGTGCCACGTGAGAGCTCAGCGCGTAATCGGGCACGATGGCGCGCGCCACCAGGTCCGGCCGCTGCGGATGCACGCGGGGGTCGAGGTGCTGGCCGTAATAGCTGTAGGGCCAGCCGTAGAAGCCGCCTTCCTTGACCGAGGTCATGTAGTCCGGAACCAGGTTCGGCCCAAGTTCGTCGCGCTCGTTCACCACGCACCACAGCGCATGGGTCTGCGGCTCCCAGTTCAAACCGTTCGGGTTGCGGAGGCCGTCGGCAAAGATGCGGTGCGCCCCGGTCGCGCGGTCCACTTCCCAGATGTCGGCACGGCCCATCTCGGCGCCGATGCCGTTTTCGGTGATGTTGCTGTTGGAGCCGACGCCTACGTAGAGCTTGCTGCCGTCTTCGCTTGCCAACAGGCTCTTCGTCCAATGGTGGTCGATCGGGCCGCCCGGCAACGGTGTCAGCACCACAGGTGCCGCGGTGATGCTCGTCGCACCCGGTGTGTAGGGAAACTTCAGGATCGCGTCGGTATCGGCCACGTAGAGGTCATTGCCGACCAGCGCCACACCGAACGGCGAATACAGATGGTCGATGAACACGGTGCGCACATCCGGCTGGCCGTTGCCCTTGCTGTCACGCAGCAGCGTTATGCGATTGCTACCGGTGCTCTTGCCGTTCGAGGTGACGAACTTCTCCATCCAGTTCATCACCAGGTTCTTCGGCCGGCTGACAGGCTGGAGGTCCGGGCTGATGGACTCGACCACGAGCACATCGCCGTTCGGCAAGGTGTAGACGGAGCGCGGATGCTCCAGCCCTTGCGCGAAAGCCTGCACGCGAAGGCCGGATGCGACGGTCGGCAACTCACCGCTTTTCCAGCCCACCCCAGGCGCCAGCTTCATCGGCGGCACGAGGTATTGCTGAAGCGCCGGCAACACCGGGTCAGGCCCTATCTGGGATTGCTTGTCGAAATTGTCCGGGCCGGCGCCCGTAAGCGCCACTATGGCTGCACCGGCAATTGTAAGCCGGGCTTTGAAACCGTTTCTCATGTGCGAACTCCGGAATACTGTACGCGTGCGGCGCGGCGTGGCTGCCGCACGCCGAGCACGGCGGTTATGATGATGGCCAGGACGGTTACCGCGGAAAGTGCCAGGCCCATGGGAACCACGGACGTCCAGGCATCCCTGCTGTGGACGAAGTTGTTAAGTAGGGCGAGAGCCAGAACCACAACACTGCCGATGGCAAAAGGCACGATCTGCCGCCCGGTCCGTGCGTGCCGAAAGCGTATCGCGTCGATGAAGCCGCCGATCGCGGCAATCGCGCCCATCGCAATGCCGGCCGCCAGCAGCCAATCCGAGAAATTGGACCACATCATGTCCGACGTGAGGGCATAAAGCGCGTCGGTGCCCAGCGCACAGCAGAAGCAGGCGACAGGAAAAGCGGTGAGTAGAAGCAGGCCGGGATGCGCCGGCGCCTGCGGTAATACGTAGGTGGTGTCACTATTCATTTGGGCGATCCTCATACGTCGTAGCCGGTCCAACGTCGGTGGACGCCTTACGGACGCATCGGGTCAGGGTTGCTTCAACTCCGTGTTTGCGGATCCCAGTAAGTAAGCAGTCTTATTTGCAAGAACCGAAAACTTCACCTCCGTCCGGCGCGCGTTGTTGAAGCGTGTGCTTCAACGGTCCGCGACAGCGCGGGCAAAAGCTTTTTGCTTCTTTTTCTCGAAAAAGAAGGCCTTCTTTGCTTGCCTACTCTCGCAGCAATGCCAGAACCGCGTCTGCGGCGGCATCCGACGGGGTCCCTGCCGGCGCCCGCAGGCTTTCCATCGCCTCGCCAAAAGCCGCACGCTGTGCAGAAGCCGCAGCGGCATCCGTGAGCAGCACGCGCATTGTCTCGGCCAGCTTCTCCGGCGTGCAATCCTGTTGCAGCAGCTCAGGCACTACCTGCCGCCCGGCCAGCAGGTTCACCATGGCCACGTGCGGCACCCGGATCAGCCGGCGTGCCAGCGCGGCAGTGATCGGGTTCACGCGATACGTCACCGCCATCGGCACGCCGGCCAGCGCCAGTTCCAGCGTGGAGGTGCCGGACTTGGTCAGCGCCGCGCCGGCGGCGGCATAGGCGTCGTGCTTGTCCTCGATGTCCGTCAGGATCAGCGGGCGCACGGGCCAGGCGGCGGCGTGGGCGGCCACGATCTCCGCCACCGCCGGCGAGCTCGGCACCACCGGCAGCAGGTCCGGCACACTCTGCCGGAGCAGCGCCATCGCGCGGCCGAACACCGGCAGCAGCCGCGGCGCCTCGGTGCGCCGGCTGCCAGGCATCAGGATGACGATCCTGGTCGTCTCGGCCACGCTGTGGCGGGCGCGGAATCGGGCCGCATCCCCCTGGTCCGCGCCGGATTGCAGCACCGGATGGCCCACGAAGGTGGCGGGGATACCGTGGCGGGCGAAGAACGCCACCTCGAATGGCAGCAGGCACAGCAGACGGTCCCACAGGCCCGGGAACTTGCGGGCGCGATGCTCCCGCCAGGCCCAGACCTGCGGGCCTACGTAATGTATGCGCTTCAGGCCGAGCGGCTTGATCCGCTCCAGCAGGCGCAGCGCGAAGCCGGGGCTGTCGATCGTCACCACCATGTCCGGCCGAGTAGCGGTGATGTCGGCCTGCGCCTCCGCCAGGCGTCGGCTCAGCGCCCGTAGCCGCGGCAGTATCTCCGCCAATCCCATCACCGCCAGGTCGCGCATCGGGAACAGCGAGGCCAGGCCGGCCGCCTCCATGCGCGGGCCGCCGATGCCGCGAAACACCAGCTCAGGCTGGCGTGCGCGCAGCGCCAGCATCAGCCGCGCGCCCAGCACGTCACCGCTCGCCTCGCCCGCCAGCAGCCAGATGGTCTGGCCTGCCATCACCCGTACAGGTCGGCCGGGTCGGCAGCCGGGGCTGCCACCTCCACCGCATGGCCGTCGCGCCACGCAGTGTAGAAGCACGAACGGCGCCCGGTGTGGCAGGCAACACCCACCTGGTCGACCAGCAGCAGCAGCGTGTCCGCGTCGCAATCGTAGCGCAGCTCCACCAGGCGCTGCGTTTGGCCGGACGTCTCGCCCTTGCGCCAGAGCCCGCGGCGGCTGCGGCTGTAGTAGCAGACCCGGCCGGTCGCCAGGGTCTCCTCCACCGCCGCCTGGTTCATCCAGGCCAGCATCAGCACCTCGCCGGTATCGTGTTGTTGGGCAATGGCCGGAAGAAGGCCGCGGGCGTCGAACCGGAAGGAGGGCAGCATCCCGAGAGCATAAGCGGCGGCCGGGCGTTGCGCCATAAGCGGCTGCGGGTACGCTGCGCAGGACGGCAGCCGAAGGCAAGGCAAGGCAAGGCCTTCTTTTTTGAAAAAAAGAAGCAAAAAACTTTTGACTGCGCTGTCGCGGACCGTTCAGCAGCCGCCGACAGGGAGCAAAAGTTTTTTGGTTTTTTTTTTCAAAAAAGAACTCTTGCTTACACTGCCAGGAGCAAACCCCAAGCCTGACGCAGATCGTCGACAAGGTCCGCCACGTCTTCAAGCCCGATGTGGAACCGCACCATAGCCCCGCTCAACTGCGAGGCCGTGCGCGTCACAAAACCTGTGGTTGGCAGCGCCAGACTTTCGTAACCGCCCCAGGATGCGCCGATGCCGAACAGGCGCAGTGCATCCACAAAACGGTGCGTTCCCGCCACACTCACTGCCTCGCTGAACACCACGCCGAACAGGCTGCACGCGCCGGTGAAGTCCCGCTTCCACAAATCATGCCCCGGGGCACCTGGCAGCGCAGGATGAAGCACTTGCGCCACCTCCGGCTGCTCCGAAAACCAGGCCGCCACGGCCAGCCCGGATTGCATCTGCCGCTCCAGCCGCACCGCCATCGTGCGCAAGCCGCGCAGCGTCAGCCAGCAATCGTCTGGTGAGGCGTATTGCCCAAGCACCAGCGCTGCGTCACGCACCTTGTGCCAGTGCGCCTCGGCGTTCGTGGTGGCGGAGCCGATCAGGACGTCCGAGTGCCCGCCCGCGTATTTCGTCAGTGCCTGGATGCTGACATCCACACCGTGGGTGAACGGCTGGAACGCATGTATGCCCCAGGTGTTGTCCAACAGCACCGCGCAGCCGCGATCATGCGCGAGGGCTGCCAGCGCCGGCACGTCCTGCACCTCGAAACTGTGGCTGCCCGGACTCTCCAGATACAGCACGCGCGTCTCAGGACGGAACAGCGGCACCAGTTCGTCTACCGTGCAATCGGCGCGGTAATATGTCGTCTCCACGCCCAGCCGCTTCAGCATGCTGTCGCAGAATGTCCTGACCGGGCCATAGACGCTGTCCGGCATCAGGCAGTGCTCGCCCGCGCTGAGATAGCCAAGCAGCGGCGTGGTGCAGGCCGCCAGCCCGGTGGAGAATACCTGGCAGCGCGTGCCGCCTTCCACTTCCGCGATCACGTCCTCCAGCGCGTGATGCGTGGCCGAGCCTTGCGTGCCGTAGGTCAGCGCCTGGTCAAACCGCCGGCGCATATGCGCGCGACGTTGCGCCATGTCCTCATACAGCACGGTCGAACCGCGATGCAGCGGCGGGTTGACGAAGCCGTGCACCTTGGTGCCGGCGCGCCCCGCATGGGACAGGCGTGTGGCCAAGCCGTGCGGCGTCTCGTCGGTCACGACGTCACCTTCGGCGTCTCCGGCCGGCTCGCCCACTCGGTCCAGGAGCCGTCATACAGCCCGCCTTCCGGCAGGCCGGCCACGGCCAGGCCGAGAGTCAGTATGGCCGCGGTCACGCCAGTGCCGCAGCTCGTCACCACGGGCCGTGCGCCATCCACGCCGGCCTGGGCAAATCGGGCACGCAGCGCGTCGGGCGGCAGCATCACCTGATCCGGCCCCAGCAGCTCAGTGGCCGGCAGGCTGGCGGCATTGGGCATGTGGCCGCTCGGCAGGCCAGGGCGTGGCTCCGGCGCCGCGCCGGTGAACCGGCCGGAGGCGCGTGCATCCAGCACCAGCTCATCCTTAGACGCCACGTTGTCCAGCATGTCGCCCAGCCCGCGCAGCCGCGCGCTGCGCAGCGTGGCGTGAAAGGCTCCGGGCAAAGGCGCCGGTGGCTCGCCGGCCTCGACAGGCCGCCCTTCACCGCGCCATTTCGGCAGCCCGCCATCCAGCACGGCCGCCCTATCATGGCCGAACAGGCGCATCAGCCACCAGCCGCGCGCGGCGGAGAACAGCCCTTTCTGATCGTAGAACACCACCCTGTCGCCGTCGGAAATGCCGAGCGCCGACACAAGGCGCTCAAAGCGCCCGGCAGTTGGCACCATGTGCGGCAGGCCGGTCTCCTGGTCGGCGATCAACTCCAGGTCGAAGAAGCGCGCGCCGGGAATGTGCGCGTCCAGGAACAATTCCGGTGCGTCCTTAGCCTCCGTCGGCAGGTAGAACGACGCATCCATGATCCGCAAACCCGGTGCGCCTATGTTCTCCGCCAGCCACGCCGTGCTGACCAACGGCCCGAAGCTCACGCCCAGCGCTCCCGCAACCAGTCCCGCCTGGCCGCGAACCATAGCAGCCCGATCGTGGCCACCGAATTGGGATACGCGCCGGCCAGCGCCTGCTCGATGACATGGGCGGCCGGCAGCGCCCGCACGCGTATGTCCTCCTGCTCACTGGCCAGGCCGCGCACGCCCAGCAAGCCGTCCGGCCCTACCTCGCCGACGCTCACCCGTCCGGCGAAAAGCGTACAGGTCTCGTCACAGCCGCCAGGCGTAAGCAGGAAGTTGCCGATGCGTTCCATGGCGCCCAGTTCCAGCCCCATTTCCTCCACGGACTCACGCCGAATGGTGGCCTCCGCCGTCTCGGTCCCGTCGGTCAGCCCGGCGGCCAACTCCACCATCACCGGCGGCAGGCCGGCGGCGTAGGCTGGCAGGCGGAACTGCTCGATGGTGACCACCATGTCGGCTACCGGATCGTAGGGCAGCACGGCGGCCGCAGTCCCGCGCCGAAGCAGCTCCCACTCGCGCGGGCCGGACAGCGTGCCGTCGAACCGGCGGGCGCGGAAGCCGATGCGCTGCAGGGCGAAGCGGCCGTTCCAGACTGTCTCCTCGCGGTCGATCGTCACGTCTGCGGAGGAGGCGAGGGGAGTGAGGTTCATGGCGCGGAAGAAAGCACGTCAGGCAAGTAAGGCAAGCAGTCCTTTTTTGAAAAAAAGGACCAAAAAACTTTTGCTCGTGGGGGCGGGTGTTTCAGCACCCGCCGACGGGGAGCAAAAGTTTTTTGCTTCTTTGCTTGCTTAAGGCTGCCCAGACCCGCCCGCCGCTCCATAAACCTGGCCCGTAGCGTAGCTGGCCAGCGGATCCGCCAATTGCACGTAGATCCCTCCCAGCTCCGCCGGCTGTCCCGCGCGCCCAAGCGGCGTCTTGGAACCGAACGTCTCCAGCTTGGCCTTGGTGGCGCCGCCGGTCACCTGCAGCGGGGTCCAGATCGGGCCGGGCGCCACACCGTTCACCCGTATGCCTTTCGGCCCGAGCTGCTTGGCAAGCGATTTGACGAAATTCATCGTCGCCGCCTTGGTCTGGGCGTAGTCGTACAATTCGGGCGTGGGGTCGTAGGCCTGCTCGGACGTGGTGGCGATGATGCAGGAGCCGGGCTGCATATGCGGCAGCGCCGCCTTGATGATCCAGAACGGCGCGTAGATGTTCGTTTTCATCGTCCAGTCGAACTGCTCGGTGGAGATGTCCAATATGGACGCATGCGCCTGCTGGCGGCCGGCATTGCTGACGATGATGTCCAGCCCGCCGAGGCTGCTGAGCGCTGTCGCCACAAGGTGCTGGCAGAACGCCTCGTCTCGCAGGTCGCCAGGGATGGCCACGCCCTTGCGCCCGGCTTGCTGGATCAGCGCGATCACCTCGCGCGCGTCCGGCTCCTCATAAGGCAGGTAGTTGATCGCGACATCGGCGCCTTCGCGGGCGAACGCGATAGCGGCGGCGCGGCCCATGCCGGAGTCGCCGCCGGTGATCAGTGCGCGGCGGCCGGCCAGGCGGCCAGAGCCTTTGTAGCTGGTCTCGCCATGGTCCGGCTTGGGGTCCATCTTACTGGCCAGGCCCGGCCAGGGCTGCGACTGCCCGGGGTAGGGCGGCTTCGGATACGCCGTGGTCGGGTCTATCAGCTTCTTGGCCGCCACTTCCGGCATGGCAGCGGATGCGGTTTGCGCAAACGCCGGCGCCGCGGCGGCAACAGCGATGCCAAGCCCCGCGCTGCTGACCATCTTGCGGCGCGACAGGTTCGTAGTGTCGTTGGTGTCCATATGCAGGCTACTCCTTCAGCGGATGAACGCCTGACACGGAGCAACCGGCTGCCTCACTGATCGGCGACCAGGGTTGTGTAAGCAAAAAAGAACTCCCCTTTAAAAACGACCCAGAAAAGGTGCTCTACGTCCTGGCAGCAGTCCCGTGTCATCGGGGGAATCACGCACGCTGCAAATGCGGGGGAGCAAAAGTTTTTTGCTTCTTTTTTTCAAAAAAGAAGGCCTTGCTTGCTTCCGTAAAGGCCACGCCCAGGCCGGCCGATGC
>CAXTVW010000010.1:0-54587 GCA_964247675.1 uncultured Acetobacteraceae bacterium
AGAAGCAAAAAACTTTTAACTCGGCTGTCGCGGACCTTTCCGGTAAGTCCCGCGATAGCGGAGTCAAAAGTTTTTTGGTCCTTTTTTTTCAAAAAAGGACTGCTTGCCTTCCTTGCTTCGCCTACCTGAATGGACACAAAGCTTTGCTCTGCTAGGATCGCCAAGTGGACGCCACAACCAGCATATCCGCCCCGCTTGCCCGCCGCAGCCTGCACAGGTTCGCAAACCCCGGGCGCTTCCTGCGCCTCGCCTCGCGCGTGCAGCCCTGGCTCACCTGGCCGGCCTTGCTGATCACCGGCGCCGGCCTGTTCTGGGGCCTGTTCCTCTCGCCCGCGGACTACCAGCAGGGCGATGCCGTGCGCATCATGTACATCCACGTGCCGTTCGCCTGGCTTTCCATGATGGGCTACACCGGCCTGGCCGCGGCTTCCGTGCTCTCGCTCGTCTGGCGCCATCCGCTGGCGGACCTGGCCGCGGCAGAGATCGGTCCCGTCGGCGCAACCGTCACCGCGTTGTGCCTGGCCACCGGCAGCCTGTGGGGCAAGCCAATGTGGGGCGCCTGGTGGGTGTGGGACGCGCGGCTGACCAGCGAGCTCGTGCTGTTCTTCCTGTATTGCGGCCACATCCTGCTGATACGCGCCTTTGACGACCAGGAGCGCGGCTATCGCGCCGGCGCCATACTCGCGCTGGTCGGCGTGGTGAACCTGCCTGTCATCCACTATAGCGTCACCTGGTGGAATTCGTTACACCAGGGCAACAGCATCGGGCTGACCGGATCGAACACCATGGACAGCCGCATGCTCTGGCCGCTGGCGATCGCCGCACTCGGCACCACGTTCGGGTTTGGCGCCATCGTGGTCGCCCGCCTGCGCGCCGCGGTCATGGAGCGCCGGTTGCGCGGATTGCTGATGGCCCAGGCGGAGAGCGTCGCATGATAAATCCCCTCACCTACGACCACGCGAGCTACATCGCGGCAGCCTACGGCCTGTTCGCCGCCGCAACGCTATATTTCGCGCTGGGCGCCAGGCTGCGGCTGGCCACCGCCGCGCGCCGCCTGCGCGCCGCCGACCCACGCGCCCGCTCCCGCACGTGACAGCACGCCGATGACACGCAAAGGCCGCCGCCTCGTTGCTCTGCTCGCCTGCATGACCGGCCTGGGCACCGCCAGTGCGCTCACGCTCAACGCCTTCAGCGACAACCTGGTGTTTTTCATGTCACCAGGCGACATCGCGGCGAAAGACCCGTCCCCCGGCCGCACGATACGCCTCGGCGGCCTGGTCCAGTCCGGCTCGTTGCACACCGCTCCGGAAGACGGCGAGCCAACCGCGCATTTCGTGGTCACCGACGGCGCGCATACCATCCCAGTCACCTATCGCGGCATCCTGCCTGACCTGTTCCGCGAGGGTCAGGGCGTGGTGGCGCTGGGCACCATCCAGCCGGACCGCAGCTTCCGCGCCCAGGAAGTATTGGCAAAGCACGACGAGACCTACATGCCGAAGGACGTGGCCGATGCGCTGAAGCGCTCCGGCCATTGGAACCCGGCGAAAGGGTCCGCTCCGCCGACAAGCACGTGGCAGGCGGCGATCGCGTCCTCAAAAGGCAGCTAAAGCCCATGATACCCGAACTCGGACATTTCGCGCTCGCCATGGCCTGCGCGCTCGCCTTTGCCCAAGCCGTCATCGGCCTGTGGGGCGGCCACAGGCGGGACATGCGGCTGATGTCAGCCGCCCCCGGCCTTGCCATCGGCCAGCTCGTGGCCCTTGCCGCCGCGGCGCTCTGCCTGGTCCTGGCCGCGGCCGGCGACGATTTCTCCGTGATCAACATCGCCGAGAACAGCGCGATAGCCAAACCGCTGCTCTACAAGATCAGTGGCACCTGGGGAAACCATGAAGGCTCCATCCTGCTGTGGGGCCTGATCCTCGGCATCTGTGGCGGCCTGGTCGCCGGCTTCGGCCGCAACCTGCCGTCCTCGCTGCGCGCCCGCGTGCTCGGCGTGCTAGGCGGCACGTCCGCCGGCTTTCTGCTGTTTTGCCTGCTCACCTCCAACCCGTTCCTGCGCAGCTTCCCCGCCCCGCCCGATGGCCAGGGCATGAACCCGCTGCTGCAGGACCCCGGCCTGGCCTTCCACCCCCCCATCCTCTACATGGGCTATGTCGGCTTTGCCGTCCCCTTCGCCTTCGCCGTCGCCGCCTTGCTGGAAGGCCGTATCGACGCCGCCTGGGGCCGCTGGGTCCGCCCCTGGGCGCTGGTCTCCTGGTGCTTCCTCACCTGTGGCATCGCGATGGGCTCCTGGTGGGCTTATTACGAGCTGGGCTGGGGCGGCTACTGGTTCTGGGACCCGGTGGAGAACGCCTCCCTCATGCCGTGGCTCACCGGCACCGCGCTGGTGCACTCGGCCATCGTGGTGGAGAAGCGCGAAAGCCTGAAGATATGGACCGTGCTGCTGGCTATCGGCACGTTCAGCCTGTCCTTGTCCGGCACCTTCCTTGTGCGCTCCGGAATCCTGAACTCGGTGCACGCCTTTGCCCAGGATCCGGCGCGCGGCGTGTTCATTCTTGGGCTGCTCGGCCTGGTGATCGGCGGCTCGCTTCTGCTGTTCGCCTTCCGCGCGCCGCTGCTGAAGTCCGGCGGCGTGTTCGCGCCGGTCTCGCGCGAGGGCGCGCTGGTGCTCAACAACATCCTGCTGTGCTCGATCTGCTCGGTGGTGATCGTAGGCACGATGTACCCGCCTTTTGCGGACCTTCTGCTCGGCCAGAAGATCAGCGTCGGCGCACCCTTCTTCAACGCCACCGTTCTGCCGCTCGCCATACCGCTGTTCGTGGCGATGGCGATGGGGCCGCTGCTGCCCTGGAAACGCGGGCGTCTTGGCCCGGTACTCGCCCATGCCTGGTGGGCCGCGCTCGCCGCCTTCGTCGTCGCCGGCGTGTGCAGCATAGGTATGCGCATCCTGCCTGCGCTCGCCTTCGGCGCCGCCGCTTGGATCATCCTCGGCTCCTTCGCCGAAGTGGTGGAGCGCACGCTGCTGTTCCGCGCGCCCGTCGCCAACAGCGTGCGCCGTGCCCGCGGCCTGCCTGTCGCCGTGCTGGGTGCGGCCATCGCCCATGCCGGAATGGGCGTCACCGTCGCCGGCATCGCCGGCATGTCGCTGTCCTCCAACAAGATCGTCGAGGCCAAGGCCGGCGACCATTTCAGCGTCGGCGGCTACGAATGGACCCTGCTCTCCATCGACTCCGAAAAAGGTCCGAACTACGACGCCCGCGTCGCCGCCATCGAGGTCACCCAGCACGGCGCCCCGATCGCAATCATGCGTCCGTCCCGGCGGGATTTCACCGCGCAGAAACAGACGACCAGCGACGTGGCGATCCGCACCAACTTCATGCGCGACCTCTATGCCGTGCTCGGCGACGAGCGTGACGGCTCGGCCGTGCTGCGCCTGCACGTCAACCCGCTCGCACCCTGGATCTGGCTCGGCGGCGTCATCATGGCGGCTGGCGGCGCGCTCTCGCTTGCGGACCGCAGGCTGCGCGTGGGCGCCCCGTCGCGCATACGCAACGCCGTGCCCGCCTGACCTGACATGGATGCCGCAATTGCCCGCCGCCGCCTGCTCCTCCTCGCCCCGCTAGGCGTGGTGGCGGCCGGCGGTGCCGCTTTCTGGGCCATGCTGGACCGCATGCAGGACGGGCGGTTCGACCCGCACGACATCGGCAACCCCATGCTGGGCAAGCCCATGCCGGCCTTCGATCTGCCGGCCCTTGCCCCATCCCAAGGCTTCTCCAGCCGGGACGTGCTGGCAGCCGCGGCCAAGAAGCCGGTGCTGCTGAACTTCTTCGCCTCCTGGTGCATCCCGTGCGCGTCGGAAGCCGAGTCCCTGGCTGCCCTCGCCGCCCAGGGCGTGCAGATCTGGGGCATCGCCTACAAGGACAAGCCGGAAAAAACACGCGGCTTTCTCGACCAATACGGCAACCCCTACGCCCGCATCGCCGCAGACAACACGGGAAGCACCTTCATCGATTTCGGCCTCTACGGTGTGCCGGAAAACTTCATCATCGACGCTACCGGACACATCGCCTGGCACCTTGCCGGCCCGGTGTCCGAACCGATGATCCCCAAGATCGTGAGCTTGCAATCGTGACCCAGGCAAGCACAGCAAGGGAGCATTTCTTTTTTGAAAAAAAGAACCAAAAAACGTTTGTTCCGTTCGGGCGCGCTTTGTTGATACGCGCGCTTCAACACGACGCGACAGCGCAGACAAAAGCTTTTTGCTTCTTTTTCTCGAAAAAGAAGGCCTTCCTTCCTTCTCTTGCTTGCTTCCTCCTTCTGCTAGCCACCCCCGCCCACGCAATCTCCGACCCGCGCGAGATGCTGGCCGACCCCGTGCAGGAAGCCAGGGCCGAGCAGGTCGGCAGCCAGCTGCGTTGCCTGGTCTGCCAAAACGAGTCGATCGAGGACAGCAACGCCGATTTGGCCAAGGACCTGCGTGCGATCGTGCGCCAGCGGGTGGCCGCCGGCGACAGTGACAAGCAGATCATGTCCTGGATGGTCGCCCGCTACGGCAATTTCGTTCGCCTGCGTCCGCCGCTGACGGCCGCCACCTTCTTGCTTTGGTTCACTCCCGGGTTGGCCCTGCTTGCCGGCATCGCCGCTGCCATGTTGGGTCGTCGCCGCACATCAGCCCTGCCTCCGCCACCACTCACCAAGGCCGAGCAGGCCCGACTGGCCGAGCTGAGCCGCACCGCGTGACCTGGCTTGCCCTGCTTGCCCTGGCGGTGCTGACGCTGGCGCCGCTGGCTTGGACGATGCTGCGCGGCGGCCGTCTGCGCGGCCGGCGGGATGCCGCCCTGGCTCTGCACCGCGCCCAGTTGTCGGAGCTGGACCGCGACCTGGCCGAACACCGCCTGCTCCCCGCCGAACACACGGCCGCCAAGCTGGAAGTGCAGCGCCGCCTTCTCGCCGAAGCTGACGCAACGGAGGCCGGCGCGCGCAGCTCCGGGCCGCTCGTCGTGATCGTCACCGCTGCTTTGGTCCCTGCGGTGGCGCTGATCCTGTATGCCGCCCACGGCACGCCGGACTACCGGCAGGTTGCCCAGCAGGCGCAAGCCAACCTGCACGCCCAGGCCAGCGCGCAGGACGAGGCGATGATCGGCCGCCTGCGCGCAACGCTCGCCACCATGGACCCACACAAGGAGGAGACCCGGCGCGGCTACGTCATGCTCGGCCGCGCCGAGCTTGCCATGGGCCACTTGCATGAGGCCGCCGACGCGTGGCGGTCCGCCCTCGCGGTCCGCTTCGAGCCTGACCTGGGCGCCGAGACCGCCGAGGTGATCACCGAAGCCGACTCGCAGGTAACGCCGGAAGCCGCCGACCTGTTCAAGCGCGCCTTGGCCGCGGCGCCGGCGGATGCGCCCTGGCGGCAGGATGTGACGAAGCGGCTGGCGGAGACTGGCAAGGCGCCTGCGCCTGGACCGTAGGTTAAGGAAGCAAGCAGTCCTTTTTTGAAAAAAAGGACCAAAAAACTTTTAGCTCTCCGCCTGCACCATGGCCCGCGCTGGTTCTGCAAGCGCTCGCGTCGGCAAGACCAGGCCGCGCATGCATGCAGACGGGGGAGCAAAAGTTTTTTGCTTCTTTTTTTCAAAAAAGAAGGCCTTGCTTGCTTTCTTGAACCCCGCCCAACCCGCGCGACATAGCCATCATGGAACACAACCCCAAACCAGCTGCAACGCAGCAGGATGCCGGCCCCAAGCCCGACGGCACCACGCCGTTACCCAAAGAGATCGGCGGCCCGAAAGGCCCCGAGCCCACCCGCTTCGGCGACTGGGAAGTGAAGGGCCGCTGCACAGATTTCTGAGGGGCAGGTGCCGCAGCGCACCCTCGTTCTCGGCTGCACCGGCGGCATTGGCGCTGCCCTCGCAGCCGCCACCCAGGCCACCGGCCTGAGCCGCGCCTCCGAGCCTCCCGTCGAGCTCACCGACGAAGCCAGCATCGCCGCTGCCGCCGCAAGTCTGCGAGACGAGGCGCCGTTCGACTTGATCATCGACGCCACCGGCGCCCTCGTCATCGGCGGCAACGGGCCGGAGAAGCGGCTGGCCGATCTGGACGCGCATGCGATGGCACAGGCATTCGCCATCAACACGATCGGCCCGGCGCTGCTGATCAAGCATTTTGTGGATCTGCTACCCCGGCAGGGACGCTGCATGTTCGCCACGCTGTCCGCCAGGGTCGGCAGCATCGGCGACAACCGGCTAGGCGGCTGGTACTCCTACCGTGCATCCAAGGCCGCGCTTAACCAGGTGATACGCACCGCCGCAATCGAGGTCGCCCGTCGCCGGCCGGACGCCCTGCTGCTGGCCCTACATCCCGGCACCGTGCGCACGCGCCTGTCCGCTGCGTTTACCGCACCTGAACAGGGTTTGACGCCGGAGCAATCGGCTGTGCGGCTACTGGCAGTCATGGATGCGGCCACGGAGAGCGGGGTTTTCCTGGATCAGACCGGGGCCGCAGTGCCCTGGTAGAATGCAGGTGCCGTAACGCACCCTCTTCTCGCTGCACCGGCGGCATAGACGCCGGCCTACCCAAGCCATCGACCTCAACCGCACCTCCACACCCTAGAGCTCACCGACACGTCCAGCGTCGCCGGTGCCGCTATCTGTTTCTGAGTGTTGGCCGGCACACAAATAACGCAGATTTTTGGCACCTCCACGTTCACCGTTACGAAATAAGCAAGCAACGGCCTAAAAACTGTAAGCAGCCGCAACGCTCACCGTCCACGCGCGCCTGTCGGCTGCGTTTGCGAGCCGAAGCAGGCCTGATGCAAACCAGCTTTTACAGAACAGAGACGAGCCGTCGTGCAGACGCCGGAGCAAAAGTTTTTTGCTTCTTTTTTTAAAAAAGAAGGCCTTTCTTCCTCCCTAACCCTCCTGCAAAGCCGCAAGCGGCGCCTGTAACGTCAACACAACCCCCTCCGGCAAATAGGCGTGTTCCACCATCGCCTGCAGATCCGCAGCGAGGCTGCGCTGGATCAGGCGGGACCCGAAGCCTTGGCGGCTGGGCTTCTGCACAGGCGGCCCATCGTGCTCCGACCAGCTTAAATGCAGTTGCTCGCCATCGGTCACCGACCAGCGGACCTCCACATGACCGACGGGCGTGGACAAGGCGCCGTATTTCACCGCGTTGGTGCCAAGCTCGTGCAGCACCATGGCGAAAGACAAGGCAGCCTGCGGTGCCAGCGTCACGTCTGGCCCGTCGATAAAAAGGCGGGTCTCGCCAGCCGCCCCGGACGCATGCAACCGGGCCGTGCTCTCCACCAGGGATCGCAAGCCCGCCTTCGTCCAGCTGTTCTGCAGCAGCACGTCATGCGCGGCGGCCAGGGCCTGCAGCCGGGCAATCAGCGCCTGCCGCACGTCCGCGATCGCGCCGTCGCCGCGCATGGTCTGGCCGGCGATGGATTGCACCACGGCCAGCGTGTTCTTGGATCGGTGCGCCAGCTCCTCCATCAGCAGGCGCAGGCGCTGCTCGTTCTCGCGCCGCTCCGTCACGTCCATCAGCGCGCCAGGCAGCCGTACCGGAACTCCCTTGGCGTCACGCACGAGCCTTCCGTGCGCCACCACCCAGCGTTCGGAGCCGTCCTGCTGGATGAGGCGATGCTCCGCGTGGAAGCTGTCGGCGCCGTTGATCAGCGCCGTCAACTGCGCGCGGAGCTCCGCCGTATCCTCCGCGTGCATGTTCCGGAACACCTGCGTCACCGGCGCGCCGGACGCGGCCTCAACCTCGTCCATGCCGTGCAGGCGGGCGAAATTCGCGTCGCCGAATATGCTGCCTGCGAGCAGGTCCAGGTCCCAGATGCCGATTATCCGGGAGGCGCCCAAAGCGAGTTGCAGCCTTTCCTCGCTCAGTTGCAGGCGCCGCTGCGCCTCGCGCGCCTCGGTGATGTCGCGGCCGATGGAGACCAGGCGCTCGGGCTGCCCATCCGCGCCGGGCAAGGGGGAAACCGCGATGTCCCACCATTTCGCCATGCCCTTTTCAGTCGGACAGAACCCCTGGAAGCGGCCGGTGCGGCCTGCGCAGGCTTCCGCCAGCGCCGCCTGCGCCGCGCCCAGTTCGGCGCCTTGCCACACGTGCAACCAGGAACGGCCGAGTACTGCAGAGACGTCGTCGATCTCCATGGCGGCCACACCGCCCGGGCTCACGAACTGCATGCACCCCTCCAGATCCAGCACGATGATGCAGTCCCGGCTGCTTTCCAGGATGAGCGTGTTCAGGCTGAGCGCCTCCCGCAACGCCATCTCGGCCGTGCGGGTGGCGGTGATGTCGCGCGAGACGGCCAGCAGCTTCTCCGGCCGTCCACCTGGCGACAGGATGGGGGTCACCTGCACGTCCCAGTAGCGCGGGGTGCCGGTGAACGTATCGGCCCTGCCCTGGAACCTGCCCGAACCGCCCTCGCGCGCCACGTCGAGGGCAGCGAGCGCCTGGTCACGGCCATCCTCCGACCAGAACGCCGGCCAGGAGCCGCCGCGCAAGGTGTCGGCATCGCTGATTTCGAGGGCCTGCAGGCCGCTGTCGTTTACGAATTGTACGCGGCCGTCCAGGTCGAGCACCTTGATGATGTCACCGGACGCCGCGAGCACGCCACGCAGGAACTCGGTATCCGTGCGCTGCTGTTCCTCGGCGATCTGCTGCGCCGTCTGGTCGCGCAGCACCTTGACCAGTCCGTAGATGCCGCGCGCAGCATCCTGCAGCGGCATCACTTCGCTGTTGGCCCAGAAACGCGCGCCGTCGCGCCGCACGTGCCAGCCTTCGCCGTTGCTGCGCCCATGCGCGAGCGCCGCTTCCATCTCGGCATGCGGCACGCCGCGGGCGCGGTCCTGCGCCGTGAACAGTATGCTCGCCGGCCGGCCAACCATCTCCTCTGCTGTCCAGCCGAGGATCAGGTTCGCGCCGGCGCTCCAGGTGGTGACCAGGCCATCAAGATCCATGGCGATGATGGCGTACGCGATGTCCGGCCTCCAGCAGCGTCAAGCACGTGGGCGCTGACGGCAATCAAAAACGGATGTCGACCGCCTGAACGCTGCGTACCCGATCCGGATGCACGCTCTTGCCAGAAATTGCATCATTTGGAAACGAAAAAACCGTTTACAGTTATTTTTTTAGACGTTTCGCAATATTTCGGCATTGTGGGTGTCAGATGAAGTCAGTAAGGGAAGGCCTCCTTTTCGAGAAAGAGAAGCAAAAAGCTTTCGTTTGCGCTGTCGCCGATTGTTGAAGCGCACGCTTCCGCAACGCGTGCGCGACGGCAAAAAATTTCGGTTCTTTATCCGGAAAGAACCGCTTCTTGCCTTCGGCTAGGCCGCGGTGACCCGCTCCGCCGATTCCTGGATCATGGCGCGCACTTTCGGGTAGATCTGCCCTGTCCACGTCCGGCCGCTGAACACGCCGTAATGGCCGGCACCGGTCTGCAGGTGATAGCTTTTCCGCGCAGCCGGGATGTTGTGGCACAGGTCGAGCGCCGCCATCGTCTGGCCGACCCCGCAAATGTCGTCACGCTCGCCTTCCACCACGAGCAGAGCCGTGCGCCGTATGGCGCCTGGATCGACCGGGCGGCCGTGCCACGTCATCTCGCCCTTTGCCAGCAGATGGTCCTGGAACACGCGGCCGACGGTCTCCAGGTAGAACTCGGCCGGCAGGTCGGCGACCGCGAAATACTCGTCGTAGAAGCGGCTATGCGCCGCGGCCCCTTCGGCGTCGTCGGTGAACAGGCGGCGGAGCTGGGTGAGCTGCGCGTTGATGTGGCGGTCCGCGTTCATCGCCATGAACGAGGCGAGCTGGTAGAAGCCGGGATAGACACGCCGCCCGGCGCCCGCGTAGCGGCCAGGCACCTGGCTGATCGCCTTGCGCTCGTATTCGGCGATGGACTGCTTCTTCGCCATCACGTTGACGCGGGTGGGGCTGTTGCGTGTGTCGATCGGCCCCGCCATCAGCGTGAGTGTGCGGGGCTGGGCGGGATTGCGTGCCTCAGCCATCACGGCGGTCGCCATCAGCGCCGGCACGGCCGGCTGGCAGATCGCCAGCAGGTTGGTGTCCGGGCCCAACGCCTCAAGGAAGGCGATCAGGTGATCGACGTACTCGTCAAGGCCGAAGCGGCCGGCGGAGGTGGGCACGTCCCGGGCGTTGTGCCAATCGGTGATATACACGTCGAAATCGGCCAGCATCGTCTGCACCGTCGGGCGCAGCAAGGTGGCGAAGTGGCCGGACATCGGCGCCACCAGCAGCACCTTCGGCTGCGGGGTGAGTGAGTCCTTCTCGAACCGCATCAGGCTGCAGAAGGGCGTGGAGGTGATCACCCGTTCGGTGACCGCCACGGCTCTGTTGTCCATCTCGACGGCGGTGATGCCGAACGGGCGGCGCGCCTGGGTTACCACCGCCGTGGTGAACAGCTCGGCGCCGGCGGCCATCAGCTTGACCGCGGGTAGTTGCTTCAACCTGGGCATCTGGCCCAACAGGTCCAGCCAGAGCCCCGCGGCCGCGCGGGCGGGGGCTAGAAGGTCGGACTGGGCCTGATACATCTGATAGAGCATGATAGCCTAGATTGTACGCGTACTCGCAGTTGCGAAAGAGGCAAGACGCCAAGGCCAGACGCGCACGCGGCACTTGGGTTGCTTGCCGGGCTGGCCAATGGTCCACCTGCCAGGGCGCCAGCCACACGATACGGCAAGGTGATGAACGATCTCGGAACAGGCAGGAGGCCATTGATGGCGAAACCCGGTGTAACCCAGGCCAGGACGACGGGCAGGCCAGCGTCCGAGGCGGTGCTCACCATCAGCAGCCGCAACTACTCCTCCTGGTCCCTGCGCGGCTGGCTGCTGCTGCGCTGGTCCGGCCTGCCGTTCCGGGTGGCGCAGGTCTCCAACGACGATGCAGTGGCGCGCGCCGAACTGCTGCAGCAGACGAGCTCCATACGCATCCCGTCGCTCAGCCACGAGGCTGTGCAGGTATGGGGAGTGCTGGCCATCGCCGAGTACCTGGCGGAGCTGGCGCCCGCAGCCGGATTGCTGCCGGAGGACCAGGCGGCGCGCGCCCGCTGCCGCTCGGTCAGCAGCGAGATGCAGGGTGGCTTCGCGGTTCTGCGCGCCGGCCTGCCGGTCAACCTGCACGCGTTCCGGCCGAACTTCCCGCTCTGGTCGGGCGTGCGGGCGGACATCGCGCGCATCACCGAGATCTGGCGCGAGTGCCTGGCCGCGTATGGCGGCCCGTATCTGTTCGGGCCGCGCCTGTGCCTGGCGGACGCGATGTTCGCGCCGGTGTGCACGCGGTTCACCACCTATGACGTGGACCTAGATCCCGTATGCGAGGCTTACCGCGACAGGATCATGGCGCTATCCGACATGCGGGCGTGGATCGAGGAGGCCAAAAAGGAGCCTGAGCTGGTCTCGGAGCTGGAGGTGGACGGAGAGTTTTAGGAAGAAAAGAGCAAAAGACGTTGCTCCCTGTCGGCAAACATTTCAGAACTCGCCGACAGGGAGAAAAAGTTTTTTGCTTCTTTTTTTCAAAAAAGAAGGCCTTGCTTAACCTTACTGCGAAGGCGCCGCGAACCCGACAATGTTCCCCGCCGGATCACATAGGAAAATCTCGTCCGCCCCATAGAACGTAGTCCGTCGCTCCACCGCAACCGGCGCATCAGCGAACGATTCCAGTATCGGCGCCAATGACGCGACGCTCAGATACAGCACGCTGGCCTGCACCGCGTGTCCCACGGCCGGCACGTCGTCGCTGACCAATTTGCGCGTCTGCAGCATCAGTTCGATCGGGCCGCAATGCAGGATGGCGAAGGCGAACGGCGACGTCTCGGGCACCGTCATCACCGGCTTGAACCCGACCGTGCCCCAGAACGGCAGGCACGCCTCGATGCTGTCCACCACCAGGATAGGTGTCGCCGATTTAACGCTGATCTCATCGCTCATGCATCAACCCTGCTGTAACTGCCTGTTCGTTTCAAGCGCACAAAAAGCAGGAAACGAAAAGGGGAGACGACGATGCAATACGCTATCCTGGCCGGCTACGCTGCTGCCTTGCTGACCGGCGCCGCAGCCTGTGCGCCGGCCTTCGCCATGGACCAGACGCTGCAGAACGCCGTAGCCGCGCCCACGCGATCCGCAAAATTCACCGCGCGTGACGGGGCCCGTCATCCGGCCGAGGAGCTCGCCTTTTTCGGCGTGACACCGCACGCCACCGTGGTCGAAATCTGGCCGGGTGGCGGCTATTGGACGCAGATACTCGCACCCCTTTTGCACGATCACGGCACGTATGTTGCCGCCGGCGGCTCGGCGAGCGGCGGCAAGGTCGATCAGTTTTTCCAGGTGTCGGATGCCTTCAAGCAGATGCTGCAAGCCGACCCCGCCGTGTATGGCAACGTGAAGCTCGCCGCCTTCGGCGGGCATGACCTGACGCTGTCGCCGCCCGGCAGCGTGGATGTGGTGCTGACGTTCCGCAACCTGCACAACTGGATGGCGGAAGGCGAGACCGACTCGCTGCTGGCCGCCATACACACCGCGCTGAAGCCGGGCGGCATACTGGGCATAGAGGACCATCGCGCAAACACCAGGTCGCCGCAGGATCCGAAGGCGGAGAATGGCTACGTGCGCCAGGATTACGCTATCGCGCTGGTGGAGCACGCCGGCTTCAAGCTGATCGGCAGTTCGGAGATGGACGCCAATCCGCGCGACACGGCGGATTGGCCAAAAGGCGTGTGGACGCTGCCGCCCACCTACGCGCTGAAGGATGTTGACCGGGCGAAATATGCGGCGGTTGGCGAGGCGGATAATTTCGTTCTGAAGTTTGAGAAGAAATAGAGGCAACTTCGCCTGGGGCTGGATCCTGGGAGAAGTAAGCAAGGCCTTCTTTTTTGAAAAAAGAAGCAAAAAACTTTTACTACCTGCGCCGGTTCAGTCGCTTGGTTTGCCTGTTGGCAGCCGGACGCTGCGAATGCAGGGTGGTAAAGGTTTTTTCTTCTGCCTTTCAAAAAAGGATCACTTGCGTTCCCAGCTCCGCATTTGGAGCAGCCGGTTATGTCTGTATCGTCCGGCAAGCGCGGCGAGCCCTTCTTTCGTTGCTTTTCAGTTCCAGTCATCGGCTGCTGCCTGACTTGGACGATGCCTAGTGCCCTCCAAAGAGATCCGAGATTCACTTACGCTAACTCGTACATGAGACGCAGCCCCAGTCATGGACACGCCAAGCTACGGGCCAGTAACACCGCGCCATGCCAAGGTGGCAGCACACGGAAGGAGAGGCCGAGCATGGACTACGCCAGCAGCCTGGCCACCCTCGCCGGCACCATGGCCCTGAGCGTCATGAGTCCGGGGCCGAACTTCATGGTCGTCACATCCACCACCATGCGCGTGTCACGCAACGCGGGTCTCATGGCAGGCCTCGGCCTGGCAGCGGCCAGCCTGACCTGGGCGCTGCTCTCCGTCGCCGGCCTGGGCGTGATCCTGTCCCACGCGCCCTGGGCCGGTAGCCTCGTCAGGCTAGCCGGCGGCGCCTACCTGATCTGGATCGGCATGAAAATGGTGCTGCATGCGCGCGAACCGCTGGAGGCGCTTCCGGCGCCGCGCACCACCGGCGGCTGGGCCAGCTTGCGCCGCGCTTTCCTCGTAAGCCTGGGCAACCCGAAAGCCATGGCGTTCTACGGCAGCATCTTCGCCCTGCTCGTGCCGCCGCACGCGCCGCTGTGGTTCGGCGCGACGGTCCTGCTGCTTGCCGCGGCCATCTCGGCCGCCTGGTATTGCGGCCTGGCGCTCGTATTCTCCATTACTCCGGTCCGCAGCGCTTTCGGCCGGGCCAAGGTCTATGTGGACACGGTCATGGGGTGCTGCCTGACCGCCTTGGGGATACGCCTGCTTGCCAGAAGCTAGACGAACGCCAAACCGAGGGGACGTGCCATGCATCTAGACCGCGGCGACGGCGTCCACCTCGCCTACACCCTCACCCCGGGCCGCCAGCCGACCCTCGTCTTCCTGCCCGGCTTCATGAGCGACATGGCTGGCGAAAAGGCCACCATGCTCGCGGCGCATGCGAGCGAGCTAGGACACGCCAGCCTGCGCCTGGACTACTCCGGCCACGGCACCAGCGGCGGCCAGTTCGTGCACGGCACGATCGGCCGCTGGACCGAAGACGCGCTCTTTCTCATCGACAATGTGACGGAGGGCCCGATCGTCCTGGTCGGCTCCTCCATGGGCGGCTGGATTGCCCTGCTCGCCGCCCGTGCCCGCCCGGACCGCGTCGTCGCCCTAATCGGTGTAGCCGCCGCGCCGGACTTCACTGAAACGCTCATGTGGGCCGGCATGGACGAGGCTGCCCGCGCCACCCTGCTGCAGGATGGCCTGCTGCGCGTCCCCAGCGCCTACGGCGGCGAGCAGATCATCACCCGCGCCCTGATCGAAGACGGCCGCGACCACCTCCTCCTGGGCGCCCCGATCCCGATCACCTGCCCCGTCCGCCTGCTGCACGGCCAGCAGGATGAGGACGTGCCCTGGCAGACCGCCCTGCAGATCGCCGGCCGCCTGGAAAGCGCGGACGTGCAGGTCACGCTAGTAAAGGACGCAGGCCATCGGCTCTCACGGGAGAAAGACCTTGCCGTGTTGCGCGATCTGGCGGGCGCGTTGCTTGCTGCAGGCGGCTGTTGAAGCCTCCGCGACAGCCGGACCAAAAGTTTTTGCCTCTTTTCTTCAGAAAAGAAGGCCTTCCTTCCTTTCTTCCTTCAACACCCCAACCAGCCCCTCCCGATACGTAGGATACCGCCACCGGTACCCGAGCACCTCCTGCGTCATCTCACCGCGCACCCGCCGGTTCTCCACCCAGAAGCTCCGCGCCATCTCGCTCATCCCGCCCACCGCCTCGCTGAACGGCACCGCCGGCGGCGCCGCCACGCCCAGCAGCTCCGCCGCATATGCCGTCACAACCGCGCTCTCCGCCGGCTCGTCGTCGGAGAAGTTCAGCACCCGCGCCCCGACCGGCGGGCGCGCCGTCGCCGCCATCACGCCCGCTGCTATGTCGTCCACGTGTGTGCGGCCGAACGCGTGTCCGGGCTGCACCACGCGGCGTGCCTGGCCGGCGCGCAGATCGTCGAACGCGGACCGTCCCGGCCCGTAGATCCCCGCCAGCCGGAACAGATCCAGCGGCCGCCCATGCGCCGCCTCCTGCCACGCCTGCTCGGCCGCCAGTCGCCGCCGGCTGCGCTCGGACGAAGGTGCCGGCTCCGTCGCCTCGTCCACCCAGCCGCCGCCCCTGTCGCCATACACGCCCGTGGTGGAAAGGTAGCCGATCCAGGCCAGGCCAGGTGCTGCCGCGATCTCCGCGCCATAACGGGCCAGCACCGGGTCCTCGCCCTCGCGCGGTGGCGCAGTCGCCAGCAGGTGGGTGGCAGCGGCCAGCTCCGGCCCTGCCGCATCGAACGCCACGATGCGCAGCCCTGGGTGGTTGGATGGCCGGGGTGACCGGCTGGTCGCCGCCACCTCCCACCCTGCCGCACAGGCGTCGCGTGCGACGGCGCGGCCACAGAAGCCCAGTCCGAATATCAGCAGACGCATGGCAGCGTTCTCTCCAACTTCCCGCGGCGGGCTGCGCGCCCTACATAGCCGCTCATGAGCTTACGCGTGGCCCTCGCCGGCGTCGCTGCCGTCCTGGCCGCAGCGCTCGCCCTGCCGGCCGGCCTGCTGGCCGCGCCCCCAGCCGCGCGACAGCCCGCCGTCCAGCCCACCCCCCAGCCACCCCTCGCTACGCCGCCCGCCGGCGAAGCGGCCGAGAACGCACCGGCCGCCCCCGGCGACGACGCCAACCTCCCCATCCCCCCCGTGCCGCCGCGCATCGCGGAAGGCGCGCAATACGACACTTGCCTGGACATGCTGGCCACCGACCCCTCCGGCGCGGACGCCATGGCCACCTCGATGGCCGCCACCGCCGGCGCCGAAGCCGCCGCACACTGCCACGCTCTGGCCCAGGTGGAGCTGGGCAACACCGAAGCCGGTGCGGCGCTGCTGGACCAGCTTGCCGCAAAAAGTACCGCGCCCCCCGCCTCGCGCGCCGTGGTCTTCGGCCAGGCCAGCCAGGCCTGGAGCATGGCCGGCCAGACCGACCAGGCCTACCAATCCGCCACCCGCGCCCTCGCCCTTTCGCCGGACGATCCCGAGCTGCGCATCGGCCACGCCATCGCCGCTCTCGCCCGCCAGCGCTACGCCGAAGCCGCCGACGACCTGACCCGCGCCCTCGACCTGGACCCGAACCGCGCCGACGCCCTGATCCTGCGCGCCACCGCCTGGCGCAACCTCGGCCGCATCGCCGACGCGCGCACGGACATCGACGCCGCCGCCGCGCTGGACCCGGACAATGCGGACCTCCTCCTGGAACGCGGCATCATCCGCCAGCGCACCGGCGACCTGGCCGGCGCCCGTGCCGACTGGCAACGCGCGGCGGAACTGGCGCCGGACACGCCTACGGGGGATCTGGCGCAGCAGAATTTGGCATTGTTGCAGGCGGGGCCGCAGCAGTAAGCAAGCAAGGCCTTCTTTTTTGAAAAAAAGAAGCAAAAAACTTTTGCTTCCCGACGCTCAGGCGCTTCGGAGTCTTCAGCGGCACCCGCCTCGCGCAGGTGCTCGGGAGCACTATAATCTTCTGCTTAGGAGCGGGTTGATACTGTGATTATGGATGCAGTGACCGAGTCCGAGTCCCTCTTTCAACAGTTTCTCATTAGTCATGGCTTACCATTCTCGCGTGTTCCCGTTGCTAAGACACCGCGCCCAGACTTTTTAGTCGGGGCCCAAGCCGACTGGGGGCCCATCTTTTTCGAGGTAAAAGAGATTGCTTCGGACAACAAATTCGCAAGCGATCGTTTCGGCGTAAGCACCCGCACGGTCGGAGACCACATCCGCAGCAAAATAAGCCAGTCTACAAAACAGATGAAGTATGGCGCTGAGCTGGGAATACCGTCAATTTTGGTTGTCTACAATGCTTTGGATACAAAGTTTCATCTATTCGGCACTGAGGATCACGACTTCAAAGCTGCGATGCTTGGCGAACTTACTCTGAAGATCGACACGGCGAGTGGGGCGTTACTCGCGGCAGGGAATGGGCGGAACCGATCTCTCCGCGAAAAACAAAACACCTCCTTCTCCGCTCTCGCGCATTTAGCACCGAGCAAGGGTGTGCTGACTGCCAGGTTGTTTCCCAACGTCCACGCCAGAGTGCCGCTACCTGCTAGCCTGCCAGCTTGCTTTGCACTTGTAGCCCTAGACTAAAGTCATTTCAGTCACGACTTTGATCTCGATGAAAAGGACTGCTTGCCTTCTTCAATCCTTTTCCGGCACTGCCACCCCCATGCCCTCGCCCGTCTCCCGAAGCTTCATCTCTCAACGCCTGCGGCTCCACTACGCCGACTGGGGCAACGAGACCGCCCCACCCCTCGTCCTCGTCCACGGCGGCCGCGACCACTGCCGCAACTGGGACTGGGTGGCCGCCCGCCTCGCCCCCGACTACCACGTGATCGCCCCCGACCTGCGCGGCCACGGCGACAGCGCCTGGGCCGATGCCGGCGGCTACGGCATGACCGGCTTCATCTACGACCTGGCCCAGCTCGTCCATCAGCAGACCAAGGCGCCGATTACCCTGATCGGCCACTCGCTCGGCGGCAACGTCGCCACCCGCTTCACCGGCCTCTACCCCGAACTGGTCCAGCGCCTGGTGTGCATAGAAGGCCTCGGCCCTTCGCCGCAGATGGAGGCCGAAATGGCCGCCAAGCCGATCGAGACCCGCCTGCGCGGCTGGGTGGACGAGCAGCGCCAGCTCGCCGCCCGCCAGCCCCGCCGCTACCCCGCCTTCGCCGACGCGCTCGCCCGTATGCAGGCCGAGAACAAGCACCTGTCCGAAGCCCAGGCCGAACACCTCACCCGACACGGCGTCCGCCAGAACGAGGACGGCACCTATAGCTGGAAGTTCGACCCCTACGTGCGCTCCTGGCCGCCGGTGGACACCGCGCGTGACGACATACGCCGCCTGTGGGGCCGCATCACCTGCCCCACGCTGCTGGTGTACGGAACGCAAAGCTGGGCCAGCAACCCAGCGCTGGACGGCCGCGCCGCATATTTCGGCAACGCCGAAGTCGCAATGATCGATGGCGCCGGCCATTGGGTGCAGCATGACCGGCTAGAGGAATTCATGCGGGTGACGCTGGCGTTTCTGCGAGCTTAGCAAGGAAGCAAGGCCTTCTTTTTCGAGAAAAAGAAGCAAAAAGCTTTTACTACCGCTGGCACGGATCGCTGAAAAGTACGCGCTGTAACAAACGCGAACCCGACGAAGACAAATCCGCTGGTCCGCTTCCAAAAAATAACTGCTGTTGTCCTACCGCTAAGCGCATGCATGCATCGGACACCCGGTGATGCAAATGCGACAGGAGCAAAAGTTTTTTGCTTCTTTTTTTCAAAAAAGAAGGCCTTTCCTCCTTACCCTCCTCTAGAACCCCGCCCATGCTGAGAAAAGCCGCACTCGCCTGCCTACTCCCAGCCGCGGCCTGGGCGCAGGAAGCCGATACCGCCCCGCAGCCATGGGCAATACACGCGCAATCCACCTTCGAGGACCAGTACCATCCCGCCTTCACCTCGCCGTTCCGCGGGCCGAACAGCCTGGATCCCGGCAGCCGCGGCGACGAAACGTTTGACTTCACCCTCTATGCCGGCGTGCGCCCCTGGGCCGGCGCCGAGCTGTGGGTGAATCCCGAGGTGGACCAGGGCTTCGGCCTGAGCGACACGCTTGGCGTAGCCGCCTTCCCGAGTGCCGAGGCCTACAAGGTCGGCGCGGCCACGCCGTACGTGCGGGTGCCGCAGCTGTTCTTCCGCCAGACCATCGACCTGGGCGGCGCCAGGCAGGCAGTCGCCCCAGACCTGAACGCGCTGGGCGGAACGCAGACAGCCGACCGCCTGGTGTTCTGGATCGGCAAGTTCGGCGTGCCGGACGTGTTCGACACCAACGTTTATGCCAACAACGCGCGCCAGGATTTCTCCAACTGGGCGCTGGTGAACGCCGGATCGTTCGACTACGCCGCCGATGCCTGGGGCTTCACGTATGGCACTGCCGTGGAATGGTACCAGGACTGGTGGACGCTGCGCGCCGGCGGCTTCGCGCTCTCCCGCGTGCCGAACAGCACGCAGCTGGACACCAGCGGCAGCCAGTTCCAGTTGGTAGGCGAGGCCGAAGAACGGCACACAATTTTGGGCCAGGACGGCAAGCTGAAAGTGACCGGCTTCCTCACCCGCGGCCGCATGGGTGATTTCAGCGACGCGATCGTGCTGGCCGAGCAGACCGGCACCACGCCCAGCACGGCAAATGTGCGGCAATATCGCAGCCGCTCCGGCGTAAGCCTCAACCTGGAACAGGCGATCACCAGGGATCTCGGCCTGTTCGCGCGCACTGGCCTGGCCGAAGGCGGCCGCGAATCCTACGAGTTCACCGACGTAGACCGGACGTTCGCCATCGGCCTGTCGCTGCAAGGCCGCCGCTGGGGCCTGCCGGACGACGTGTTCGGCTTGGCCACCGTGATCGACGCGATATCGCACCGCCGTAAGGACTACTTGGCGGCAGGCGGCCTGGGCATCCTGGTAGGCGACGGCGCGCTGCCTTTGTCCGGGCCGGAGCAGGTGGTGGAGACGTATTACCGCCACGCCCTGGCGAGCTACGCCCAGGTCACGGCGGATTATCAGTTCGTCAACAACCCGGGCTACGACCGGGTGCGCGGGCCGGTCTCCATCCTTGGTGTGCGCTTGCACCTGCAATACTGAGGCTGGTCGGCGTTAGAGCAAGCAAGGCCTTCTTTTTTGAAAAAAAGAAGCAAAAAACTTTTGTTCCTGACGCTGCTGCAGCGCGTCGTTTTGTCGTCAGGCACCCGAAGCGTTGATGCAGGCGACGGGAGCAAAAGTTTTTTGGTCCTTTTTTACAAAAAAGGACTGCTTGCTTTCTACGAAGCAGATAGACGCTGCGTTGCTTCCAGACAAACGGGAGACACCCACGCGTGACCGCGATTTTCCGACGAGCGCAGCTTGCCGCCAGCGCGCTCTGCGCCTGCGGCACCGCCGCCGCGCAAACGCCCGCCGCGCCGGCGCCGGTGAACCTGCCGAACCCCGTCCTGGGCGGATTGCTGACGTTCGACCACCCGCCGCCCACCCTAGACACCGGCGCGTTCGGCAAGATCACCATAGACGGCCTGCTGTCCGGCCTCGGCCTGGCGCAGAGCAACCCCACAGCTGGCGACAAGGGTGCCGCGGTGGACATAAGCAGCGCGCAGATCTTCATCCAGAAGACCGACGGGCTGGTGCAGTTCTTCGTCCAGGCTGGTGCCTACGCCATTCCGGATCTCGGTGCGGCCTATCGCCACCGCAGCGATGCCGGCAGCACGTGGGGCAACGATTTCGATGCGCTGCCGGAGGCGTATCTGAAGCTCGTGCCGACAACAAACTTCTCGATCGAGGCAGGCAAGCTGCCGACGCTTATAGGGCCGGAAAACAGCTTCTCCTTCGAAAACTACAACATCGAACGCGGCCTTCTGTGGAACCAGACGCAATCGATCAGCCGTGGCGTGCAAGCAAATTACACGGTCGGGCCGGTTCTGATCAATCTTTCCTGGAACGACGGCTATTACTCTAACCGTTTCAACTCGCTTTCCGGCGCAGTCACCTGGACGATAGACCCCGTCAACGCGCTGGAGATCGACGGCGCGGCAAACCTCGGCCACACCGCAGCGAACACCATCGCCACGCCACTCGCCCAGAACAACAGCGCTATCTTCAACCTGGTCTACACCTACAAGGCCGGCAAGCTGATGCTGCAGCCCTATCTGCAATACAACCGCGTCGATAAGGATGCCGGCATCGGAATACCGCAAACGACCGCGAGCTATAGCGGCGCAGTCATAGCCGACTACGCGTTCACCGAGCGTTTCAGCCTCGCCGCTCGCACGGAATACATCGCGACGACAGGCCACCCATCCTCACCCGCTGTGACCAACCTTCTCTACGGGCTGGGCAGCGGCGCGTTCTCATTCACGCTGACGCCGACTTACATCTACAAGCAATACTTCATCCGCGCTGATGCCGCCGTGGTGGAAATCACCAACCTGACGGCAGGCGCCGGCTTCGGGCAGGACGGCCGCAGCAGCAGCCAGGTGCGCGGCGTGCTGCAAGCGGGGCTTGTTTTCTGACCGGCATCTGCAGAAGAAGCAAGAAAGGCATTCTTTTTTGAAAAAAAGAAGCAAAAAACTTTTACTCCCCCCGCACTTGCAGCGCGCGTATTTTTCAAGAAGCGCCAGGACGCCGCAAATGCGGGGCCTTGCTTGCTTTTCGCCACGAGAGAACGAAAACGCCATCAACTCTCACGCCCGCCAGAATGCAATCAGCAACCCGCCGGCAATGATGAGAACGCCGCCCGCCAGCACCGGCAGCGCAGGCGGGCGCTGGAAAGCCGCAGCGTTTATCACCTGCGCGGTGACGAAGAACACGGCCACGTAGGCGCCGAGCAAGCGCCCGAAATCCCAGCCAGGCTGGTTCACCAGCGTGCCGTAAGCGGTCAGCACGACAGCGCCTGCCGCTATCCAGGCGATCCTGGCGCCTGTCGCATTTTGCCCCAGGCCGATCCGGATGATGGCGTCACCGCCTGCTTCCAGCAGTGCTGCGGCCACGAGGAATGCGGTGGCTTTCATATGTTGTCGGCGCAGAACGGAAGCAAGGAAGGCCTTCTTCGTTGAAGAAAAAAAGCAAAGTTTTCGCTTCTTCGCTGCGGCTGCAGCTTCGTCGTTGTCAGAACACAGCCGACCGGTTCAGATGCGGAAAACCGAAAGTTTTGGTATTTCTTTGAAAACAGACTGCTTGTTTTCTCTGCCATTTTACACCGCCTTTACGGCCCAGCCCTCATTTCACAATAGACCCTTTATGCCGCACGGCGATATCCCGGCATGCACACGAAAAGCCGCCCGGGGGCGGAAGGAGCCGATTTGACCAGATCATGCTACACCGCCGGCGCGGTGATCGCATCCGTAATGGCCTACACTGCCGCCAGCGCACAGACATCCCCAAACACCACGACGGCAGCGCCCGTGCCGGAAGCAGCGCCGCCACCTGTCGACTGTTCGAAAAACCCCGATCCTTACAAGAACTATTCCTGCCTGGACGCCTACCTGGGAACAGATGTCGGCGAACGCCTGCTCAATTACTACAAGCTGGAACTGGGTCAGTCCTCCGCGCCGTCGGACACGAACGCCCCGCCCGGTCGCATCGCCGGCTGGCCCGCCACGCCGGAGACCACGCCGCCTGAACCGTTCACCGAATGGCCCTATGGCGGCACCACGTCCATCGGCGTCTCCCGCCCAGCCTCCGTCGACAGCCCGCTCATGGTGGCCATCGCCAACACCTCGATCGGCCACTTCCTCGCGGACTCGCACATCCAGATCTACGGCTGGCTCGATCCCGGCTTCAACATCAGCACCAACAGCCAGAAGCCGGCCGGTAACGCGCCGATCGCCTACGCCTACACGCCGAACACCATCCAGCTCGACCAGGCCGTGGTCTATATCGAACGCGTGCCCGACACCGTGCAGACGGACCACATCGACTGGGGTTTTCGCATCTCCGGGTTGTACGGCGAGAACTATCGCTACACCACCGCCTATGGCGTGGCCAGCTACCAGCTGCTGAAACGCAACAACGTCAACGGCTACGACTTCCCCATGGTGTATGCCGAGATGTTCATCCCCGGCTTCTTCCACGGCGTGAACATACGCGTTGGCCGCTACATCTCCCTGCCGGATATCGAGGCGCAGCTCGCGCCCAACAACTACATGTACACGCACTCGCTCACCTACGCGGTGGACAATTACACCAACACCGGCATCGTGGCGACGACAGCGATTACCCCGAACCTGTTCCTGCAGACCGGCGTTGAAGTGGGCACCGAAGCGGCGATCTGGCACGTCGGCAAGCAGGAGACCAACTTCTACCCGAGCGTGCTCTACCCCAGCAGCACCTTCCCGAAAGACCCGGGCGCGCAGTTTCCCACCTTCACCGTCTGCGTGCGCTACACCTGGAACAAGGGTGGCGACAACATTCAGCCTTGCGCAAACGGCATCAACAGCGGCCGCTGGGGCTACAACAATCTCCAGTGGTATGGGGTCACCTACTATCACAAGTTCAACGACCACTGGCACCTGGACGCCGAGTTCTACGACGAGTTCCAGCGCGGCGTTCCCAACGCCAACAACCCCGCCGTGCAGACGATCTACGCCAATGGTGGCACGCCGTTCTCCCCGCAATACACACCGGTGAACGGCCCGAACCTGGCGCATTGCAACAGCGTGACGGTGCTGCGCTGCACGGCCACCGGCATCGGCGTAACCGGCTACATAAGCTATTCGCCTGATCCCTTAAACAACTTCTCGTTCCGGCCCGAATATTACGCCGACGAGCAGGGCCAGCGCACGGGCACTAAGACGGACTACTACGAATTCTCCCTGGGCTGGCAGCATTGGCTCTCGCCGCAGATCGAGATGCGGCCGGAGGTGGGCTATTACCGCTCCATCAGCGCCTATGCGTTCAACGGCAACCCGACACACGGCGTTGCGCCGGATAAGAACTATACGGTGTTTGCCGGTGGTGACTTGATCGTGCATTTCTAGGCAAGAAAGACCTTCTTTTTTGAACAAAAGAAGCAAAAATCTTTTGTCTCCCGCCTGCACCAAAGCCCACGCTAGCTTGGCAGAAGCGGGTGGCTGCAGAACAGGCACCTCAAAAAAGAAGGCCTTGCTTCGCCTTTCTTTCCCCGTAAACCGGCAGACATGAATCGCCTCTCCTGCACCCTCGCCGCAGCACTCCTGCTAACCACCGCCGCCCAGGCGAACACCACGCTTCTGCGCCCCGCCCAGGTCTGGACCGCCGGCGAGCCGCTCCACGGCGGCTGGGCCGTCCTCGTCAAGGACGGCCGCATCGCCGCTGCCGGTCCCGCCGCCAGCATCCAGCCGCCGCCAAGCGCCGAAGTGATCGACCTGCCCGGCCAGACGCTGCTGCCAGGCCTGATGGACATTCACTCCCATTTGTTCCTGCACCCGTACAACGAGGCGCTTTGGGACGACCAAGTGCTGAAGGAGGCCACCGCCTACCGCACCCTGCGCGCCGGAAAGCAGGCGGAAGCCACGCTGCTGGCCGGCTTCACCACATTGCGGGACCTTGGCACCGAGGGCGCCGGCGACGCCGACGTATCGTTGAAACAGGCGATCGACGACGGCCTGATCCCCGGCCCACGCCTATTCGTGGTGACCCGCGCGATCGTGGCCCTCGGCGCCTACGGCCCCGCCATACGCGATTACCGCCGGGACCTGACCCTGCCGCAGGGCGCCCAGGAAGCCAGCGGCGTGGACGGCATCGTGCGCGCCGTTCGCGAGCAGGTGGCCCACGGCGCCGACTGGATAAAGCTCTACGCCGACTACCGCGTCGGCCCCGGCAACACCACGGTCGCCACCTTCTCGCAGGCCGAGCTGGACGCCGCGGTGGAGACCGCGCACGGCCTCGGCCGCCACGTGGCGGTGCACACCACCAGCACGGAAGGCATGCGCCGCGCCGTGCAGGCCGGTGTGGACACCATAGAGCACGGCTATGGCGGCACCGCCGCCATCTTCAAACAGATGGCAACCCAGGGCACCGCCTATTTGCCCACGCTGACCGCCGAAGAAGCCGTCTCCGAATACTTCCACCATTACACGCGCGGCACCTCCCCGCCCACGCCGCAGATGGCGCAGGCCGCCGCCGCGTTCCGCCTGGCGTTGGCTGCCGGCGTCACCATCGGGCTTGGCAGCGACGTAGGCGTCTTCACGCACGGCACGAACTGGCGCGAACTCACCTGGCTGGTGCGGGACGGCATGACCCCGGTGCAGGCGCTGACGGCAGCTACGGCCACGGACGCGCGTATCCTGGGCCATGCGAACGATCTGGGCCGCGTCCAGGTCGGCTACCTGGCTGACCTGGTGGCGATGCCTGGCGATCCGACGCAGGATGTGGGCGCTGCGGCGCGGGTGGATTTCGTCATGAAGGGTGGGGTGGTTTATCGGCGGTTCTGAAGGAAGAAAGGCCTTCTTTTTTGAAAAAAAGAAGCAAAAAACTTTTATCACTGACGCTGTTCAACCGCGCACGCTATCCGGACAGTCCGCGACAGCGGAGCAAAAGTTTTTTGGTTCTTTTTTTCAAAAAAGAACTGCTTTCTTCCTTCCTGGAGTTTTCATGCGCGCAAAAACGCTAGCCCTCCTGGCAACCCTGTCCGCCGCCCCGCAAGCCAACGCGCAAGTGACGATCACCCGCGACGATTGGGGCATCGCCCACGTGCACGCACACACGGACGCGCAGGCCGTCTTCGGCGCCGTGTACGCCCAGGCGGAGGATGATTTCAACCGCATTGAGACGAACTATCTGGTGGCGCTCGGAAGGCTGAGCGAGGCCGAAGGCGAGGCCACGCTGGCGCAGGACCTCCGTGCCAGGCTGTATGTCGATCCGGCCGATCTGCAGGCACGCTACGCGAAATGCCCGGCCTGGCTGCAGGCGCTGATGCGCGGCTGGGCGGACGGCCTGAACGCGTTCCTCTTGGCGCATCCCGCGATACACCCGAAGGTGCTGACGCATTTTGAGCCCTGGATGGCGCTGGCGTTTTCCGAAGGCAGCATTGGCGGCGACATCGAGCGTGTCCCGCTGGCGGAGCTAGCCGCATTCTACGGACTACCGAAACCGCAACTGGCGCTGCTGGACAGCGAAATGTCGGCCGAACCGACCGGCTCCAACGGCATCGCCATTGCCGCGCCGAACACCAGGAACCACCACGCGCTGCTGCTGATCAACCCGCACACCTCGTTCTACTTCCGCTCGGAACTGCAGATGTCCAGCGACGAGGGACTGGATGCCTATGGCGCGGCCACATGGGGCCAGTTCTTCCTATACCAGGGCTTCAACGAGCATCTCGGCTGGATGCACACGTCGAGCACGTCGGACGCGGTCGATTTCTTCCAGGAGACGGTTGTCCACAAGGGCGCCGCTGTGTTCACCAAATACGGCGACGCGCTACGCCCCGTCGTCGCCTCCGAAGTGACGCTCAGCTACCGCAAGCCGGATGGCGGCACCGGCACCCGCCGCGTCACCATCTACAAGAGCACGCACGGCCCGGTCATCGGCAAGACGCCTGACGGGCGCTGGACGAGCGTGGCGATGATGTTCCGCCCCGAAGCCGCACTCGAACAGTCATTCAACCTGACCAAGGCGCAGGATTTCGCATCCTACATGAAGGTGATGGCACTGCAGGCCAACACCTCCAACAACACCGTCTATGCCGATGCCGGCGGACACATCGCCTACCTGCACCCGCAATTCATCCCGCGCCGTGACGCACGGTTCGACTACACTCAGCCGGTGGACGGCGCCGACCCGCGCACCGATTGGCACGGCCTGCACACCCTTAACGAAGCGCCCCGCCTGTTCGATCCCGCGACCGGCTGGATACAGAACACCAACGACTGGCCGTACAGCGCCGCCGGTTCGGCCAGCCCGCGCGCGCAATACTTCCCGCGCTACATGGACACGGAAGGCGAGAACATGCGTGGCCTGCACGCCGCCGCCCTTCTGCAAGGCAAAACCGGCTTCACCCTGGAATCGCTCGTCCGCGCCGCGTTCGACAGCGCGCAGCCCGGCTTCGACATCCTGGTCCCCCACCTCCTGGACGCCTACGACCACCTGCCCCCGGCCGATCCCACGCGTGCGCACCTGGCCGACCAGATCACTCTCCTGCGCCACTGGGACAGGCGCTGGGCCGCGGACTCGGCCGCCACCTCGCTCGCGGTCACCTGGGGCGAGGCGCTGTGGCGTGCCGCCGGCCAAAGGCCGCACAGCGCCGCCGTGTCGGACTACGACGCCGTCCTGGCGCACACCACGCCCGCGCAGATGCTGGCCACGCTGGCCGAAGCCTCCGGCAAGCTCACCCAGGATTTCGGCACCTGGCGCACGCAATGGGGCGAGCTGAACCGCTTCCAGCGCCGCACGGACGATCTGGTCCAGCCGTTCAGTGACACCGCTCCCAGCCTGCCCGTGCCCTTCACCTCCGGCCAGTGGGGCTCCCTGGCCTCCATCAGCGGCCCGCAGGCGCCAACCCTGAAGCGCCGCTACGGCAGCGCCGGCAACAGCTTCGTGGCCGCCGTGGAGTTCGGCCCCCGCGTGCACGCCGTGGCGGTCACGGCCGGCGGGGAGAGCGGCGATCCGCACTCGCCGTATTTCGACGATCAGGCATTGGCTTACACGACGGGCGCCCTGCGGCCGGTGTATTTCTACCCGGACGAGCTGGTTGGGCATACGGCGCGGACGTACCAGGTTGGAAGATAGCAAGGCCTTCTTTTTTGAAAAAAAGAAGCAAAAAACTTTTGCTTCCCCGCCTGCACCGCAGCGCGCGCTAGTTCAAACGAAGCGCAGGCCTGCGCAAGCGGGGGGATAAAAGTTTTTTGCTTCTTTTTTTCAAAAAAGAAGGCCTTGCCTTCCTTGACCCTTTCTCCGCCCCGCGCCAGTGAAGCCTATGCGCGTAGCCCTTCTGCAAGGACCGGAAAAAACCGGCACAAAAGCCGCCACGCTGGCGATGCTGCAGCGAACCGCCGCGCAAGCCGCATCCGAAGGCGCGCAATTGCTGGTGCTGCCGGAGCTGTTCCTGACGGGCTACAACATCGGCGGTGACGCCCTGCACGGCCAGGCGGAGCCGGCGGATGGGCCCTCCGCGGTCCAGGCTGCCGCCATCGCGCGGGCCTCAGGCGTGGCGCTGCTCTACGGCTATCCGGAGCGCAATGCGGATGGCCGTCTCTACAACAGCGCGCTGCTGCTGGGGCCGTCTGGGGAAACGCTGGCGAACTATCGCAAGACACATCTGTTCGGCGACATGGAACGCGAAATTTTCAGCGCCGGCAAGGAGCCTTTCGTTCTGGCAGACCTGGCCGGCACACGCGTGGGCCTGCTGATCTGCTACGACGTGGAGTTTCCCGAGCTGGTACGCGGCCTGGCGGTGCGCGGCGCCGGCCTCGTTGCCGTGCCGACAGCGCTGATGCGTCCCTATGATTTCGTGCCGCGCATGATGCTTCCCGTGCGCGCCTTTGAGAACCAGATCTTCCTCGTCTACGCCAACCGCTGCGGCGAGGAAGCTGGCATGAATTATGTCGGCGAAAGCTGCATCGTGGCGCCAGACGGTAGCGTGCTCGCCCGCGCCGGCGCCGATGAAGCTCTGCTGACAGCAACGCTGGACGACGCGGATATGGCAGAGTCGCGCGCTGCAAACACCTATCTTCGGGATCGCCAGCCCACGCACTACCGCGAGCCGGACGCGCGCCCATGAGCGTGCTGCATCCCGAGACGCAGGAGACCTCGCACGCCGAACGCGCGATAACCACGTTCGGTCCGGACTTCCCGTTCCCCTACGACGACTGGCTGCGCAACCCCGCCGGTCTCGGCACCTTGCCGTCCCACCTGCTCGGCTGCGAGGTCGCCATCGTCGGCGGCGGCATCGCCGGCGTGGTCGCCGCCTACGAGTTGATGAAGCTCGGCCTGAAACCGGTACTCTACGAATCCGGCCGTCTCGGCGGCCGCCTGCGCAGCGAGGCGTTCGAAGGCAACAGCGGCATCATCGCCGAACTCGGCGGCATGCGTTTCCCGAAATCCTCCGTCTGCTTCTACCATTACCTGGATCTCGTGGGTCTCAGCACGCAGCCTTTCCCGAACCCGCTCGATCCCGCAACACCGTCCACCCTGCTCGATCTGGAAGGCGACCAGGTCTACGTGGAAGGCGACGCCAACCTGCCGCCGGTGCTGCGCGAGATATCGGCCGCCTGGCGTGACGCGCTGGAGGAGCACGCTGATTTCAGCGCCATACAGCACGCCATACGCACGCGCGACGTGGCCACGCTCAAGCAGCTCTGGAACCGCCTCGTTCCTCTCTGGGACGAACGCACCTTCTACGATTTCGTGGCCACGTCACGGGCTTTTCAAAGCCACCCGTTCCGCCATCGCGAGATCTTCGGCCAGGTCGGCTTCGGCACAGGCGGCTGGGACAGTGATTTCCCGAACTCCATGCTGGAAATCCTGCGCGTCGCCTTCACCAACCTGGACGAGGACCAGCGCCTGGTGGTGGGCGGCGTGGAACAGCTACCGCGCCGCCTATGGGCGCACGCGCCGGCGCGCTGCGTGCACTGGCCCGCCGGCACGTCGCTCAGCACGCTGCACCAGGGCTCGCCGAAACCAGGCGTGGCGAAGATCGCCCGCAACGGCACGGACCTCGCGATCACCGACCGCTGGGGCGGCCTTAAATCCTACCCCGCCGCGCTCGTCACCTGCCAATCCTGGCTGCTCACCACGCATATCGACACTGACGAGAGCCTGCTGTCCCACCCGCTATGGATGGCGCTCGACCGCACCCGCTACATGCAATCCTCGAAGACGTTCGTGATGGTGGATCGCCCGTTCTGGCGGGACCGCGACCCGCAGACCGGCCGCTACGCGATGAGCATGACGCTTACCGACCGCCTGACCCGCGGCACCTATTTGTTCGACGAAGGCGAAGGCAAACCCGCCAGCATTTGCCTGTCCTATTCCTGGATGGGCGACGCGTTGAAAGTGCTTCCTTTGCCCGTCGACCAGCGGGTATCGCTGATGCTGCGCGCGCTCGCCAAGGTCTATCCGAACGTTGACATCGCCAGCCACGTCATCGGCAACCCGATCACGGTCTCCTGGGAGTCCGACCCGAACTTCCTCGGCGCCTTCAAGGGCGCGCTGCCAGGCCATTACCGCTACAACCACCGCATGTATTGCCACTTCATGCAGGACGGCAAACCGCCGGCCGAGCGCGGGCTTTTCCTGGCCGGCGACGGCATCTCCTGGACGCCGGCCTGGGCAGAGGGCGCGATCACGACGGCGCTGAACGCGGTCTGGGGCATCGTGCACCACCTGGGCGGCACCAGCGCGCCTGGCAACACGGGACCAGGCGATGTCTTCGGCGAGATCGGTCCCATAGCGCTTCTCGGCTGACGCCGCGCCTCCACGCGCGCCATGCGCAACGGTCGCTCATCTGCTCCGCCATCGCGCCTCGCCGCTCTCGAAAACGATGTCGCCCACCGCACCAACCGGCTCGGTCACACCCCCCGTCAGCAATTCAATGTTGTCGGCATCGGAGGCCGGAATCTTGGCCAGCGTACGTCCTCCCGATGGTGTTCGGGCAACGACCACGCCGAAGCGAACGCTGCCGTCACGCTCGTAGAAGACCGTATACGTCTCGATCACCGCTGCTCCGGTGTAGTCTTCGATAAGAGCGGGCACAGTGCCGCGCGATGCGTCCGCTTCCGCCTGGAAATCGAAGTTGCAAGGCAGCAAGGCTGAGGCGGCCGGCAACCGGCTCAGCACGATGCTGTGGTTATTCGTGGCGAACCCGCCATTGCCGAACAGCAGGCCGTGGCGCCCGCCGGCGCGCAGCTTGGCAACAATGCTTACCACGGCATGGCTCATGTAATTGGCAATCGGGCCGCCGCCGAACGTCAGGCCGCCGAATACGCTTGCCGGCTTGTCACGCGGCCAGCCGATCACGCGTCGCGCCATCTTAGGCACGCAGGGAAAACAGCTGTAGAGCTCTACAAAGTCGAGGTCAGCGGCGTTGAGACCGTTCAACGCGAGCGTGCGCCGCAGCGACACTGTCATGCTGGCGGAATGATCGTAGCGGTCGCGTGCCAGGACGTCCGCCGGCTCATGCGCCGCCGCGCCGCGTCCTACATAAACCAGCCTGTCTTCCGCGATCCCATGGCTGCGCGCCAGGGCAAGGCTGGTGACCAGGAAGCCGGCCCCCTGGTTGACCGAGCTGTTGGCCACCATCAGCTTGGTGTAGGGAAAGGCGATCGGCCGATTGTCCTGGGACGCTGTCCGTATCGTCTCGGCAGGCACCGGCTTGCGTATCCAGGCGCCATCGTTCGCCGCGGCAACCTGCGAGAACAGCGACCATATCTCGGCTGTCTCCGCCTGGCCTTGCGCCAGGGTCTGGCCGTAAGATGCACGCGCCGCGTTCTCGTAAAGCGGATAGACGTCCACGGGGGCGACCAGGCCGTAGCGTTGCCGCCAGGCCGGTGCCCGAAGTTGCGATGCCGTGCGGGATGCATTGTGCGCCGAAGGCGCGTTGCCGGCTGATGCTGCCGCCCGGGCTGCGGCCGTGCGCAAAGCTTCACCGCCGACCACCGCGGCCACGCCGATCTCGCCGGCCGCGATGCGGTTCGCCGCTTCATTCAACAGCAGGATGGGGCTGTCGCCGCTCGGATAGGCGGTCTGGCTGCAAAATCTTGGCCTGGCGCCAAGCATTTCCGCGAGCGGCCCCGAGACGTTGCCAAGCTGGCGGAAGGATATCTGGTCAACGACTGCGAGGGAATCCAGCTTGGTCAGCCAGCCGCCACCGCCGTCCTGATCCGCGGCGCGCAGGCCGGCCAGCATCAGCCCTATCGGGTCTAGCCCTTGGGCAGGGTCCGCAGGCCTGTCATTAACTTGGCCCACGCCGACTATGACGGCGGTCCTGTCCGCATCCATGCGTTGACAACCTTTGCGGCATGATACCGGTCGCTCGAGCAAAGGAAGCAAGGCCTTCTTTTTTGAAAAAAAGAAGCAAAAAACTTTCACTACCCCGCATTTGCATCAACCAGGTGCTGCATGAAACAGCGTGGGGAACAAAAGTTTTTTGCTTCTTTTTTCAAAAAAGAAGGCCTTGCTTCCTTTCTACCTATACGGTGCGAACGCGCACCTTTAGATAGAGCGACTCACGACTTCCTTCATGATTTCGCTGGTGCCGCCAAAGATGCGCGTCACCCGCGCGTCGCGCCACAGCCGGGCGATAGCATATTCGTTCATGTAGCCCGCGCCACCGTGCAGCTGCAGTGCGGCGTCGGTTACCCTTCCTTGCATCTCGGTGTGCCAGAGTTTTGCGGCCGAGGCCTCCGCGGTGGTCAGCTTGCCCTGCATGTGCCGGGTGAGCGCCCAGTCCAGGTGGGCCCAGCCGACTTGCAGCTCCGTCTTCACATCGGCCAGCGTGAACTTGGTGTTCTGGAAATCGAACACCGTCTTGCCAAAGGCGCGGCGGTCCTTGGTGAAGGCCACCGCCTCGTCGAAGGCGCGCTGTGCGCCGGCCTGGGCAGAGATCGCGATGGACAGGCGTTCCTGCGGCAACTGGCTCATCAAGTAAATGAAACCCTTGTTCTCCTCGCCCAGGCAGTTCGTCATCGGCACACGCACGTCCTGGAAGAACAGCTCGGACGTGTCGGCAGAGTGCTGGCCGATCTTGTCCAGGTTGCGTCCGCGCGCGAACCCTTCGGTGTCGCTTTCCACCAGGATCAGCGACGTCCCCTTCGCCCCCAGATCGGGTTCGGTCTTGGCGACCACGATGATGAGGTCGGCCAGCTGGCCGTTCGTGATGTAGGTTTTCGAGCCGTTTATGACGTAGCAGTTGCCGTCGCGCTTTGCGGTCGTGCGTATTCCCTGCAGGTCGGAGCCGGCGCCTGGCTCGGTCATCGCGATCGCAGTGATCACCTCGCCGGTGACCATCTTCGGCAGGTATTTCTCGCGCTGTTCAGGTGATCCGTATTTCTCGATGTATTCAGCCACGATGTCGGATTGCAGCGTGATGCCGGCCGCCGATCCGGCATAGGAGAGCTCCTCGGCAACGACCGAATTGTAGCCGAAATCCAGGCCCAGCCCGCCATTCTCCTCCTTTACCGTCGGGCACAGCAGGCCCGCCTCACCGCAGGCCAGCCAGAACGGCCTGTCCACCTTGCCCTCGGTCTCGAAACGTTCGAGGTTGGGGATCAGCGCACGGTCGAACACCTTGCGCACCGTGTCGCGGAACATGTCGTGTTCGTGGCCGTAAGACGTGCGGCTGGCTGTATCGAGCATGGCGGTCCCTCGCTTGGAGCTTGTTGACGGCACGTTCTTGGCTGAACGAGCCATACAACGAAATTAAGGTCTTCTTTTTGAAAAAGAAGCAAAAAACTTTTCTCGCCGTGCCGCTTCTGGCCAGCGCCCTGGTCGCCGCTCTTCTTTAAGGCATAACCACGTTTTTCCCGCGGCACTGGAAGACCGCGCCGGGGCAGAAAGCGGGCGTGGTCGGCCTTGGCGGGTCTTTCCGCGGCAGAACTTCGCCGAGTTGCTGATTGGTGGCACTCCGGAGCTGCTGGCTCCGTTCGGCGCACAACATCGTCTGTGTTGTCGAGATGATCAGGATGGATCAGATCAACGAAGCCTCTGATTGGATTGTAGCGGGCGAGGCAAAATATCGTTTCGTAATCGATATACAAAGCTTGCCGGAACCTGCTTGAAGCAAGCAAGGCCTTCTTTTTTGAAAAAAAGAAGCAAAAAACTTTTTGTCCTGCGCCGCTGATGGTGCTTCGGCGGCTCCTGAAGAACGCGACTGCTGCTGATGCGGGGAGCAACAGTTTTCTTACCTTCCTGAAAAGGACAGCTTGCCTGGCACCGTTCTTGCGTAAGTGTCCTCCATGGCCGTTGCCGACGCCCTGCCCCTCCTCGCGCCAGCCGCCAAAGCGCATACCCTCACCAACACCCACTGCCCCTATTGTGCCTTGCAATGCGGCATGACGCTGCATGAAAACGATCAAGCCTGGTCCATCGCCTCCCGTGATTTCCCAACCAACAAGGGCGGCCTCTGCCGCAAGGGCTGGAGCGCCGCCTCGCTCCTCTCGGCTCCTGGCCGGCTGACCACGCCGCTCATCCGGGACCGCAAGGGCATGCATCTGCGCCCCGCCTCCTGGGAAGAGGCGCTGGACCGCGCGGCCTCCGGCTTTCGCGCCATACGCGCGGCGCACGGCGCCGACGCGGTCGCGGTCTTCGGCGGCGGCGGCCTCACCAACGAGAAAGCCTATCTGCTCGGCAAATTCGCCCGCCTGGCGCTAGGCACCGCCAACATCGACTACAACGGCCGCTTCTGCATGTCGTCCGGCGCGGCAAGCGCGCTGCGCGCGTTCGGCGTGGACCGCGGGCTGCCTTTCCCGCTGGAGGACATACCGCACGCCCAGACCATCCTGCTGACCGGCGGCAATCCCGCCGAGACCATGCCGCCGATCATGCAGTATTTCGAGGCGCAACGGGAGAACGGCGGCCGGCTGATCGTCGCCGACCCGCGGCAGACCGCAACCGCCCGCGCCGCCCACCTCCATCTGCCGCTCACCCCCGGCACGGACGCGGCCCTGGCCCTCGGCCTGCTGCACGTGGCCATACGCGACAAGCTCACGGACGACGCCTTCATCGAAGCCCGCACGTCCGGCTTCGCCGCCGTGCAACGCGCCGCAAAATCCTATTGGCCGGACAGGGTCGAACGCATCACCGGCGTGCCGGCCCCGCTGATCGAGCGTGCCGCGCACATGCTGGGCGAGGCCGCCTCCGCCATGGTCCTGACCGCCCGCGGCACAGAACAGCAAAGCCACGGCACCGACAACGTCGCGGCCTTCATCAACCTGGCCCTCGCACTCGGCCAGTGCGGCAAACCCTACGCCGGCTATGGCTGCCTCACCGGCCAGGGCAACGGCCAGGGCGGCCGAGAACACGGCCAGAAGGCCGACCAGCTCCCCGGCTACCGCAAGATCACCGATCCCGCCCACCGGGCGTACGTCGCCGGTGTCTGGAACGTCCCCGCGGACTCGCTGCCCAAAGCCGGCCTGTCCGCCTGCGAACTCCTGGACGCGCTCGGCACCACGGTGCACGGCCTGTTCGTCGTCGCGTCCAACCTCCTGGTCTCGGCACCCAACGCCGACCAGGTCTCCACCAATCTCGGCCGCCTCGATCTTCTGGTGGTGGCGGACATGTTCCTCTCGGAGACCGCGCAGCGCGCTGACGTCGTGCTGCCGATCACGCAATGGGCCGAGGAGGACGGCACCATGACCAACCTCGAAGGCCGCGTGCTGCGCCGCAGACGCGCTTACGCCCCGCCGCCCGGCATACGCTCGGACCTGGACATCCTGCACGGCCTGGCCGCGCGCCTGGGCTGCAAAGCGGACTTCCCCGCCGACCCTGAAGCCGCCTTCGATGAACTCCGCCGCGCCAGCGCCGGCGGCGCCGCAGACTATGCCGGCATCACCTACGCCCGCATCGATGCCGAAGACGGCGTGTTCTGGCCGTGCCCCACCACCTCGCACGCCGGCACGCCGCGGCTGTTCCTGGACCGCTTCGCCACCGAGGACGGCCGCGCCCGCTTCCACAAGGTGGAGTTCCTGGGCGCTGCCGAGACGCCCGATCGCGCCTACCCCTACGTGCTGACCACCGGCCGCGTGCTCTCGCAGTATCAGACCGGCGCGCAGACCCGCCACGTGCCCGAACTGGTGGCTGCCGAGCCGAACCCGTTCGTCGAGATCCACGCCGACACGGCGCGCACGCTCGGCATCGCTGACGCCGACCCGGTGTGCCTGACCACACGGCGCGGCAGCATCACCGTCGCCGCGCGCATTACCCGGGCCATACGCATGGACACGCTGTTCCTACCATTCCACTGGGGCGGCCGCGTGTCCGCGAACCTGCTCACCAACGCGGCGCTCGACCCGCTCTCCCGCATGCCGGAATTCAAGGCATGCGCCGTGCATGTCGCCCGTGCCAACACGCGCCCGCTTAGGGACGCGTCCAAGGAAACCCCATGATCGACTCCGTCCCCCGCTTCCTCCAGGGCACATTCGCGTTCACCGGGCAGGGGCTCGAAGCGCCCGCGCTGCTGCATCCGACCCTCGCCTACGCGGTGCCCTCGGACAAACGTGCCCAGCTCGTCTATCTGCGGGCCGGCAATGCCAGCGCGGAGCTGATCTGCGTGTCCATGATGCAGGACGGCAAGGCCGTCCGCCTGTTCCCGATCGGGGCCAAAGCCTCCGTCCACGTCCCGCTCGCCGTCGTCGAGGACCTGCAGCCGGGCACCCGCCTCGAGGTGTTCGTCGCAGCGCCCGCGGGCACGGCCGGCCAGGCGGTGGTCGACATCGGTTTGATCGAAATTTGAGCAGGACAGACCAATGAGCAAGCAATCACTCGTGGTCGTCGGCAACGGCATGGCCGGCGCCCGCGCGGTCGAGGAAGTCCTGGCGCGCGGCGGCGCGGATTTATTCGACATCACCATGTTCGGCGACGAGCCCTACGGCAATTACAACCGCATCCTGCTCTCCAACATTCTCAGCGGCGTGCAGGACAGCAGCGAGATCTTCATCAACCCGCTGGCCTGGTATGAAGAGAACGACATCACGCTGCACGCCGGCTCGCCGGTCACCGAAATCGACCGCGCGTCCCGCATGGTGCAGGCTGCCAACGGCACCCGTGCGCGCTACGACAAACTGCTGATCGCCACAGGCAGCCGCGCCTTCATCCCGCCCATGGCCGGCCTGAAGAACGCTCAGGGCCGCATGAAGGAGGGCGTATTCGGCTTCCGCACCATCGATGATTGCGACGCCATCGTCGCCACCGCCAGGACAGCCAGGCGCGCTCTCGTCATCGGCGGCGGCCTGCTCGGCCTGGAAGCCGCGCGCGGCCTGCTCAACCACGGCTGCGAAGTCCACCTGGCCCATCTCGGCAAGCACCTCATGGAGGCGCAGCTTGATGGCCAGGGCGGCGCCATGCTGCGCCGCGCGATGGAGAAGATGGGCGTTCAGATACACCTCGAAACGCTCACCGAGACCATACTCGGCGAAGACCGCGTCACCGGCGTCGCCTTCAAGAACGGCACCACGCTGGATTGCGAGATGATCGTGGTCGCCGCCGGCATACGCCCGAACGCCGAGATCGGCCGCAGCGCCGGCCTCACCGTCGAACGCGCCATCGTGGTGGACAACCACATGCGCTCCGTCGACGACACGAACATCTACGTCGTCGGCGAATGCGCACAGCATCGCGGCAAGGTGTATGGTCTTGTCGCCCCTTTATGGGACCAGGCGAAAGTCTTCGCCGACCAGATCACCCAGACAAACCGGGACGCCGCCTATCACGGCTCCAAGCTCGCCACGAAGCTCAAAGTCATGGGCGTGGAACTCGCCTCGATGGGCCTCACGGAACCCGAACACGAGCACGACGAGGTGATCCAGTTCAGCGAGGCGCGTCACGGCACCTACAAGAAACTCATCGTGCGTGACGGCCGCCTGGTCGGCGCCATGCTCATGGGGGACATCAGCAAAGCCGCCTACCTGATGCAGGCCTTCGACCGGGACTCGCCGCTGCCGGACGAGCGGCTGTCCCTGCTGTTCGACCTCGGCACGCCGCCACAGAAGGTCACGCTGGACGAGATGCCGCCGGAGACCCAGATCTGCAACTGCAACGGCGTCACCAAGGCCGCGATCGGCGCCTGCGTCGCCGCCGGCGCGCGCTCGCCGAAGGCGGTGATGGCCGCCACACGCGCCGGCATGGGCTGCGGCTCCTGCAAATCGCTGGTGGCCGACGTCACCGCCTGGTTCGCCGGCGGCGCGGTCGAGGAAGATCCCTCGATACACTACTATGTTCCCGCCATCGCCATGGCGAAACCGGAACTGGTCGCCGCCATACGCGCGCATAATCTGAAATCCGTCTCCGCCGTCTTCGCGGCACTCGCGGCGGACGGCAAGCCGGATGCCGGCAGCAAGCCCGCGCTCGCATCGCTGCTCGCCACCCTCTGGAACGACGAATACGTCGACGAGCGCGATGCGCGTTTCATCAACGACCGCGTGCACGCCAACATACAGAAGGACGGCACATTCTCCGTCGTCCCCGAAATGCCGGGCGGCGTCACCACGCCTGCCGAACTCCTGCGCATTGCGGAGGTCGCGGTGAAATACAACGTGCCGCTGGTAAAGCTCACAGGCGGCCAGCGCATCGACCTGGTCGGCATCGCCAAGGACGACCTGCCGCATGTCTGGGCCGATCTGGACATGCCGGCCGGCTCCGCCTGGGGCAAGAGCTACCGCACCTGCAAGAGCTGCATCGGCACCGAATTCTGCCGCTTCGGCCTTGGCGACAGCATGGGCCTTGCGAAAAAGATCGAACACAAGTTCCGCGGCATAGACAGCCCCGGAAAACTCAAACTCGCCACCGCCGGCTGCCCGCGCAATTGCTCGGAAGCGATGGTGAAGGATGTGGGCGCGGTCGCCATCGGCGATGACCGCTGGGAAATCTACGTGGGCGGTGCCGCCGGTTCGCAGATACGCAAAGGCGACGTCCTCTGCACCGTCACCGGCGAGGACGCCGCGATGACGATCATGGGCCGGTTCATGCAGTGGTATCGCGAGAACGCGAAATACAAGGAACGCACGCACACCTTCATCGAGCGGGTGGGTATCGAGCGCGCCCGCGCCGTCGTGGTGGAGGACAGTGACGGTATCGCCGCCGCTCTGGACACCGCGATGGACGCGTCCTGCGCCGCCACGCGGGACGTGTGGAAGGAACGCGACACGCCGAAAACCGAGAACCAGTTCGCGGCACTCATTCCCGTCGAGGCCTGACCATGTCCACCGAACACCACATCGGCAGCATCGCCCAAATCCCGAAAGGCGAAGGCCGCACCTTCGAGCTTGGCGATCTGCGCGTCGCCGTCTTCCACACCCACGGCGGCAGCGTGTTCGCCACCCAGGCTGCCTGCCCGCACCGCGGCGGCCCGCTTGCCGACGGCCTTACCGATGAGGAAACCCTGATCTGCCCGCTGCACGACCGCACGTATGCGTTGCGTGACGGCCATGGCATCGGCACGGATTGCGCGATCGCTACGTATCCCGTGCGGCTTGGTGGTGATGGAGGAATCTGGCTGGCGGTTTAAGGAAGAAAGCAGTTCTTTTTTGAAAAAAAGAACCAAAAAACTTTTGCTCCCTGTCGGCGGCTGCTGAAGCGTTCGCCGGCAGGGAGCAAAAAGCCTTGCCTTCCTACTCCGCCCCAACAGCCCCCACCGGCGGCTCGAACCCTGGCCGCACAGCGCGCCCCCAAGGCCCTACCCATGTGCTGGTCCATTTGCGCTGCAGGATCATCAGCCCGCCCAGCACCACCGCGGACAGCGCGGCGTAGAACAGGAACCCCCAGCCGAACGTGCCTGTCGCCTGCTTGGAGAAACCCATCGCGTTCGGCAGGATGGCACCGCCCAGCGCGCCGATTTCGCCGATCATCGATCCCGCAACCGCGGTGCTGGTAGGCCAGCGCAATGGCACAAGCTGGAACAGCGCACCGTTGCCGGCTCCCAATGCTGCGAAGCACGCCATGAACAGGATCGTCGTCAGCGCCAAGGACGGTGTCGCGGTAAGCACGCATAGCGTGCCGATCACCAGCAGGAAGACGATCGCCAGCGCCGCGATGCCGCCCACCCGGTCCGCCCAATACCCACCTACCGCGCGTATGGTCGATCCCATGACGGCGGCCAGCATGGTAAGATAGCTGGCCTCGATCTTCGAAACCCCGAACTGCGCATAGTAGAACGACGGCAGGAACGTGGACAGGCCGATGAAGCCGCCGAAGGTGATGACGTAGATCATGCTGAACGCCCAGCCATCGGCTTCCGCCAGCGGCGCCAAATGCTGGCGCAGCGTCTGGTGGTGTATGTCCGGCGGCTCCTTGGCCATGATGATCATCACCGCCAACGGGATCAGCATCACCACGGCCGTGCCGCCATACACGGCGTGCCACCCGTAAGCCTGTGCCACGGGCGGCGCCACCAGCAGCGCCACCACGGTGCCGATGTTGCCCGCGCCGGCAATCCCCATCGCCAAGCCCTTATGTTCCTGCGGAAACCACCCGGCCCCGAGCGACAGCGCCACGCCGAACGACGCGCCGGCGATGCCCAGCAGCACCCCCATCGCCAGCACATCGTGATAGGTGCTGACGAAGAAGTAGCCATACAGCATCGCCACGATGATCAGGCTCATCTCGACGATGGCCGCATTCTTCCGGCCGATGTATTGCGAGAGCACGCCAAGCGGAAAACGCATCAATGCGCCCGCGAGCGTGGGAATGGAGACCATCAGCCCGGTCTGCACCGGCGTCAGATGAAAGCTCTGCGTCAGGAACGGGCCCATGGCGCCGTTCAGCACCCACACCGAAAAACAGAAATCGAAATACAGGAACGCTGCAAACAGCGTTCCCGGATGGCCCGATTTCATTGCGTCGCGCAGCCCGGCCATGAATGTGGTCCTTTCTGAAAGTCTATCGCGGCGGGAACAGCCAAATAGCAGTGGCCAATCGTGCGAGAACATTCGGGTGGCCAGCAAGAACCATGCCGTTACAAGAATGTGGTCAAGGTCCTGACATGCTGACCAGCAGGTGGCCTTCGGCTATCTGTGTCCCATCCGGGCTCCACCCCTTTCAGTCCAACGTCGAGGTTTATTGCGATGGCCGATGCAACACGCTTCTACATCGACGGCGCCTGGACCGATCCACTCTCGTCCGCCAGAGCCGGAATCATCGACCCATCCGCCGGACAACCATTCGCACAGGTGGCGCTCGCCAACGAAGCGGATGTGGACCGTGCGGTGCTGGCGGCCCGCGCTGCTTTCCCAGCCTATGCGCGCAGCACGCGCGGCGAGCGGCTGGCCATCCTGTCCCGCATCATCGCATGTTACGAAGCGCGCATGCCGGACCTCACGGCAGCACTGGTCCGCGAACTCGGCGCGCCGCAGGGCTTCGCACGCGACCCGCAAACCACCATCGGCTTGGCGCATTTGCAGACTGCGCTGCAAATCCTGCAAGAATACACCTTCGCCTACAGCCGGGGCAGCACACGGATCGTACGCGAGGCCGCCGGCGTGGCCGCACTGATCACGCCGTGGAACTGGCCGCTGAACCAAATCGTGGTGAAAGTCGCACCCGCTCTGGCCACCGGCTGCACCGTGGTGCTGAAACCCAGCGAGCTCACGCCCATCAGCGCCAGCATCTTCGCCGAAATCATCCACGAAGCCGGCGTGCCGCCAGGCGTGTTCAACATGATACACGGCGACGGCCCAGGCGCCGGCCGCGCACTCGCATCACACCCACAGATCGACCTGGTGTCCTTCACAGGCTCCACCCGCGCCGGAATCGATGTGGCACGTGCGGCGGCGCCTGGCGTGAAACGCGTGCTGCAGGAATTGGGCGGCAAATCGCCGTTCATCGTGCTGCCCGAGGCTGATCTTCCCACCGCGGTCGCCAGCTGCTGCGCCATCTGTTTTGCCAACACCGGCCAATCCTGCGACGCGCCGACGCGCCTGCTGGTGCCGCGCGCGCGCCAGGACGAAGCCCACGCGCTGGCCCGCGCCGCGGCGCTTACGATACGTGTCGGCCCGCCTGCCAGCCCCGATACCACGATGGGCCCGCTGATCAGCCAGCGGCAGTTCGACCACGTGCAGCGCCTGATACAAAGCGGCATCGACCAGGGCGCCACGCTGGTCGCCGGCGGCGCCGGCCGTCCGGACGGTTTCGCAGACGGATGCTTCGTGCATCCCACGGTGTTCGCCGGCGTCACACCGGATATGGACGTGGCGCGCGAGGAAATCTTCGGCCCCGTCGTCACGATCATGCCTTACGACAGCGTGGAGGAAGCCATACGCATCGCCAACGACACGGTATATGGCCTGGCCGCCTACGTGCATGGCACCGACATCGGTCAGGCGCGCAACGTGGCAGCGGAGCTACGCGCCGGAACCATCTACGTGAACGATCCGGCGCTGGATCTGACAGCGCCATTCGGCGGCTACAAGCATTCCGGCAATGGCCGCGAGTATGGTGCGTTCGGGTTCGACGATTTTACCGAAATCAAGGGCATTCTCGGATTTGGGTAGAAGCAAGCGGAAAAGGAACCAAAAACTTCTGCTTCCTACGCATCTGCCGCGTGCAGATGCCTTTAGAAAACACAACACGCTGCAGCAACGCCAGGAACAAAAGTTTTTTGCTTCTTTTTTTCAAAAAAGAAGGACTTCCTTTCTATCTAAACATCCTTAGCCAACCGAAGCGCATCGAAAACAGCCGCGTGAATGTTCCGGCTGGCCACCGCATCGCCAATCCGGAATAGCGCGTAACGCCCCTCCGCATTGCGCACCACGTCCTGCGCCCGCCCGCCCAGCAACGCCGCATGATCCACCTCACCACCGTTGCGCGAGCCTGGCTTCAGCGCTTCGTACACCTCGTCCAGCGGCAAGGTCCCGTGCTCCACCACCACCTGGTCCACACGCCGCTCTTCCAATCCGGTTCCGTAATCGCTGCCCAGCACCGCCACCAACCCGTTGCCGTCGCGCCGCACGGACAGCAGCCGCGTGTTCACCGTCACGCGTACGCCGCGGCGGCGGAAGATGCGGGCGTAGGCGGCATGGTTCAGTCCGCCGATCTCGGGCGCCAGCATGCGCTCCGGCGTCACCAGCTCCACTGCCGCGCCGGCTTCGGCCAGCACCTCGGCCGCCTGCATGCCGGGATGCGCGCCGTTGTCGTCATACACCAGCACGCGCCCCGATGAGGCGGCAGCACCGCCCACCACGTCCCAGCTTGAAACCACCAGGTCGTTGCCATCCTGCAGCACGGCGGTGTCCGGCACGCCGCCGGTGGCGATGAACACGGCGTCGGGTGCCAGCGCCAGCACGTCGTCGGCATCGGCATAGGTGTCGAAACGCAGCTCGGCGCCCATCCGGGCCAGCTCGGACACGCGCCAGTCCACGATGCCGATCAGCTCCCGCCGTCGCGGCGTGCGCGCCGCCAGCAGAATTTGCCCGCCTGCCCGCCCCGTGGCCTCCAGCACCGTCACGCGATGGCCGCGCTCGGCCGCCACGCGCGCCGCCTCCAGCCCGGCCGGGCCGGCGCCCACCACCACCACGTGCCGGCGCAGGGCCGCGCGCGGGATCAAATGCGGCATCGTCGCTTCCCGCCCGGTGGCGGCGTTGTGCACGCACAGCGCCTCGTTGCCCTCGTAGATGCGGTCCAGGCAGTACGTGGCGCCCACGCAGGGCCGTATGCGATCCTCCTGCCCAGCCAGCACCTTTCGCACGATGTGCGGCTCGGCGATGTGCGCGCGCGTCATCCCCACCATGTCCAGCTTGCCCTCGGCAATCGCGTGCCGCGCGGTCGCTACGTCGTTTATCCGCGCGGCGTGGAAAGTCGGAAACTGCGTGGCCGCCCGCACTTCGCCGGCGAAATCCAGATGCTGCGCGGTCCCCATGCCGTGTATCGGTATCACGTTCGAGAGCGCGTTGTCGGTGTCCATGTGGCCGCGGATGATGTTGAGGAAATCCACCACGCCGCTACCCGCGAAACGCCGCGCGATCTCCACCCCGTCCGCCCGGCTGAGGCCCACATCCCAGTCCTCATCGGCCACCATGCGCACGCCGATCAGGAAGTCCGGCCCCACCGCGTCCCGCATCGCCTGCAGTACACGCATGGAAAAGCGCATGCGGTTCTCCAGGCTGCCGTTGTATTCGTCGTCGCGCTGGTTGGTGGCGGGCGACCAGAACTGGTCCGGCAAATGCCCGTATGCGTCGATCTCGAACCCATCCAGCCCGGCCGCCTGCATGCGCTGCGCCGCGGCCGCATAATCCGCCACGATGCGATCCAGATCCCACCGCTCCGCCGCCTTGGGAAATCCGCGATGCGCCGCCTCCCGCACCCGCGAAGGCGCGAGCACAGGCAGCCAATCGGCCTTGTTCCAGGCGGTGCGCCGGCCGAGATGGGTCAGCTGGATCATAACCGCCGACCCATGCTCATGGCACTCGTCGGACAGCCGGCGCAGCCACGGCACGATCTCATCCTTGTAGGCGAGCAGGTTGCCGAACACCGGCGGGCTGTCCGGCGAGACCACGGCGGAGCCCGCCGTCATCGTCAGCGCGATGCCGCCGCGCGCCTTTTCGACATGGTAGAGCCGATAACGATCTTTCGGCATCCCGTCCTCGGAGTAGGACGGCTCGTGCGACGTGCTCATCACGCGGTTGCGCAGAGTTAAATGCCGCAGCTGGTAAGGCTGCAACAGGGGGTCACGCGTGCTAATTGCGTTCATCGTGCGCTCCTGTAGTAGGAAAAAGGCAAGGCAAGGCCTTCTTTTCTGAAGAAAAGAAGCAAAAGACTTTTGCTCCGCTGTCGTGGACTCACCGGAAAGGTCGGCGACAGCGGAGTAAAAGTTTTTTGCTTCTTTTTTTAAAAAAGAAGGCCTTGCTTCCTCCTTCACGCCGACCGCCGCCGCTCATGCCCAGGCGGCAGTCCGAAACGCCCGCGATAGGCCGCGCTGAACCTAGAAGGCGTCGCATAGCCGCACGCGGTGCCCACGGCGGTCACCTGCATCGCCGTCTCCCGCAGCAGCGTGCGCGCCCGCTCCAGCCGCAGGCCCGCGGCATAGGCGGCCGGAGTCTGCCCAAGGTGGCGGCGGAACAGCCGTTCCAGCTGCCGCGCGGAGAGGCCGACGCTGCGGGCGATCTCGGCCGCCTGCAGCGGCCACGCGCCCGAATCCTGCATCATGCGCACGGCGGCTTCCAGCTTCTCCGGTGCCGCCACGCCGGCGCTGCGCTGCCGCTCGGTGCCGGCGCGCACCCGCTCCACCAGGAACTGTGCGGCCACGTCGGCTGCCAGCGCCGCCCCCAGCCGCGCCTCCACCATCGCCAGCATCAGGCTGATCGGCGCTATGCCGCCGGTACAGGTCACGCGGTCGCGGTCCACGGTGAACAGCTCGCCGGTGAACTCGATCTCGCGGAACTCCTCCTCGATCGCCGTCAGGTTCTCCCAATGGATGGCGCAGCGCCGGCCGCGCAGCAGACCCGCTTCGGCCAGCGCAAACGCCCCTGTGCACAGGCTGCCGAGCGGCACACCCTCGCGCGCCAGGCGGCGCAACGCGGCAGTGACACGCCCGTCCACCGAGGCGCGCACGTCCACGCCGCCACAGGCGAGCAGCAGGTCCGGCGGGCGCGTCAGCGCGGACAGCGACACTGTCGGCTCCATCATCAACCCATTGCTCGCCGCGGCAGGCGCACCGTCCGGCGTCACCAGATCCCAGGCATAGGCGTCCCGGCCGCTCAGCCGGTTGGCCATGCGCAGCACCTCAATGCCGTTCACGCAGGCGATCATCGAGTAGTTAGGCAGCGTCAGGAAGGCCAGGCGGTGCAGCGCGCCGAGGTCCATCGTGCCTACCGGTCGATAATCAGGTCGCTGGTCGGCCGCGCGCAACACAGCAGGGCCATACCGTCGTCGATCTCGCTCTGCAGGATGCCGCCATCATGGCGCATCGCCACGCTGCCGGAGAGGACGCGGCTCTTGCACGTGCCGCACACACCCTTGCAGCAGGCGAACGGCAGCCGCATCCCGGCGCGGCGGGCGGCGGCGAGCACGGTGGTGCCGCCGCCGCAGACGATCTCGCGGTCCTGCCGCGCGAAGCGGATCGTGAAGCTGGCCGTCGCCGCTTCTTCCCGGGGCGTCACTGGAACCGAAGCGCTCGGCATCGGCGCGGGGCCGGCGGCTGCGCGCGCCGCGCCGCCAACGTGCAGCCCGGCACGCATGCGCTCGACGTACCATTGGCAGAAATCCTCCACCAACCCCTCGGTGAACGGCGAGTACGGCCCAGGCTCGTAAGCCGGACTGACCACCCCGGCCTGTGTCATCTCAACCAGCGCCGCATCCTGCCGGTTTGTCGCTTCCCAGACCGCCACCAGGTTGGCCGGATCGTAATCCACGCCCTCGATCGCGTCCTTGTGGACCAGCCAGGTGGTACGCAGCAGCGTGCGGTCGGGGCCCAGCGGCAGCACGCAGAACGTCACCGCGTGGTCGGCCATGAAATGGTGCCAGGCGTTCGGCTGGGTCCAGAAGGTCAGCCCGCCCAGCCGCGCGTCCGTCAGGCCGCCAAGCAGCATGCGGCAGGCCGCGCGCGTGTCGCGCGTGTGGCTCTCCCCCGCCTGGTCCAGCGGCAGCCGCTCCGTCCGGAATCCCATGGCGCGTCCGGTCAGCTTCTCGATACGGCGGGACGGCAGGCCGGCCTCTTCCCAGCGAGCGTGCAACTCCTCAACCAGCGCGTCGTAGCGCGCCGCCTGCGCCAGGGCGTCACCGTCCAGCGAGGCAGGCGCAAAGCCGAACCCTTGCGCGAACAGCGGCACCGTCAGCTCGGGATGGTTGGCCGCGCAGTGATAGCACTCGCGGTTGTTCTCCATCGTCAGCTTCCAGTTGCCGTGCTCCACCAGATCCACCTGCCGCGCCACCTTGGCGTCCCGCAGGCCGTGCGGCAGCAGATACGGCGCCATCTCGGCTGCCATCGCATCGATGTCGTGCGGCGGGTCGTCCGCCAGGCAGACGAACAGCAGCCCGGCGACAGACCGCAGCGCCACCGGCCGCAGGCCGCGGCAGGTCGCGTCGAAGTCCTCTCCCATGTGGTCGGCAAACAGCAGGGCGCCGTCCAGGCCGTAGGTCCAGCTATGGTAGCGGCACACCAGGTTGCCGGCGCGCCCGCGGCCGTCGGGCACCAGCTGCGCGCCGCGATGGCGGCAGACGTTGTGAAAGGCGCGCACCTCGCCGGACCTGTCGCGCAGGATCACGATCGGCGCGCTACCCAGCCGGATCGCCATCAGGTCGCCCGGCTCCGGCACGTCCGGCTCCTGGCCCACGAAGATCCAGTGGCGGCCGAAGATGAGGTCCATGTCGGCCTGGAACACCGCCGCGTCGGTATAGAACGCGGCATCCAGGCTATAACCGGCCCGCCGGTCGGCCAGCAGACGGAGAAGGCTTTCAGACAATCCTGCACCCTCGGGTTGCAAACGGCATGATTGCCCGATTGCGTCAGCGCCCGCTAACGAAAATACGGCAGCTTCTACCTGTTTTACGACATGGCTATGCCGCATCGCAAAAACGGCTTTCCACGTCGCGCCGGGCTGGTGTTACGCTCGCGCGATCGTTGGGGGAACTCTTCGCTGACCGCTGCACCGATGATCCTGACCGAGGGCGTGCGCTGCGTGTTCGGCGCCCGCGACAAGGAAGCGCTGGCCATGCTGCGCGCCGGCGAAAGCCGCGCCACCATCATGGAGCGCACAGGCACGGTCGTCGCCCTGGACGACGTCGGACTGCGGGTGGACGAAGGCGAGCTGCTCGTCGTCATGGGCCTGTCGGGCAGCGGCAAAAGCACCCTGCTGCGCTGCCTGAACCGGCTGGTGACCCCATCGTCCGGCAGCATACGCGTCGCCGGCCAGGATGTGATGGCGATGCGCGAGCCTGAATTGCGCCAGTTCCGCCGGCGAACCTTCGGCATGGTGTTCCAGCACTTCGCCCTGCTGGCAAACCGCACTGTGCTGGAGAACGTCGAATTCGGCCTGGAGGTCCAGGGCATCCCCCGCGCGGAACGCCGCCGCGCCGCCGAGCAGGCGCTGGACCTGGTTGGCCTGGCAGGCTGGGAGGCCAAGCGCCCGGCCCAGCTCTCCGGCGGCATGAAGCAGCGCGCCGGCCTGGCCCGCGCGCTGGCCGCCGACGCCAGCATCCTGCTGATGGACGAGGCGTTCAGCGCGCTCGACCCGCTCATACGCCACGACATGCAGGCCGAGCTGGTCGCCCTGCAGCGCCGCCTGCGCAAGACCATCGTCTTCGTCAGCCATGACCTGGACGAAGCCGTGGCCCTGGGCGGCCGCATCGCGCTGATGATGGACGGCGCCATCGTCCAGGACGGCACGGCGGAGAGCATCCTGGCCGCGCCGAAAACCCCGTACGTGAGGCGCTTCGTCGAACACATCGACGTCTCCGCCGTGCTCCGCGTGCGCACGCTGGCCGACCCGGCTGCGGCACCGCCGCCCGGGTCCTGGCCCGTGCTGCAAGGCGAGATGACCCTGCGCGAGGCGCTGCCGCTGCTGGCCGACGGGCCCGACGGCCTGGCGGTGCAGGACGCAGCCGGCCGCCACATCGGCGTGCTGTCCCGCCGCGCCGCCCTGGCCGCCCTCGCGCGACAACCGCTCAAGGAGGAGCCCGCGTGGCCGTCTCGATCCCCCGCTTCCCACTCGCCGAACTTTGCGACAGCGGCCTCGATTGGCTGACCGCCAACCTCTCCGGCGCCACCAGGGTGCTGAGCCACGTCGTCTCCGCCTGGGTGAGCGGGCTGACCGGCGCCTTGCAAGCCGTGCCGCCGCTGCTGTTCATTGCGGTGGCGGCGGTGCTGGCCTGGCGCGCGGCCGGCTGGCGCCTGGGTCTGCTGACCGCGGCCGGGCTGCTGTTCCTCTGGGACCTCCGTTTGTGGGCGCCGATGCTGGCAACACTGGTGCTGGTCGTGGTCTCCACACTCGCCGCCGTGCTGATCGGCCTGCCGCTCGGAATTGCCGCCGCGCTGAACCGGCGCACCTGGCGCCTGGCAGCACCCTGCCTGGACGTGATGCAGACCATGCCGAGCTTCGTCTACCTGATCCCGGCCATCCCCTTCTTCGGCCTGGGCGCGGTATCAGCCTGCTTCGCCACCGTGATCTTCGCCGCCCCGCCCACCGTGCGGCTGACGGCGCTGGGCATCCTGCAGGTGCCGCACGAACTGACCGAGGCTGCCGACGCGTTCGGCTGCACGCCCTGGCAGAAGCTGGTGAAGGTGCAACTGCCGAACGCATTGCCGACCATCATGGCGGGGATCAACCAGACCATCATGCTGGCACTGTCCATGGTGGTGATCGCGGCGATGATCGGCGCCGGCGGGCTGGGGCGCGAAGTGTGGAGCGCGATACAGCGGCTGGAGGCAGGGCGCGGGTTTCAGGCGGGTATCGCGATTGCGGTGCTGGCGGTGATCTTGGATCGCGTCACGCATGCTATGGCGCGGCGGTTGCAGGCGGCGTGAAGGAAGCAAGGCCTTCTTTTTCGAGAAAAAGAAGCAAAAAGCTTTTGCCTGCGCTGTCGCGGACCGCTGAAACGACGCGCCTTACGGAGACAAAAGTTTTTTGGTTCTTTTTTTCAAAAAAGAACTGCTTGCTTCCTGTCCCATGATGAAACGCAGAACCCTCCTGTTAAGCGCTCTCGCCCTGACCGCCGCGGGCAAGCAGCCGGTCCGTATCGCCTACGTCGAGTGGTCGGACTCCATCGTTGCCACCAACATACTCGCCACCGTGCTGCAGGGCATGGGCCATGAGGTCACGCTCATCCCCGTATCCGGTGCCGCCATGTGGCAGGCCGTGGCCACAGGCGACGCAGACTGCATGGTGGCCGCCTGGCTGCCGACCACGCACGCGGCGTATTACGCCAAACTACACGACCAGGTGGACCTGATCGGCCCCAACCTCGAAGGCGCCCGGCTGGGCTGGGCGGTGCCGGCCTACACGCCGCTGAGCAGCATTGCGGACCTCAAGACCCAGGGCGGCCTGGTGGACAACAAGGTGATCGGGATCGATGCCGGCGCCGGCCTGATGCGCGCGTCGGAAAAGGCGATCGAGGCGTACGACCTGGACATCACGCTGGTTGACGGCAGCGACGCCACCATGGTCGGCGCGCTGAAGGAGGCGGTTGCCAGGAAGCAGCCGATCGTGGTCACCACATGGACGCCGCATTGGATTTTCGCCGCATACCAGCTGAAATATTTGGCCGACCCGAAAGGCGTGCTTGGCGGCCCGCAGACGGTGAACACGGTGGCGCGCCTCGGGCTAAAGGCGGACATGCCGGACGTCTATGGCGTGCTCACCCGTTTCCGCATGACGATGGAAGCCGAACAGGCGGTCATGTTGCAGAACCAGGTGCACGGCGCCGATCCGGCCGCCACGGCTGCCGCGTGGGTGGCGGCGAACGCGGCGGTGGTAAAAGCGTGGCGCGGCTGAGCTTGGTGGAGCGGTGGTGATGGTCTTCGACGTGATCGTGGTGGGCGGCGGCGGCATGGGCAGTGCCGCGGCCTGGCAACTCGCCAAGCGTGGCCAGCGCGTGCTGGTGCTGGAGCGCTACGACATCCCGCACGCGCACGGCTCCTCGCACGGCATCAGCCGAATCATCCGCCTGCCCTATTACGAGAACCCCGCCTACGTCCCGCTGCTTCGCCGCGCCTACGAATTGTGGCGGGACGCCGAGGCGGCGAGCGGCCGCGAACTGCTGGTCACCACAGGATCAATCGACGCGAGCCCGGAATGGGACCCGCTGTTCCAGGGTGCCCTCGCCTCCGCCCGCCTGCACGACCTGGAGCACGAGGTGCTGACCGGCGCCGAGGTGAACGCCCGTTTCCCCGGCTACCGCCTCCCCGAACGCCACGCTGCCGTGTTCCAGCCAGATGGCGGCCTGGTCGCCAGCGAGCGCGCCGTGGTTGCCCATACCGAACTGGCCCAGGCCAGCGGCGCCGTGGTGCACGCGCGCGAACAGGTGCTGGGCTGGCAGGCATCCGGCAGCGGCGAAGGCGTTACCGTCACCACCGGCCGCGGCCGCTACGAGGCCGCCCGCCTGGTGCTCACCGCCGGCGCCTGGATGGAGGATCTGGTGCCGCTGCTGGCCGGCCGCGCCGTGCCGGAACGCCAGGTGCTCGCCTGGTTGCAGCCGCACGCCCCCGCACTGTTCACCCCCGACCGCTTTCCCGTCTTCAACCTGCAGGTTGAGGAAGGCCGCTATTACGGCCTGCCGATCTACGAAGTGCCCGGCTTCAAGTTCGGCCGCTACCACCATCTGGCCGAAACCGGAAGCGCCGACGCGCTGCTGCGGCGCGAACCGGACCTGGCCGACGAGACCCTGCTGCGTGATTTCGGCGAGCGCTACTTCCCGCAAGGCTCGGGTCCCACGATGGCTTTGCGCGCCTGCATGTTCACCAACACGCCAGACGAACACTTCATCCTGGACCACCACCCCGCGCACAGGCAGGTCGTCCTCGCCTCGCCATGCAGCGGCCACGGCTACAAGTTCTGCAGCGTGGTCGGCGAGATTCTGGCAGACCTGGCCACGGGAGATGGCGTCACGCGGCACGACATCGGTTTCCTGCGACTGACACGCTCTGGTCTTGTTCCGGCGCTTGCGCGTAGTGCCGCTTAAGGCAAGAAAGCAAGGCCTTCTTTTTTGAAAAAAAGAAGCAAAAAACTTTTGTCTCGTTGCTGTTTGGGCGCTTCGGTTATTTTCTGAGGCTTCTGGCTGGCGACTCTGCACAGTCTTTTTCAGGCAGCAGAGATTGCCGATCGACTCGCTAATAAGTGTGTCTAACGCTTTGTAGACTCGACGTGGACTTGCCGGTTTCGGCGCGCACGCTTGACACAACCAGCAAGCGAAACGACGAGGCCGTTCAGGGCCACCTGGGGTAGCAATTAAGCCAAGCCTGAATCCAGGCGTGTCGTGCGGGTCGCAAACGAGCCTGGCACAAGCCGGCACAACATCACCTAAAATGTGCATGGCTACATGCCTGGAACGGATATCATCCGTTCGTTCCAGCTATCAATGCGTGGTGCTGCAAGCACACCACCGGTTTTTTGCAACATCATGCAACTTTTTGGTTGCCCTCGGATCGGTCCACATGCAACGTCACCGAACAGTAATGGTCTGGACTTTGCCAAACGATGTGATGCGCGCTGTAGAAAAGTGATTGCAGTGCCGTGCCGGACAAGAGCAGAGCAGGATCTAGTGCCAGTCTGACCATATATTCCAGACTTTGGCGCGACGATACCGGTTGAGAACGGGCCACTCGTTGGGGAGCGGGCGGCGCGTCCAACAGAACGTCACAAGCTGTCGGTTGCACCAATACGAGACCAGGCTTCAGGGGTTGAGAGACATGATGAGCGGAGACGCCGGAAACTTCCACGCAAATACCGGCTGGCGCAGCCTGCGCAGAACCTTGCTGTCCGGCGCGGCGCTGACCGTAATATTGGCCAGCGCCACCAATGTCGGCGAGGCCGCCGCCCAGGCTCCCGCGTCCCAGGCCACAGCCACCCCTGACGTGTCCCAGGCCGCGACGACGACGCCCGCCAAGACCAAGCCCGCCACGCAGAAGAACGCCGCCCCGAAAACCGACTCTGCCGAAGTGGTCACCGTCACCGCGCAGCGCCGCGTCGAGAAGCTGCAGGACGTGCCGATCTCCATCCAGGCGCTCAGCGGCACCACGCTGAAGCGCCTCAACGTCGAAAACTTCGACGATCTTGTCTCGCAACTCCCCAACGTGACCCTCGGCGGTTTCGGCCCCGGCCAGGACAACGTCTTCATACGCGGCCTGAGTGTCGGCGGCGACGAGGGCGGTCAGGGCGGCGGCGGTGTCGGCTCCTTCCCGAACGTCGCGATCTATCTCGACGACCAGTCCGCCCAGGTCCCCGGACATAACCTCGACATCTACGCGGTCGACCTCAACCGCGTCGAAGTGCTGGAAGGCCCGCAAGGCACCCTGTTCGGCTCCGGCGCGCAGGCCGGCGTGCTGCGCTACATCACCAACAAGCCGAACCTCCAGACGTTCAGCGGCACCTTCGATGGCGGCGGCGCCGGCACCGAACATGGTGCCGCGAGCGGCAACGCCGACCTCACGCTCAACATCCCGATCATCAAGGACGAGTTGGCCGCCCGCGTCGTGGTCTATGATGACAACCGCGGCGGCTACATAAACAACCAGCCCGGCACCTTCGTCCGCCAGCCGACCGACAAGGGAATCCATTACGCCTACTACAACACGGTCAACGGCAAGCGGCAGCTGGAAGCGCCGAACGCCACCAATTCGATCAACAATTTCGGCCGCACGAAAGACAACATAAACCCGGTCACCTACCAGGGCGTGCGCGGCGAGGTGCTCTGGAAATTCGATGACGACTGGAGCGCGCTACTTTCCGAATCCGCGCAGCGCCTCTCCGCCGAGGGCGTGTTCTACCAGGAGCCCTACACGTCAGGCGCCAACCCGATCAAGCTCGCTCCGCTCACGGTCGAGACCTGGGAGCCCAACTCGAACAAGGACACGTTCGAGAACACCGCACTCACCATCAACGGCCGGATCGACTGGCTGAATATCGTCTATAACGGCGCCTATCTAATACGCAACACGCAGCAGATCCAGGATTACACGAACTACGCGCGCGGCCTGTACGCCGATTACTACCAGTGCCAGGGAGCCAACAAGACGAAGGGGCCCGGTCACGCGCAATGCTATTCGCCTGGCAGCACCTGGATCGACACCGAGCGTGACACCCATCTCAGTCAGGAAATCCGCCTCAGCACGCCAGACACGTGGCGCCTGCGCGCGATCGGCGGCTTCTACTGGGAGGATTTCACGGTAGGGGACCGCACGGACTTCAACTACCTGACCGCGCCGGGTTTCGTCACGATCGCCGCAAAACCGGGCACCACGCTGAACGATCCGAGCCCGCCCGGCCCGAGCACCGGCTTTTTCAACGATCTCACCCGTGGCTACAAGCAATACGCCATCTTCGGATCTGCCGATTTCGACATCATCCCGAAGGTCCTCACCATAACCGCCGGCACCAGGTGGTTCGAGTTCTACAATTTCCAGAAGGGCACCAAGGTCAGCGGCTTCGGTTGCAACACGTATTACGGCTATGCCGGCCCCAGCCCCTGCACCGCCGGCGCCCTGGACCTCGCGACCCTCAACCAGCAGAACAGGGCCTATGGCTTCAGGAACCGCTTCAACCTCACCTACCACCTGACGCCAGACGTCCTGTTCTACTACACCTATTCCGAAGGCTACCGGCCGGGCGGCTACGACCGCACACCGCCGGAGGAGAAGAGCCACGGCAAGGTATTGTTCGAAGCCAGCGACGAGTACCAGTCTGACTCGCTCACCAACAACGAAATCGGCTACAAGACTCAGCTGTTCGGCCATCGTGTGACGGTTGATGGTTCATTCTACCAGGAAGAGTGGACAAACGTGCAGGACCGCCTGTTCGATCCCGGTGCGTTCGGCAATCTCGCGTTCACCGTCAACGGCCCGAACTTCCGTGTGCGCGGCACGGAAATCCAGGTATCCACCCGGCCGGCGGAAGGCCTGACCGTAGCAGTCAACGCCTCTCTGAACGACACCAAACAGCTCACTTCGCCAGGCATTCCCGGCATCAACGGGAGCGGCATCCTGCCGAACTCCGTTGGCATCTTCGGCCAGATCGGCGACACGCTCGCGCAGTCCCCGGCTTTCAAGACGGCCTTCCACGCCCGCTACGAATATCCGATCGAGCAATACGTAACCTTCGTCCAGTTCGACCTGACGCATTCCTCGCACACCCACTCGTCCGTCGGCGGCAACCTCATCTCCGTCAGCCCGCAATTCTATCAGCAGAACCCAATCTACAACTTCTTCGAGGCACCGATCACCAAACTCGACATATCCGCCGGTGTCCGCCACGGCGACTGGTCGGTGACCGCCTTCTGCGACAACCTGACAAACGAACGCAGCCCCGAATTCATCAGCGCCGCACAGTTCGTACAGTCGGTGCTGATCGACCGGCCGCTCACCGCTGGGGTGAAGGTGAGCTACAGTTTCTGATCGGAAATAAGCAAGCAGTCCTTTTTTGAAAAAAAAGACCAAAAAACTTTTACTTCCCGCTGGCACTAACGTCCGCACCGGTCCTGCAGCGCCCACCCTCGCAGAACCCGCACGCGCCAAAATGCCAGCGGGGAGATAAAAGTTTTTTGCTTCGTTTTTTCAAAAAAGAAGGCCTTCCTTGCCTTCCCCACACCGCGCACAATACACCCCCA
>CAXTVW010000011.1:0-7476 GCA_964247675.1 uncultured Acetobacteraceae bacterium
AGGCGGGGGAGCAAAAGTTTTTTGCTTCTTTTTTTCAAAAAAGAAGGCCTTCCTTTCTTCTACCCAACCTTCGTCACCGCCCACTTCACATGCTGCGCCCCATCCTGCGGCCCGCTCAGCACCACCTGCTCGCTACGCCTCGGCTCCACCCCGCCCAGATACACGCTCTCCTCGAGCGAAACCTTCGCGCCCTCAGCCCGCAACCGCCACCCGCCGCTGGGCAGACGCAACAGCACCGCCTCGCCATCTTGCTGCACGCTGGCGATCACCGCCGGGTGCAAGTGAAAACGTATGGTGTAAGGCTGCGGCGTTGCAGCCTCGATCACGTCCTCGCCGCGTATGTCCTCGCCGCTTTCCGCCACGTAGAGCCGCCGCCGGTGCACCGCGCCGAACGGTTTGCGCCAGCCATCCTGGCTTGCCTCCAGCCAGTGCGCGCCGTTGGCTTCCTGGCGCTCCACGGTCACCCGCTCCGGCCGGCGACCCAGCCCGCCGGGTTTCAACTCGGAACTGCTGGTGTCGGCGACTATCAGCGTGGAGTGTGCCGCCGTGGCGCGCGCTGCGTCGGTCCATGCCGCGGCCCCGATCGGCGCCGCACCGCAATTGACGATCAGCCGCTCGCGCCCGATCGAAAGTTCGAAACTGAGCGTTCCCGCATGGGCCATACGGTCCACGCCAGGTGGCGCGGGTGCACCCACATCGGCAATCAGCACGGTCCGTCCGGCCTGCAGCCGATGGAAGCCTGTGTCGGGCAATGCTGCCGGTGCGCGTCCGGCCCGTCCGGCCTGGCTCAGCACCAGCTCGATGAGCGTGGCCGGCTCGTCGCGCGTACCGTTGAACAGGGCCAGCCCGCCATCGGCATGGCGCAGTGTGCGAAGCGCCAGGGAAAGCCGGTCGATCGCCGCTCCCAAAGCGGCAGGCGGCGCCGCGCCCCCTACATGCAGCAAAGCGCGGATTTCGATCAGGTCGCGCAGGGCCACCAGATGTGCGGCCGGGCTGCGTTCGATGTGGCCGCCATCGGGCAGCACCTGGCGGCCGATCTCCTGCGGCAGGAAGCGTAGCGCGCGGCTCAGGTATGGCGCGTGTTCCGGCAGCGCGATGGAAGCGGCGATCAGCCCCTTGATCGCGGTGAGCGCCCGGCCGTCCTGCTCTTCGGCGGGCAGGGCGGCGGAGAGCACGCGCGCATCGGCTACCAGGCGCCACATCAGGCGGCGGCGGAAATCATCGTCCGCGCTGGCGGCGAAAAAATCATAGTGCCCCAGCCAGGCGGCGATGCGGCTTCCCGCCACGTCCGGGCGCTGGGCCAGCGGGTCCGCGTCGCCGCCGGCGATCCAGTCGCCGACCAGCGCGCGCGCGCGCATCCGCGCCGCATCCGTGCCGATCACCCGCAAATCCCGCATCCAGGTGAAGCCATGCGCGTGGGCGCGCATCACCGGATGGCCGCCGGTGTCCGCCCAGCTTCCCGGCTTCAGCACGCGGGTGGCGCCGGACAGCGACAACTCGCCTTTCAGCAGCCTGGCGCCGCGCGCGGGGTCGCCCGGCCACGGGTCGCGCACCGGCACCGCCGGCGCGTCCGGGACGGACATGCGCAGGCTCGGCAGCTTGGCCAGCCGCAGCCGCAGCGCGCGCAAGGATCTGGACGGCATCACGAAGCCGGCTTGCCCCGGATGGACGCGATGGCCGTCGCGTAGTCCGGCGTGGCGAACACGGCGGTGCCTGCCACGAACGTGTCCGCTCCGGCGGCAATGCAAAGCGGCGCAGTGTGTGCGTCCACGCCGCCATCCACCTCGAGCCGTATGTCGCGACCGGTGGCGTCGATCATCCGGCGGAGCTCGGCAATCTTGGCGAGCTGGCTGTGCAGGAATTTCTGCCCGCCGAAGCCAGGATTGACCGACATCACCAGTATGATGTCGACCATGTCCAGCACCGGGGCGGCGTGCACGGCCGGTGTTGCCGGGTTGAGCACCAGCCCCGCCTTGCGGCCCAACCCGGCGATCGCCTGTAGCGAGCGGTGGGTGTGCGGTCCGGCCTCGGCGTGGATCAGGATGTGGTCGGCGCCGGCTTCCGCGAAGGCGGCCAGGTAGTCGTCCACCGGCGCGATCATCAGGTGGACGTCGAACGGCAGGCGGGTGAGGGGGCGCAGCGCGCGCAGTACTACCGGACCGAAGCTGATGTTGGGGACGAAGTGGCCGTCCATCACGTCCAGGTGCAGCCAGTCGGCGCCGGCGGCTTCCACGGCGGTGACCTCGTCGGCCAGGCGCGCGAAGTTGGCGGCGAGCAGGCTGGGGGCGATCAGGACGGGGTGCTGCGGCATTGGCTGGTTCTAGTTCGACGAAGCGTGGCGGGGCAATGCGGTCGCCGGAAGAAAGCAAGCCCTTCTTTTTGAAAAAGAAAGCAAAAAACTTCTGCGTCCGAGCTGTTCAGCCGCTTCGGCCTGTCCCGATGCACATGACTGGTGCAGATGCGAGGGGACAAAAGTTTTTTGCTTCTTTTTTACAAAAAAGAAGGCCTTGCTTTCTTGGACATCGGCCGCCAGCCCGTCTGTCCATATTACGGTTCAGGTCTTCAGGAAACGCGCGCAGAAGAAGCCGTCCATCCCACCGCGATCGTGCCACATGGCTGGCGTAGTGCGCAGGAAGCCCTCCGGCGTGCGGGCTTCCGGCAGCACCGCCAGTTCCGCTTCGGTGAACGGCGCCGGCGTCAGCCCGAACCGCTCGGCGCCCTGGGCTCGCTGCGCTCCTTCCTCGGCCTGCAGCGAGCAGACGGCATAGATCAGCCGCCCGCCCGGCCGGAGCATCGCCGCGGCCGCCGCGATCAGTTTGTCCTGGCCGGCCATCAGCGCCGGCAGGTCGGCCGCGCGCTTGATGTGCGGCAGGTCCGGATGCCGGCGTATCGTGCCGGTGGCCGAGCAGGGTGCGTCCAGCAGCACGGCGTCCAGTGCTTCCGCCGGCCGCCAGGTCAGCGCGTCCGCGCAGACGATTTCGACCGGGAGGCCCAGCCTGGCCATGTTCTCCTGCAGGCGCGGCAGCCGCTTCTCGCTGCTGTCCACCGCGAACACGCGCGCGCCGGTCGCCGCCAACTGGGCTGCCTTGCCGCCAGGTGCCGCGCAGAGATCGGCCACCGTCTCGCCAGGCTGAGCCGCCAGCAGGCGCGCCGGGAATGTAGCCGCCGCGTCCTGCACCCAGAACGCGCCGGCGGCCAGGCCGGGCAGGTCCGTCACCCGGGTCCCGGCTGGCAGCCGAACGGATCCGCCGGGAAGGACAAGCCCGCCTTCTATCGTCACGCCCGGCTTTACCGTCAGGTCGAGAGGCGCCTCCTGCTGATGCGCCGTTGCAATGGCGCGCGCCTCGGTCCCCCAGCTCGCCCAAAGCCAGCCTGGTGTGTCCAGGCGCGGGCCGTCCAGCTCGGCCAACACCGCCTGCCCGCCTTCGGCCACCCGGCGGAGCACGGCGTTCACCAGCCCTGCGAACGGGGCCAGCTTCTGTGCCCTGGCCAGCGCCACGCTCGTCGCCACCGCCGCATGGGCCGGCGTGTCCAGCAGAAGCAGTTGTGCGGCACCCATCCGCAGGATCAGCCGCACCGCATCCGGCGGCGCGCGCTTGAGGTGCGGCTCCAGCACCGCGTCCAGCGTGCCGGCCCGGCGCAGTACGGTGGCCGCAAGCCGGTGCGCGGCCGCGCGGTCCCGCGGTTCGCCCGAAAGGCGGTCCAGCGCTTCGTCGAGGGATCTGTGCTGGTCGATGACGGCGCGCAGCAGCTGCAAGGCGAGAAGACGGTCCATCCGGCGTTAAATGGCGCAAGCGGGCAGGGCGTGATACCCCGCCGCGCAGCATGTCCCGGGAACCGACCCCTCTGCCGGCCGACCAAGGCAAGGCAAGCAGTCCTTTTTTGAAGAAAAGGATGAAAAAACGTCTGCTCCCGGCACCTGCAACTGTCGTGCTCCGCAGGATGCGCCGAAGCCCCGACAGCCGCGGGCGCGAAAAGGTCTTCGCTTCTTTCTTTCAAAAAAGAACGCCTTCCTTACTCCTCGTCGTGCTTTGCCTGGCCCTCTGGCTACCCGGCTTCTTCGCCCTGCCGCCCACTGACCGCGACGAGGCCCGCTTCGCCCAGGCCACCAAGCAGATGAACGAAACCGGCGACTACGTGCGAATTATGAACGGCCGCGTGCCGAGGCTGCGCAAACCAATCGGGATATACTGGCTGCAGGCGCCTTTTGCGGCGGTCGCCGGCCAGGGCCTAGCCAATCCCATATGGCCCTATCGCGTGCCTTCCCTGCTGGGCGGCATAGCCGCGGTGCTGGCGACGTTCCAGGCCGGCTTGAGCCTTACAGGCAGCCGGCGCCAGGCGATGCTCGCCGCCGGCATGCTCGCCGCCTGCGTGATACTCACCACCGAAACCCATATTGCAAAGACGGATGCTGCCCTGCTCGGGGCCACTACCATCGCCATGGCGATGCTGGGGCGCGCCTGGCTTGGCTTGCCGCTCCGGCGCTGGCAGGCAGGAGCGTTCTGGCTGGCGCTTGCAGCGGGCATTCTTCTCAAGGGCCCGATCACGCCGATGGTGGCAGGCCTCGCCGCGGCCACGCTCTGCGTGTGGGAGCGGCGCGTAGGCTGGCTGCTGGCACTGCGCCCGGCCTGGGGTGCGCCGCTGCTGCTGGCCTGCACCGCGCCCTGGTTCGTGGCGATCACCCTAGCCACGCACGGGGCGTTTTTCGCCCAAGCCGTAGGCGGTGACCTGGCGGACAAGCTCGCCGGCGGCGCCGAGTCGCATGGCGGCTTTCCGGGCCTGCACCTTCTGCTCCTGCCGCTCCTCGTGTTCCCTTCGACATTGCCCGTCATCGCGGCACTTCCGGCCGCGTGGGCGGACCGGCGCGCCGCGGCCACGCGTTTCCTCATCGCCTGGGCGCTGCCGGCCTGGCTGGTGTTCGAAGCGGTGCCGACCAAGCTGCCGCATTACACGCTGCCGCTCTATCCTGCGCTGTTCCTGCTCGCCGCCCGCTTCCTGCCATCCGCCGTGCCAGCCTGGCCACGTCGCGTCGGCCGGGCGGCCCTTGCCTTGGCGACTGTGCTTCTGGCGGCCGCTGCGCTTGCGTTGCCGCCGGTGCTGCATGCGGCCTGGTGGCTTGGCGCCCCCGCCGCGTGCTGCGCTCTGCTGGCCAGCACGCTGGCCTGGCGGCGCCGCATCGCCTGGTCGCTGCTTGCCTGCGTCCCGCTCTACACAAGCATCCTGCAGCTTGAGCTGCCAGGCACGCGCGCCCTCTGGATCGGTCCACCCACGCTCGCGCTTCTGAAAGAGCACTGGCCGGGTTGGAACCCGATGGGCAATGGCCTGGCGGTGGCCGGCTATGCCGAGCCTAGCCTGGTGTTCCTGACAGGCACCTACACGCAATTGCTGCCGAACGGCACCTCCGCCGCTGCCGCGCTGAAATCCGGTTCCGCGAGCCTGGTTCTGGTAGCCGGCACGGAACTTGGGAGGTTTGCCGCGGCGGGCGTGGCTGCGCGGCGGCTGGGCGAGGTTGACGGGTTCAACTACTCCCGGGGGCGGTGGGTGTCGCTTACGGCGTTCTCTCGGTGACGGTAGCGAAGGCAAGAAAGGCCTTCTTTTTTGCAAAAAAGAAGCAAAAAACTCTTATCTCCCACGCTGCTTCAGCGTCTCGTTTTCTTAATAGGCTGCGGGTGTGAGCGTAATCTGTTTTTGAAACAGAGCCGGTGCTTCTCGGAACCAGCCGCAGGGTTGAGCGGCGTTAGACTCTGACCGCCGCCCGCACGTCCTCGATCGCGCGCAGCAGGGCCGGCGTCGTGAACGGCTTGGGCAGGAAACGCTCGTGCGGAAGCATGTTCCGCAGCTCGGAATAGCGTCCGCTGATGAAGACCACAGGCAGGCCGGGGCATATCTCGCGTGCCGCGCGGGCGAAGGCCAGACCGTCCATTCCGGGGCCGAGATTGATGTCAGTCACTACTACCGCAGGCGGATGGTCAGCATCCAACAAATCCATCGCAGCTTCTGCCGAGCCACGACCTTCGATGCGCAGACCCGTCTCGACCAGCGCCTCGAAAAGGCAGTCCCGTACGAGGTCGTCATCCTCTACGAGCAGAATGTCCAAAAAAGTCTCCCGCGAAACCTCAGGTTGTAACCTGGAGCAGAACGAATTTAAAGGAACTACACGAAAATGCGAGCGAGAGACTACATACCGGGTGTGTGGCAGAATAGTCAGTCTCTTCCGGGACCTAGAGCCCGGAGCTCGCCGATGTGGCGCAGCACGATTCGGTGCGTTTCCGAAGCGAATGCCCGCAGGCCAGGGTTCGTGCCGCCGGAGGCTTCCTTGGCGAACGCTGCGCCATCCTTTGCGTGGATGTCCTCCATGTCATGTAAGTACAGCGCGTCGAACTGGGCCCCCTGCGCCGCCTTGAGCGCGTTCAGCTCCTGGGTGAACTGCTGATTGAGAGCGCCCGGAAAACTCAGGCCTGAGGCGGCGGCCGTGCTCTTCAGCTTGTCGCCAACCAATCCGTGATCGTGCTGCTCCGTCGTCCCCTGGTCGCGTATGTCCTGGGTGGAGCCTTGCGTAACGGCGACCGTGCCGGCTTCCACCTCGAACATGCCGCCCTGGCTGACCATGGCGACGAAGTTGCGGTCTGCCGCCGAGACCGGCTCGGCTGCCTGTCCGGCAGTACCGGTCAGGCCAAGTATCATAGTGGTAGCGAGCAGGTATGAGGCGCGCATGGGAAGCTCCGGCAGGTTGCCCTGTCAGAACATCCGCGCAACAGAGGAGTTTTGTGAGGTTAAGGTGACCCTGGCGGTGGTGGAGCTGAGCGGGATCGAACCGCTGACCTCCTCATTGCGAACGAGGCGCTCTCCCAACTGAGCTACAGCCCCCCAGGCCGCCGGCGGCGCACATTGCTCAGGGTCGAAGCGTGACGTCAAGGAAGGGAAGGCCTTCTTTTTTGAAAGAAAGAAGCAAAAAACTTTTGCTCCCCCGCCTGCATCAAGGCGCGCGCAGGTTCTGCTAGCGCGCGTGTCGGCAGAAGCCGCGCGCGCCTTGATGCAGGCGCGAGGACAAAAGTTTTTTGCTTCTTTTTTTCAAAAAAGAAGGCCTTTCTTCCTTCCCTCCCACCCCCTACGGTCCGCCCCGCTGACCTGGAGGCTCCGGTTGCTCACGTCCATCGTCTTTACCGTGCTGTTCACCCTGCTCAAGCTGTTCACCTGGGCCATCATCCTGTCGGCCATCGTCAGCACGCTCATCGCCTTCAACGTGCTGGACACGCGCAACCGCATGGTCTGGACCATCGCGGACTTCCTCTACCGCGTCACTGAACCCGCCATGCGGCCGATCCGGGCGGTGCTGCCGAATTTCGGCGGCGTGGACCTCAGCCCGCTGATCGCCCTGCTGCTGCTGCAGCTCGTCGTGGCCCCTGTGCTGACGGAGATTTATAACGGCTTGCATTACGGCGTCTGGCAGCCGTTGTTCTAAGCTCGCCGATGATC
>CAXTVW010000011.1:7576-49540 GCA_964247675.1 uncultured Acetobacteraceae bacterium
ATAACGGCTTGCATTACGGCGTCTGGCAGCCGTTGTTCTAAGCTCGCCGATGATCACCGTGGTGTAACAAAAATGCCTGTTCTTTCGGAGAACACCTGGCTGGCGGCGGGCACGTGAAGGAAGCAAGGCCTTCTTTTTTGGAAAAAAGTAGCAAAAAACTTTTGCTCCTCCGCTTGCTCCGAGGTGCGCTTTCATTATGCCACTGCGCGTAACGGCAGAACCAGGCCGGGCCTTCATGCAGGCGCCGGGAAAGCAAGTTTTTTGCTTTTTTTTAAAAAAGAAAGTCTTCCTTGCCTTCCTACAGGAGCACGCAATGCGCCGCCGTCACCTTCTCCTGGCTCTCCCCCTGCTGACCCCAGTCGCCGCGCCAGCCCAGCCGATCGACGAGCCGGCGGTCGAGCATAGCCTCGACGAAGCCATCTACCCCGACGAGATAAGCGGCTGGATGAAGCAGATGGCCAGCCAGCCGAACCAGGTTGGCTCGCCGCACGACAAGGCGAACGCCGAATTCGAGCTCGGTCTGTTCAAGCAATGGGGTTGGGACGCGCATATCGAGACGTTCCAGGTGCTCTACCCCACACCGGTGACCGAAGTGCTGGAGACCACGGGGACGAACCCGTTCCGCGCCACGTTGCAGGAGCCGGCGGTGGCGGGCGATGCCACGTCGGCGCGCACGGCAGGCGCGCTGCCGGCTTACGTCGCGTATCAAGGGGATGGCGACGTCACCGCACCGCTGGTCTATGTGAATTACGGCATGCAGGACGACTATCTGGCCCTGCAGCGCCTGGGTATAGACGTGCGCGGCAAGATCGTGATCGCCCGTTATGGCCATGGCTGGCGTGGCCTGAAGCCGAAGCTGGCGCAGGACCACGGCGCTATCGGCTGCCTGATTTATTCCGATCCGGCCGACGATGGATACGCCACGGGCCGCACGTATCCTGACGGCCCGATGCGGCCGGCCCAGGGCATACAACGCGGTTCGGTCGCCGACATGCCGCTCTACCCTGGCGATCCGCTGACGCCCGGGGTGGGCGCCACCGACGGTGCCAAACGCATCGCGCGCGCGGACGCGAAAGTCATTCTGAAGATCCCCACGCTGCCGATCTCCTATGGTGACGCGCAGCATTTTCTCGCCACGCTGGAAGGCCCGGTGGCACCGGAGGGCTGGCGCGGCGCGCTGCCCATCACCTACCGCGTGGGCCCTGGCACCACGCCGGTGCACCTGGCGGTGAAGTCCGACTGGAGCCAGAAGCCGGTCTATGACGTGATCGCCACCCTTCGCGGCACGGGTCTGCCTGACGAGTGGGTGGTGCGTGGCAATCACCATGACGGTTGGGTGTTCGGTGCCAGCGATCCGCTGAGCGGCCAGTCCGCCCTGCTGGCCGAGGCGCAGGCAATCGGTACCATGGTGCGGGCCGGCTTCAAGCCGAAGCGCACAATCATCTACGCGAGCTGGGACGGCGAGGAGCCCGGCCTGATCGGCTCCACCGAATGGGCGGAGACGCATGAGGACGAGCTGCGTCGCCACGCCGTCATCTACATCAACTCGGACGAGAACGGCCGCGGCCTGCTCGACGTGGGCGGCAGCCCGGACTTCCGGCATTTCGTCAGTGGCGTCGTGTCCGATATCATCGATCCGGAGACGAAGGTCTCCGTCGCCACCCGCCTGCGCGCCTATCTGCGCGTGCAGGCGAGCGAGCCGGGCGCGTCTGCCCGCGAGCAGGCCGAGGCGAAGATCGCCGCCGATCCCGCGCGCGACATCCCCGTAGCCGCACTCGGTTCGGGTTCGGATTTCTCCAGTTTTCTGCAGCATCTCGGCCTGCCGGCGCTGAACTTCGGCTATGGCGGCGAGGGCGAGGCAGGCGGGGTTTATCACTCTGCCTACGACACCTGGGAGCACCACAGCCGCTTCGTCGATCCAGGTTTCGTCTATGATGCGCTGCTGGCCAAGACGGTCGGCCGCGCGGTGCTGCGTGCGGCCGATGCGCCGCTGCCGCTGCAGCAAGCGGGTGACTTCGCCGAGGCGGTAACGGGCTATCTGGCCGAGGTGAAGAAGCTGGCCGAGACCGAGCGGCAGGCGGCCGACGCGCAAGCCGCCTTGCTGCGCGACCGCGCCTACCAGCTCGCCGCCGACCCTACCCAGCCGGGCCGGCCGCCGGCCGCCCTGAGCCCGGTGCCGTTCCTGGAGTTCGCGGCGTTGGAGAACGCCACCGCGCGCCTGACGCGCAGCGCGCATGGCTACGACGCGGCGCTGGCCCGTGGCGGCGCCACACTCCCGCCAGACCGGTTGGCCCGGCTGGACGCGCTGATGCTGACGATCGACCAGACTTTGGCGCCCGACACCGGCCTACCTGGCAGGCCCTGGTACAGGAACCTGATTTTCGCGCCAGGCCGCTTCACCGGTTACCAGGCGAAGACTCTTCCCGCGGTGCGCGAGGCGATAGAGGAACGACGCTGGGCGGATGCAAACCGTTATGTCGGCATCACGGCTGCTGCCTTGAATGCATATAGCGACCGGCTGGAAGCAGCGCGGGCGGTGTTGGAAGAGAAGTGAGTAGATAATCCGTTACAAAATAAAATTAGTGTGTTGTGAAACGAAAAACCCTTACTACTTGCATCTGCAACAGGCCGATTTTCCGGACGAACCGGCACTTCTGCAAATGCGGGGAAGCAAAAGTTTTTTGCTTCTTTTTTTCAAAAAAGAAGGCCTTGCTTGCTTTCGCTCCGCCAGCGCAATGCCCGCTTTTCTAACTTTTCGGCAACCCTCTCCGGTTACTCTCGGTTGCGTGAGGGCTTCATGCAACAATCTCCGCTGATCCAGAAACCACTGGCAGGTTGCGCCGAGCTGGACCAGTTGCTTGCTGCGGCGCTGGACAGCGTACCCTTCGGGCTGATCGTCCTGAATGCCGACCGGAGCATCCGGCTCATAACCGCGGCGGCCGCCGCGCTGCTCGGCTACGCTGTCGAGACCATCGTGCCAGGGCTGCCGATGACGGACTTCCTGGCCGGCTGCTGCGCCCTGAGCCGAGGCAGCCTGCCCTTGCTTCGTGCAGCCCTTGCCGGAGAAGCCGACACGGCATCAGACATCTTGCTCAACACATCGACCTTGTCCGGTCAGCGCACGCTTTGCGCCGACATCCGTCCCGCCGGCGCTTTTGGCTGGGTTCTGAGTCTGGAGGATGTGACGAGCACGCAGCAGACACAGGACTGGTTGCTGGAACATGCCTCATCCGATCCTGTAACGGGGCTTTGGAATCGCCAGCATTTCCTGCTGATGCTGCATGACCAGCTCGGCACGGCCGCGGCGGGAGCCGGGATTAGTGCCGTGTTCCTGCTTGGGCTGCAAAGGCTGAAACACGTCAACGACACGTTCGGGCTCGCGGCCGGGGACACGCTGCTGCGTCTGATCGCTGACCGGCTGTTCACGCTGACAGATCAGGACGACATGCTTGCGCGGCTCTCCGGTGACGAGTTCGCGCTCGCCGTGAACAGGGCAGGCGGACGCGCGCAACTTGCAGGTTTCGCCACCCAGCTTGCCGCGGCACTCGCCAAGCCGTTCGTGATCGATGGCCAGTCCGTAACGCTGAACGCGCATATCGGTATTGCCTGCGCGCCGGCGGATGGCGACACGGCGGACGCGTTGGTGGCGAACGCCGGTCTGGCGCTGCTGGAGACCACAATGCGCGGCGCGGCCGCCACGCGCTTTTTCGACCCAGGGCTGACCGAACGCGCGCGCGAGCGCCGCGCCCTGGAGGCCGACCTTCGGCTCGCCTTGGAGAAGAGCGAATTCGAGCTGTATTACCAGCCTCAGGTGGACGTCCGTCGCGGCTGCGTCACCGGGATGGAGGCGCTCATTCGCTGGCGCAGTCCGCAACGCGGGCTGGTGCCACCAAACGACTTCGTATCCTTGGCCGAACAGATCGGCTTGATCGACGACATCGGCACCTGGGTCTTACGGGAGGCCTGCAGGCAAGCGATACACTGGCCGCAGGAGGTGACCGTCGCGGTGAACGCGTCTCCCCTGCAGTTCGAAACCGGCCATTTTGCCTGCTGTGTGGCGGAGGCGTTGGCCGAGACCGGGCTGGACGCCACGCGGCTGGAGATCGAGATCACGGAAAGCTTGCTGCTGCGCGACACCGGCGCGGTCATGGGCACGCTGGCCGCGCTGCATGCGATGGGAGTGCGCCTGGTGCTGGACGATTTCGGCACCGGTTACGCCTCGCTCAGCCAGCTTAGCCGTTTCCGCTTCGACAAGATAAAGATTGACCGGTCGTTCATCAGTCCGACCGAAAGCTCGCTGGAGAACAGCGCCATCGTTCGCTCCATCGCTGCCCTCGGCGTGAGCCTCGGTATTCCCACGACCGCGGAAGGCGTGGAGACCGTCGAGCAGCTTGAGCAGATCAAGGCGGATGGCTGCACCTGCGTGCAGGGCTACTTCTTCAGCCGGCCCGTGCCTTCCGCGGACGTGCACAACCTGCTGGTCCGGTTGCACCTGCCGCCTGTATTTGCAGCTGCGTAGCGGGGCTGTCCGTGTGCTTCCGAACAAGCACGCATGCTGCCGATGCGGGGAAGGAAAAGTTTTTTGCTTCTTTTTTTCAAAAAAGAAGGCCTTGCTTTCTCCTGCGGCCACGGATGCGGTTCGTCGTGCCGGAGCTGACATAGCTGAGCAGCGCCTTTCCCGCAAAGCATGTTCGGGACACCTCGCTAAAGTTCAGGCTATGGGCCGGGTGACTCGTTGCGCGCGGGCACGCTCGCGACGAGCGGTGTGTGCAGGCGGGACATGACATAGGCGCGCCTGGCTGCAAGCTGGGCGTCATGAAGCGTCGGCGCGGTAATCCCGTCGGCTTCCTGGGCGCGGGCGTGTGCGGCTACGAACCGCCAGCCTTTGTTGTTCGGCAACAGGACGGCAGCGCCGATGAAGACGCCGTCAACCTCGACGACTTTGGATGTCTTCATCGGGGTCAGGCGAATATGGGCTTCCATCCTACGTCTCGCCGACGCCCGAGACGAAAACAATATTTTCAACAAGAAGCACGTTTCTGCCTTTCGCGGAGTTGATCCTCCGTCTCGTTAGTGCATCCAGGAAAAGCACGAACACGATGTTAATTCCAGTCACGGTTTCTGAAATGCCTAGCCTCGCCGCTACGGAAACGCAACGAATACTTCAACCGGCAAGACAGGGGTTTCGCCTCTTCTTTTAAGAACAGGAGGCCTACCTTTCTGTCCCTTTCAAAAACGCTCGGCCGTTCCACCCAGCATTATGAGGACAGGACCGCCGCGCGACCAAGCGCTTGCGGTATGTGCGAGTTCCTCCAGCGGACCACGTAGTACCCGAGTGTTTGATGTCCCGCCTGACTCGACGAGGACGGCCTGCATGGTCGTGGTGAAACCCGCCGTCGCCAACTCGTCGCGCAGACGGGGGAGTGTCGCCAGGCCCATGTAGATGGCCAGCGTGACGCCAGGGCGCAACAGGCCGGCGTAGTCGATGCCGAGGTCTGGCCGGCGGCGGTGGGCTGTGACGAACGTGACAGCGTGGGCGGCATCCCGGTGGGTCAGCGGGATGCCGGCGGCCGCGGCGCAGGCCAGGGCCGCGGTGATGCCGGGGACCACGTCGTAGGCGATACCGGCGGCGGCCAGGGCTTCCACCTCCTCGCCGCCACGGCCGAAGATGAACGGATCACCGCCTTTCAGCCGCACGACGCGGCGGCCCTGCCGCGCGAGGCTCACGAGCAGCGTGTTGATGTCGCGCTGGGGCATCGTGTGGTTGCCCTGCGTCTTGCCGACGTCGATGCGGTCGGCGTCGCGCCGGGCAAGGTCGAGGACTTCGGCGGTGCCCAGCCGATCGTGCACGATCACGTCGGCCTCTCCGAGCAGGCGCAGGCCGCGCAGGCTGACGAGGTCGGCCGCTCCCGGACCGGCGCCGACCAGGTGGACGATGCCCGGGGCGGGACGGGTGAGGTTCGCTTCAGCAGCGGCGAGTTCGGCGGTATATTCGGCTGTGGCGGCCTGGTCGTCGCCGGCGAGTGCCAGGTCTGCGGTTCGGCCGGCGAATATGCGTTCCAGCAGGCGCCGGCGGCGCAGCGTGTCCGGGATGCGACGGCGGGTTTCGGCTTTGAAGCGCTCGGCCAGGCCAGCCAGGCGGCCATAGGCGGGAGGGACCCAGGTCTCGATCCGGCCGCGCAGAAGGCGGGCCAGGACAGGGGCGGCACCGCCGCTGCTGATCGCGATGGTCAACGGGTCCCGGTCCACGATGGCGGGCGTGATGTAGCTGCAGAGGTCCGGCTGGTCCACCACGTTGACGGGGATACCGGCACGCTGCGCCTCGGCGGAGAAGGCGGCGAGTTCGGCCGGCGGGGCGCCTGAGGCAACCGCCAGGGCAGCGCCTGGGAAACTTGCCTCGGCGGCGGTGGCTATGCGGTCGATCTGCGCGCCGAGGCTGTGGAAGAGTTCGGCGCGGCGGTTGGCGGCTTCGTCGTGGCCTAGGACGATGACGCGGCGGCCTTCGAGCTGCAGGAATATGGGGTAGCCGCGCATGGGGAGTAAGAAAGGCCTTCTTTTTTGAAAAAAGAAGCAAAAAACTTTTGCTTCCTCGCCTGCGCACGAATGTCGTTCAGCTCTGCAAGTCGATTGCTTGCATGCGCAATTACGGCTCGAATGCCGGCGAGAGAGCAAAAGTTTTTTGCGTCTTTTTTCAAAAAGAAGGCCTTGCCTTTCCTTCCTGCACTTTTACGTGCGGCGCGCATCCCCTGCCTTGCCCACAGACTTCTGCCGACGAGCATACGTGAGGAATAACCAATGCCGGAGATCACAAGGCGCGGGCTGGCCGGGCTGGCTGGGGCGGGGCTGATTGCAAGCGCGCAGGCGGCTGAAATGCCCGAGCCGAGCGCACTACGTGGAACGGTAAAGGGTGGGCAGGTGAGCCTGCCGCCGCTGGACAACGCGAGCGACATCTCCGGTAAAGTGCCGCAGCTAGACCCGCGGGAGAAGCGGCTTGGCGTGGCGGTGGTAGGGCTGGGCCGGCTGGCGCTGACGCAGATCCTGCCCGGCTTCGCGCAAAGCAAGCATGTGCGCGTGACCGCGCTGGTAAGCGGGGAGGCGGACAAGGCGCGGATCATCGCGGCCCAGTATGGCGTGCCGGAGAAGAACCTCTACGACTATAAGAACTTCGATTCTATCAAGGACAATCCAGAGATCGACGTGGTGTACATCGTTCTGCCAAACGCGCTGCACGCGGAATACACGGTACGGGCGGCGCAGGCCGGCAAGCATGTGCTGTGCGAGAAGCCGATGTCCACGACGGTCGCCGATGCGCAGCGCATGGTGGATGCCTGCAAGCAGGCCGGCCGCAAATTGATGATCGCCTACCGGTGCCAGTATCTTCCGGAGTTCCGCACACTGGTTGGGATGGTTCGCAATCGTACCTATGGCGATCTTCGCCTGATCGAGACAACAAACGGGCAGAACGACGCCAATGACGGACAATGGCGCTTGAACAAGGCGATGGCCGGGGGCGGATCCCTGCCGGACGTGGGCCTGTATTGCCTGAATACGGCGCGTTTCATCACCGGCGAGGAACCGGTGGAGATCACGGCGCGAACCGTGCAGCCGGCCAATGATCCGCGGTTTCGCGAGGTGGAGGACATCTGCAGCTTCACGCTGAAATTCCCCTCCGGCGTGATGGCGGTTTGCGGTTCCGGCTATTCCTACCACGAGAACCGTTTTCTCCGGCTGATGGCGACGGAGGCGACGTTCGGATTGGATCCTGCTTACGGCTACGACAACCTGACGATGCAGGTATTGCGCAAGGACGGCATGAGCACCGGACTGGAGCAGCGCCGGTGGGCGCCCAAAAACCAGTTCGCGTTGGAGATGGACGCCTATGCGGAGGCGATCCGGACTGGCGCGGTGCCGCTGACACCAGGCGAGGAAGGACTGCAGGACATGCGCTTAATTGCCGCGATCTACGAGGCGGCGGCTGCGGGGAGCGTAGTAAAGTTGGCGCCGGCTAGCCGGTTGGATGAAACGCGAGGGCCCGTGGTGGGGGTTGAGGGGTAGAAGAAAGGAAGGCCTTCTTTTTTGGAAAAAAGAAGCAAAAAACTTTTACTCCCCGCCTGCCTTGGAATGCGCGTAATTCCTGCAAGTCAAGTACTGGCAGGACCAAACACCATCCCGATGCAGGCGGGGGAAGCAAAAGTTTTTTGCTTCTTTTTTTCAAAAAAGAAGGCCTTCCTTCCTTTCCTAAGCCGCAGCCTCCAGCGCGTTTTCAACACCAAGCAGCTTGCAAGCCGTCTCAGCCGGACCGGGGCGCGCATACAGGAAACCCTGCGCATACGTGCAGCCCAGGCTGGCAAGCCGTTCGGCGGTCTCGGCGGTCTCCACGCCGTCCGCGACGATATCTATGCCCAAGCCCAGGCCGAGCCATAGCATGGCCATGACGCAGGCTTCGGCACGGGGATCCTGGGCCAGGGTCTGGACGAAGGTCTTGCCAATCTTGATCGCGTCGAACGGCATGTCGCGCAGGTGGAAGAAGTTAGAGGCGCTGCCAAAATCATCCAGCACGGCGCGGGCGCCTTGCTCGTGCAGCACATCGATCAGTTCGCGGGCGAGGGCCCGGTCCTGGGTGAGAGCGGCTTCGCTGATCTCAACCTCCAGCCGACTGAGATCCATGCGGCGCTGCCAGGCGCCGGGTTGGGTGTTGAGGAGGCCGATGAGTTCGCGAACCTGGCCCGGGGACACGTTGATGGCGTAGCGGCACCAGCTGGGCCAGTCTTGCGTGTCCGCGGCGACCTGGCGAAGCAGAGACATGCTGATCTGGCCGGCGAGGCCCATCTCGTCCGCCATTTGAATGAACTGCTCCGGCAGCAGAACGCCCATTTGCGGGTGGATCCACCTTGCCAGGATCTCGAACTTGGCTATCTCGCCGCCCGGCAGGTGGACGATAGGCTGGTAGTAGGGGACGATCTGGCCGGCCTCTATGGCGTGCTGGAGGTCGCGGCGGGTACGCTGACGGTTCAGGACGTCCTCTGCCTGAACATGCCCGCAGATATGGACGCGGCCGCTGCCCTCCTGCTTGGCTTCGCCGAGTGCGGCTTGGGCGGCCCGCAACAGCGTTTCGGCATTTGGGCCGTGCAGGGGAGCGAGCGCTGTGCCGATGCTGGTGCCGGCATCGATGAGCTGGCCGGCTGCCGGGTAGGGCACGGCGAGGCTGGCGGCAATGCCGGCGATGGCACCTTGCAGGTTGTCGAGGTCTTCGGGGGCGGTGAGGAGCAGTGCGAAGCTGTCACCGTCCATGCGGGCGGCGTTGTCGCGTCCGGCCCGTGCCTGCAGGCGTGCGGCGACTGCCTGCAGGATTTCGTCGGCGGTAGCCTGGCCGAGGTTGGCGTTTATGCGGTCGAAGCCGTCGAGGTCGATCAGAAGGAGAGCGAAGCGGGAATGGTGGGCAAATGCGGCGGCCAGAGTTTCGGTGAATGCCTGGCGGTTGGCGAGTTGCGTGAGGCTGTCACGGCGAGAGATACGGAACAGGTCGAGCTGCCGGGCAGATTGCAGAGCGGCGTGTGCGGCGTTCTGCGCACGCAGTGCTTTGCTGGTCTGCGCGCCGTGCCACAGCGTTACGGCCAGGGCGGCTGCAGCGGCCAGGAGAGAGATCAGGAGGAACGTCAACATAGGAGCAGCCCCGGAGAGGATGTCCAAAAATAACGCTCAGAGATTAACGTCCGATTGATGCGCGCTGTTGTCGCATCTACAGCCGCTGACATTTAATCGTGATAAAGAGCGTCAGTTCTTTATTGAAGACTTTTGTTCCTGGCATCCGCAGCAGTAGCGTATTACCGCGTAAACACGCACGCTGCCGACGCGAGATAGAAAAAGTTTGTGGTGCTTGTCCTTAAGGCGGACTGCTTGCTTTCTGTCTACCCGACTTCCCGGCGAACGTTTCTCGACAGGCTCTCCTCGACGGACGTCCAATGCAGGCCAGGATAACGCTCATTGTCCAACGGTGAGAGCTTTGCCAAGCCGCTGAACATGTCGCGCAGATACTGCAGGCCCTGCCAAGGCGGGAACACGGCATGCGATTGTGGGGCTACGAGTTTTGCCACTCGGATGAGGATGCCGAGCGACGCCACATTGCCAGCCTTGAACAGCCGGTATGGCCTGCCGCTCACGCGCTGCATGACTGCGGCCATGTCACGCGCGCTCAACGTGTCTCCGGCGATGCGCAAAATACGCGGCGCCGTCTCGTCGAGTGCGGCTCGCGCCACATAGGCCGCGACGTCGTCTTTCAGGGTGAAGTCGAGCTTCTGGTCGGGATCGCCCCAGTAGATCACCCGACGGATGCCCTGCTGGATGATCGGCATCTCGGCCCCAAGCATGTCCATGAAGCCGCCATTCAGCACGGACGTGACCTTGATCGGTGCCTGGTCCGCACAGGCCATGAATTCCCGTCGGAGATCGAAGTTTCGATTGCGGCCCGGCGCGGTCTTCGTGAAGTCGGCCGCGTAATCCGATGGAATGAAATGCGGCACGCCCGCCTTTACCGCGGCATTTAGCAGGATGGTCTGGCGGTCGATGATGACGTCGCGCAAGCCGTTGAGGGCAGAGACGACGCACGCAACACCTTCGCAGGCACGTGCGACCGAGTCTGTATCCGCGACATCCGCCGAAACGGGTTCCATGTTCAGGCCGGACAGCTTCTCCCGCTCGGAGCCCGCTGCGTTGTGCCGGATCAGCGCACGCACCTGCGCACCGCGCGCCAGCAGTGCCTTGGAAATGCGTTGCCCCAGATCGCCTGACGCCCCGGCCAATAGTATCGTCTCCGACATCGTCAGGGGTGTCCGATCATCTTGCTGGCAACGTATCCAATCGCCAGTTTCGGCCGGCTGATAACGGCCTGTTTTTACAACGCGTAAATCGTGCGCCCGTCAGTTTAGCGTGGAGTTGGTCAAGTCTTCTCTCGAAAAGAATTACTTGCTCGGTAACCTACGCTGCCGATTTCACCAACACGTAGCTGCCAGGCGCATCCTCGATGGGAACAAGCCGGCCATCGCCCGGGGTGCGCGCCGGTACCTCCTCCGGCGCGTGAGCGGTCACCCAGGTGTTCCAGTCGCTCCACCAGGAGCCGGACATTTCCACCGCGCCGTCCAGCCAGGCTTGCGGGTCGGGCGGAAGGGAGTCGTTGACCCAGTGGTTGTATTTGCCGCCTTCGGGCGGGTTGACGACGCCGGCAATGTGGCCGGATGCGGCAAGGATGAAACGTTTCGGGCCGCCCAGGAGCTGGGTGCCGCGATACGTGCTGCGCCAGGGGGCGATGTGGTCCTCGCGGGTGGAAAGGAAGTAGGCCGGCGTGGTGATCTCCCCGAGGTTGAGGGTTTCGCCGTCCAGCGTCAGGGCGTCGGGTTTGGAGAGCAGGTTCTGCTGGTACATGTTGCGCAGATAGTAGCTGTGCATGCGGGCGGGCATGCGGGTGGCGTCGGCGTTCCAGTACAGCAGGTCGAACGGGAAAGGATCGTTGCCGAGCAGGTAGTTGTTGACCACGAAAGACCAGATGAGATCGTTGGCGCGCAGCATGTTGAAGGTGGAGGCCATGTCGCCGCCTTCGAGGTAGCCGTGTTCCTGCATGCGGCCTTCGAGGGATTTGAGCTGTTCCTCGTCGATGAAGACGCTGAGCTCGCCGGCTTCCTCGAAATCCAGCAGGCAGACGAAGAAGGTGGCGGATTTGATGCGGTCGATATGGCGTTTGGCCATCCAGGCGAGCGTGGCGCCGAGCAGGGTGCCGCCCAGGCAGTAGCCGATGCAGTTGACGTCGTGTTCGCCGGTGGCGGCTTCTATCGCATCCAGCGCTGCGAAGATGCCCTTGTGCATGTAGTCTTCGAAGCCGGCGTCGGCGAGGCGCGCGTCCGGATTCACCCAGCTTACCATGAAGACGGTGTGGCCCTGGGAGACGGCGTAGCGCACCAGGCTGTTCTTCGGGCGCAAATCCAGGATATAGAACTTGTTGATCCACGGCGGCAGGATCAGCAGCGGACGCTTCAGGACTGTTTCCGTGGTCGGATCGTACTGGATGAGCTGCATCAGCTCGTTCTGGAAGACGACCTTGCCGGGGGAGACGCCGATGTTCTCGCCGATCTTAAAGGCGTCAGGGTCCGTCATGCGTATGCTAAGCTTGCCCCGGCCGCGTTCGAGGTCGGAGAGCAGGTTGTTCAGGCCGCGCAGCAGGTTTTCGCCGCCGGTCTCCTTCGTGCGGCGGAGGACTTCGGGGTTGGTGAGCAGGAAATTGGACGGGCTCATCGCATCCATGAACTGGCGCGCGTAGAAATCCACCTTCTTGGCGGTCTTCGAGTCCAGGCCGTCCACGCCGCCGACCACGTCATGCACGTAGCGGGCGCTCAGCAGGTAGCTCTGCTTGATGAAGTCGAAAACCTCGCCCTGGCGCCAGGATTCGTCACGGAACCGCTTGTCCTTGGCGTCCGGTTCGATCACGGGCGCGCTGTCGATGCCCATCATGCGGCGCGTGGTGTTCTGCCAGAGGGTCACGTAATCCTGCCAGAAGCCGATCTGCGCCTGCACCAGGTGAGCGGGGTTGGCGACCAGGCGGGCGGTCATCTCCAGAAAGGCGCGGCCGATGTTCAGCGGGTCTGCCGAGGGAGCGGTGCGGGACTGGCGGTCCAGCCAGTCGGCAACGATCCGCTGCGAGCGCTCGGCGACGTCGGCCATGGTGCGGCCGATGACCTGCGGGTCGGCGAGCTTGAACTCGACAGGCTTTGGGTCTGCCGGTGTTTCTGACGTTCGTGCGTCTGTCGTGCCGAAAGGGGGCGTGCGTGCGTCGGGCATTTCCTGGTGTATCCTTTCCGGCGGGCGCTGGACCGGGTTAGATCGGGGCGTCGGTCGGAGGCTGCGGCTTTATGCCTGGTTATTGGTCAAAGGGTAGGCTTCGCGGGGGTTTGGTTCAAGCGAAGTGCGGCTGGACGCCCGCAGGATTGATACTGGCCGCGGGGCTGGCGCTGGGCGGATGCAGCGATCCGCTGAGCGGGCCGGTGGATCTGTTCCATGACCTGCAGGGTGGCGAGATTGCGGCGCAACGGCCGCCGCCGCCTGGGGCCGGGCAGCCGTATCCCAAGCTGGGGTCCGTGCCGGCCAAGCCGGTGTTGCCGGCGCAGGCGTACAGGAACGGGCTGGCGGCGCAGTTGCTGGCGGAGCGCGACAGGACGGAGCGGGTGGCGGCCGACACGCCGGTGGCGCCTGTGCCGCCGACACCGCCGCCAGTGCCCGCCTCGGTTCCGGCCCCGCCAGGTGCCGCGGCCGCAGCACCTGGCGTGGCGGCTGCAGCGCCGGGTGCTGCGCCGCCTGCTTCTGCCACGCTGGATACGGCGGATGCCCCACCCCCAGCAGCGCCTGCGCCAGCGCCAGCCAAGGCCGCGCCGGTGGTGACACAGGCCGGTCCCGCGGCCTCGCCAGGGGCCACGCCGGTACAAGTGGGGCCGGCGCCTGGCACACCGGTGACTCTGGGTGGTGCCTCGGCCGATTTTGCCGCGGCGCCGAGCCTGCCTGACGCGCCGCCGGCGCCGGCGGCGTTCGAGGGCGTGCCGGCCGAGCCGTTGCCGACGCCGCGTATGCTGCCGGCTGGCACGGCACTCCCGAAGGGAACGCAGGTGTATTTCTCCGACGGGTCCGCGGTGTTGGCGGCGAGTCAGACGCAGGCGCTGAAGGATTTTCTGTCCCACCGGCGCAAGCAGGGCATCGAGGTGGTTGGGCTGGGCGGTGCTGCTTCCGACACGCCGGACGGGCAGGCGGCGGCTGTGGAGCTGGCGCTGAAGCGGGCGCGGGCGGTGGCGGCTGCGCTGCGGGCGCAACGTGTGCCGGCGGATGCGATTCGGCTGAGCGCTGATGCGTTCGGGCGCGGGGCGGTGCTCAGGTTACAGTAAGCAAGCAAGGCTCTTTTTTTTGAAAAACCTTTGCGCCCTGTCGGGTGGCGAGGACAGGCGCGCGACAGCGGAGTAAAAGTTTTTTGCTTCTTTTTTGCAAAAAAGAAGGCCTTTCTTTTTCCTTAAGGCGAGCACGATGAACGAAGAATTCCACCGCATACGCCGCCTGCCGCCCTACGTCTTCGCCGAAGTGAACGCGGCCAAGGCGCGCGCGCGCGCGGCGGGGCAGGACATCATCGATTTGGGCATGGGCAATCCGGACAGCCCGACTCCGCCGCACATCGTGGCCAAGCTGGTGGAGACAGTGGCCGATCCGCGTACGCATCGGTATTCGACGAGCCGGGGGATCTCAGGGCTACGGCGGGCGCTGGCGGGGTATTATGCGCGGCGATTCGGCGTGAAGCTCGATCCGGAGAGCGAGGTGATCGCGACCCTGGGCTCGAAGGAGGGGCTGGCCAACCTGGCATCCGCGATCACCAGCCCTGGCGATACGATCCTGGTGCCTAACCCCTCGTATCCGATACACCAGTTCGGGTTTATCATCGCCGGCGCCTCGGTGCGCAGCATTCCGGCGCAGCCTGGAGAGGCGATGTTGCGGGCGCTGGAGGTAGGCGTGCGGCATTCGGTGCCGAAGCCCACGGCGCTGATCGTGAACTTTCCCAGCAACCCCACGGCCTATCTGGCGGATCTGGATTTTTATACCGAGCTGGTGGCGTTCGCGCGCCGTCACGAGGTCTGGATCCTGTCCGATCTCGCCTATGCGGAAATCTATTTCGGCGACGTGCCGCCGCCTTCCATCCTGCAAGTGCCTGGGGCGAAGGAGATCGCGGTCGAGTTCACTTCCATGTCCAAGACGTATTCGATGCCCGGGTGGCGCATAGGGTTCGCCGCGGGCAATCCGCGATTGGTTTCGGCCCTGGCGCGGATGAAGAGCTACCTGGATTATGGCGCGTTCACGCCGATACAGGTGGCGGCGACGGCGGCGCTGAACGGCCCGCAGGATTGCGTGGCGGAGATGCGGGCGCTGTACAAGGAAAGGCGGGACGTGCTGGTGCGCGGACTGGGCCAGGCGGGGTGGGATGTGCCTTCGCCGGAGGGCAGCATGTTTGCGTGGGCGCCCATTCCGCCACGTTATGCGCATCTGGGAAGCGTGGAGTTCTCCAAGTTGCTGTTGCAGCGGGCGCAGGTTGCGGTGGCACCGGGGCTGGGGTTCGGCGAGCACGGCGACGGACATGTGCGCATAGGGCTAGTGGAGAACACGCAGCGCCTGCGCCAGGCGATACGCAACATACGCGGGTTTCTCCAGGCGGACAGCAACGTGGCGCCGGTATTGCCGGCTTTGGCTGCGGCACCTTGAGCCAGGCGGGTTTGGCGCCGCTGCGCGTGGGCGTGGCGGGGCTGGGTGTGGTAGGCGGCGGTGTGCTGCGGTTGTTGCGGCAGAACGCGGATGTGATCGCGGCGCGGGCCGGCCGCGCGATCGCGGTGGTGGCGGTGAGTGCGCGCGACAGGGCGCGCAACCGTGGCGAGGATGTGGGCGCGCTGCGCTGGCACGAGGACGCGTCAGGGCTGGCGGCCGATCCCGGCGTGGATGTTGTGGTGGAGCTGATCGGCGGCGCCGAAGGGGTGGCGCGCGGGCTGGTGCTGGCGGCGCTGCGGGCTGGCCGGCCGGTGGTGACGGCGAACAAGGCGCTGCTGGCGCTGCATGGCGCGGAGCTGGCGCGGGCGGCGGAAGAGGGCGGCGCCGTGCTGGCGTTCGAGGCGGCGGTGGCCGGCGGGATTCCGGTGATAAAGGCGGTGCGCGAGGGGCTGGCGGGCAACCGGATACGGCGTGTCGCGGGTATATTGAACGGGACCTGCAACTACATCCTGACGCAGATGCGCGAGCGCGGGCGGGAGTTCGCCGACGTGCTCGCGGATGCGCAGACATTGGGGTACGCGGAGGCCGATCCGTCGTTCGACGTGGACGGGGTAGATGCGGCGCATAAGCTGGCGATCCTGGCGGCGCTGGCGTTCGGGCGGCCGGTGGATTTCGCCTCCATGCATGTGGAGGGGATCCGCGCGATCTCCGCGCTGGACCAGGGGTTTGCGCGTGAGCTGGGCTACCGGATCAAGCTGCTGGGCATAGCGCGCCTGGTAGATGGCGGGGTAGATAGCCGGGTGCATCCGTGTATGGTGCCGGAAGGCGCGCCGCTGGCGCGGGTGGACGGGGTCTACAATGCCGTCGTCGTGGAAGGTGATTTTTCTGGGCGGCTGATGCTGGAGGGGCGCGGTGCGGGGGCGGGACCTACGGCGAGCGCCGTGGTGGCCGACCTGATCGACATCGCACGCGGCCGCGCCGTGCCGGTCTGGGGGACGGGGGCTGCGTATATGTCCGAGGCACCGTCCGTGCCGATGTCCGCCTATGTGGGCGCATACTACCTGCGGCTGATGGTGACGGACCAGCCTGGGGTGATTGCAGATGTGACGTGTGCGCTGCGCGACGCCGGGGTGTCCCTGGAGAGCATGCTGCAGCATGGGCGCGCGCCTGGCGAGGCGGTGCCTATCGTGCTGGTGACGCATGAGACTCGCGAGGCGAGCATGCGCGCGGCACTGGACCGGATCGAGCGGTTGGAGAGTGTGCTGGAGCGACCTTCTTTGATACGGATCGAGTTGGGGTGAGGGCTAGAAAGCAAGCGGTTCTCTTTGAAAAAAGAACACCTTGCTTCCTTACCTAAAGAGCAAGCTCAGCCCGAAGTTTCAGCAAACACGCTACGCGCAACCTGCAGCGCAGACATCGCGGATGGCCAGCCGGCGTAGAACGCAAGATGCGTGATCGTCTCGACGATCTCGTCCTTCGTCACGCCGTTCTCCAGCGCCCGCTTCAGATGGAACGGCATCTCGTTGATGCGGTAGAGCGAGATGAGGCTGGTGATGGTCACCAGGCTGCGGTCGCGTGGCGACAGTTTGTCATTCGCCCAGACGTCACCGAACAGGACCTTGTCGGTTATCTCTGCGAGGTGCGGCGCAATGTCACCGAAGGACGCACGCGCGTTGGTTGGTTCTTCGGCCATAGGTTTTTCTCCGGAATGCGAGGCGAAGGAAGCAAGGCCTTCTTTTTTGAAAAAAAAAGCAAAAAACTTTTGTTCCTGCGCGGTGGCAGCCGCCTTGATCTATCCTTGGGCACCCGCACGTTGCAAATGCGGGAACAAAGTTTTTTGGTCTTTTTTTCAAAAAAGGACTGCTTGCTTTCTCATCACGTGACCCCGACGCCAAGTATCAGTGCGCGACGAAGCCGCCGTCAACCGGCTACGCCACACCTTGCACGAGGCTGGCGCCGGAGCACCATGTCGCCGGGGGCTGACGAAATCACCGGCTCGCCACCACGCCTTGGCCGGCTGCGCCTGTCCACGCATGGCGGCCTTTACCCCTGGAAGCTCCAGAAGAGCAGATGTAAGCTGAAGTCCGAGTCGAGGGGCAGCTCGTGTTTGATGGGTCCGCGCCGATGTTGGGCGCCGCATTATGTCGGGCGCGCGTTATCGAAGCGTATGCGTCAACGGTCCGCGACAGCGTAGATTAAAACTTTTTGCTTCTTCTTTCGAAGAAAAAAGGTTTCCTTCGAACCGTCAATAACGGCGAACTCTCTGGGACCTGCGAGCTTGTCCGGTGATCGACGCACGGTGTTTCTTTCGTGAAGGAAGCAGGCCTGCTTTTTTGAAATGAAGAAGCAGAAAACTTCTGTTCCTGACGCAGCTGCAGCAAAGCGCTTTGCTGTGAATATGACGCTTCGCTGATGCGGGCTTCGGAAAAGAAGTTTTCTGCTTCCTTCTTTCAAAAAGACGGTGGTTACTTGCTCGCGTTAGCCGGATCCACGACTGCGCGCTCCTGCTCGTGCAGGCTCACCAGCTGCGTCTGTTTGGCGGCGGCGTCGGCCAATTGTGACGCGTTCAGCACCGCGCGCATTTGCAGGCCGGTGCTGATCCTGATCTGGTCGAGTTGCGTGCGCAGCTGCTCTTCCTGCGTCACCAACGGGGCGAGGTCAGCCTCGGTGACGCTGCCAGGGGCCAGCATGCGGGCCATGATCTGCTCGTGAACCGCGCGGACCTGCTCCATGGTCGGCTTCGCCTGCGCCCAGCCGGCCTGCTGGATGGTTTTCATCTGGCTCTTCTGCGCATCGTTGAGGTTGAGGCCCTGGAACAGCTGGCTGCCTTCGTGGCCGCCATGAAAGCCCTGGGCGAACGCCGCGCCGCTGAACGCGATCACGGCCGTGGTCAGGAGGATCTTTGAAAACCGCATCGGAAATGTCCCTTGTGCTGCGCCGTCTTACAGGCGGCAGCGGGAACATAGACCGCGCCTTGGTAAGCCGAACCGCACAACAGGTAACGATGTGCAACGCGTATGTCAGGCCAAGGCAGGCCGCGGCGGCAGCCGGCGCAGCCACGCCTGCAGGGGAGCGTCCACGTATTTGTTTAGTGCCAGGCCAATGACGGCGCAGGCGATCAGGCTGAGGGGCAGCAGCACGCAAGCGGCCTGGAAAGGCGGCAGCCTGGCGCCGGCAAGCGCACGGACGAGGATCGGGATGATGAAGACGTGGCTGAGATAGATGGCATATGAGGCGTCGCCCAGTTCCAGCAGCAGCGTGGGCAGCAGCCTGCCGAAGCGGGCCTCCAGCCCGACCGTTCCGGCCACAATCAGCAGCGCGGGCACACCCCATGCGAGGAAGCGCCACGGGCCGGCGGGCGGGACCGCAAGCAGCAGCGCCAGGCCGGCTGCCAGCATGAAGCTGGCTTCTGGCACATTCGGACGCCACCCGGCAGCCATGGCCTGCGCCAGGGCGACGCCGGCGCAAAGCTCCAGCACCAGCCCGTTGGCGAGCGAGAATGCCGCCGGCCAGTCCGCTTCGCGCCAGAAGCCGGCCAGTCCCAAAGGCAGCAGCACGGGCAGCAGGACGGCGAGCGGGTTTCGGCGCAACGCCAGGCCGGCGGCGAAGATCACGTAGAACAGCATCTCGTAGTTCAGCGTCCAGCCGACCGGCAGCACGGGGCGGACGATGCCGGCGGCGTCGCGTGCCGGAATGAAGAGGAAGGAGGCGGCGAGGTTCCAGGCAGACAGCCGCGTCGTCGGCGCCAGGCCGGGAGCGGCCAGGGTGATGGCGGTTTTGGCGGTGGTGAGCAGCCAGTAGAGCGGCACGATCCGCTCGGCACGCCGCAGCATGAACACGCGCCAGCCATCCCGCCGCTCCACCAGGCGGCGCGACGCGGTGAACATGACGAACCCGCTGATGACGAAGAACAGATCGACGCCGCCCGACCCGTTAGCCCAACTGGTCCGCGTCGCCTCCAGCGTATGGAACGCCACCACCAAAAGGCAGGCAACCGCCCGAAGCGCCTGCAGGCCAAGCAGCGTACCCGAAGGAATTAAAAGTTTTTTGCTTCTTTTTTCCAAAAAAGAAGGCCTTTCTTCCTGGCTTCCTCAACACCCGTATAGCGCGAGCCATTCGTTACGTGACATGATCACAAGCGATGCGAAAGAGCAAAGATCAACTAGCGGTTGCCGTGCTGGCGGGCGGCGGCCTGGGCCACGTCTCCGGCGGCGTGGGCACGCTGATGGGCTACATGCTGGAGGCCTGGCGCGCGCGCGCTGATGCCCCATGCGTACGGGTGATCGACACCCGTGGCGAGGGCGGCCGCGCAGCAGGAGCCGCGCGGTTTGCGGGCGTGATGCTGCAATTGGCGTGGCTGTGCGCGGCCGGACGCGTGAACCTGGTGCACGCTCACATGACCACGCGCGGCAGCGTGGCGCGCAAATCGGTGCTGTGCGCCCTGGCACGCATTCTGGGCGTGCCGTTCGCGATTCACATGCATGGCGCGGATTTTGCGCAGTTCCACGCCAGGCTGCACCCCGTGGCGCGGCGTGCCACCGGATTCGTCCTGCGCCACGCCGCGCGCGTGATCGTGTTGGGCGAGGGCTGGCGCGACTTCCTGGTTCACGAGATGGGCCTCGACGCCGCACGGGTCGTCATCATCGTCAACGGCGTGCCCCGGCCACCGCCGCGCCCCGTACGGGCGGACGGGCCGCCGCGCATCCTGTTCCTCGGCCGGATCGGCGATCGGAAGGGCGTGCCGGAACTGCTGGCCGCGCTGGCGAGCCCGGCTATGGCCGCACGAAGCTGGCACGCCACCATAGCAGGCGACGGCGAAGTGGACCGCATGGCGCGGCTGCGCGACGCACACGGCCTGGCAGGCCGGGTCGATCTGCCAGGCTGGGCCAGCCGCGAGCAGGCGGCTTGCCTGCTCGGCCAGGCCGACATGCTGGTGCTACCCTCGCATCACGAGGCGCTGCCTGTAGCGGTCATCGAGGCGCTGTCCTGGCAGGTGCCCGTTGTCACCACGCCGGTGGGCGCTGTGCCGGAGTTCCTTACGGATGGCGTGGATGCGCTGCTCGTGCCGCCGGGCGACGTGGCGGCGCTCGCGCGTGCTATCGGCGCGCTGCTCGATGATGCGTTGATGGCGGCGCGGATCGCAGGCGCGGGGCATGCGGTTTTTGGGGCGCGGCTGGATGCGGCGGTGGCGGCTGGGCTTTTGCTGGGCGTGTATTTTGATGTGGTTAAGGAAGGAAGGCCTTCTTTTCTGAAGAAAAGAAGCAAAAGACTTTTGCTCCCTGTCGGCGAGTCTCCGGCTGGCTTGCGGCCGCGGCGTAAGAGAGGACTGTTCGCATCGTGACGGGCGAGGTTCTCGTCCTGGGCGGCGGCTTCATCGGCCAGGCCATCCTGGCCGCTTTGGGGGACCGCGCCGTGGCCGCCTCCAGACGAGAGGTGCCGGGCGTCCGGTACCGCCCATGCGACGCTACGGACGAAGCCAGCCTGGCGGCAGCCTGCGCCGGCATGTCGGCCGTCATCAACGCCGCCGGCGGCGGCCGCGCGGCCATGGAACGGATTACTGAAAACCTGTGCACGGTGGCGGGGCAGGGCGGCCAGCCTGTCGTTCATCTGAGCTCCATGGCGGTTTATGGCGCGGCGGAGGGCGTGCTCCGGGAAGATGCCTTGCTGGACGATGCCGGCAGCCTCTATGCCGCCGGCAAGATCGCCTGTGAGGCGACGCTGCGGCGCCTCGCGGCCTCCGGCGGCGCGGTCAGCATACTGCGCCCAGGCATCGTCTATGGCCCTGGCGACCAGCAATGGATCGGCCGGCTGTGCCGTCTGCTGCGCGCCGGCCGCCTGGGCGATCTGGGCGCGGCGGGCGACGGCTTCTGCAACTTAGTGCATGTCCGCGATGTGGCCGCGGCTTGCGTCGCTTGCCTGGCTGCACCGGGCGGCACATTCAACCTTGCCGCCCGCGCGCCGCCGCGTTGGAACGAGCTGTTCTCCAGCCTGGCCCTGGCGATCGGGGCGGTGCCGCTGCGCCGCGTCGGCGGCCGGCGGCTGGCTCTGGAGCGGCATGTGCTGGCTATCCCGTTGCAGGCCGCCAAGCTGGCCGCCGCGCGCGCCGGCTGGGCGCCGGGCCGCCTGCCGGAGCCCCTGCCGCCGTCGCTGCTGGCGCTGTTCGCGCGGCAGATACGCCTCAATCCCACGCGCGCCGACGCGCTCGGCTTTTCCCGCAGCAACGACCGGGCCGGCCTCGCGGAAGCGGCCGCCTGGTTTACCGGCCAGGCCCGATGATGATCCATGATTGGTGACGCGGCGGACATCGAAGCCGGCGCGGTGCTTGCGGCGGACATCTGCATCGTGGGTTCGGGTGCCGCCGGTATGACCTTGGCCCTGGCGCTGACCGACAGCGGGTTGTCCGTGCTGTTGCTGGAAGGCGGCGGCCCGCAGTTCGAGGCGGCGTCACAGGCGTTGTATCAGGGTGCGGTTGCCGACCCGCTTCTGCATTCTCCGACGGAGAAGTACCGGCGCCGCGCCTTCGGCGGCTCCACCGCCATCTGGGGCGGGCGCTGCGTGCCGTTCGACGCGATCGACTTCGAGGCGCGGCCCTGGGTGGCCGGCAGTGGCTGGCCGTTCGGGCCGGATGTGTTGGCACCCTGGTATGAGCAGGCGAACGCGTTGTGCGAGGCGGGACGGTTTGCCTATACCGAAGCGGACGCCTTCCCCGCAGGCCTGCGTCCGATGCTCGAGGGGTTCGCCGGTGCGGACTTCACGGCCGACACGCTGGAGCGGTTCAGCATCCCCACCGATTTTGGCGCCCGCTACCGCGCGCGGCTGGCGCAGAGCGAAAATGTCCGGCTGCTCCTGCACGCGAGCGTGGTGGCGCTGCACACCGGCGCGGACGGCCGCCTTCTGGACAGGCTGGACGTGGCGGGCCCGGGTGGGCGGCGCTTCACCGTGCGCGCCGGACAGGTGGTGCTTGCGCTGGGTGGGCTGGAGACGCCGCGCCTCCTGCTGGCGTCGCGCGGCGAGTGCGAGGGAGGCCATTCGCACGGCATCGGCAACGCACACGGCCAGGTCGGCAGGCATTACATGTGCCACGTCGCTGGCACGCTCGGCACTTTGCAGCCGGCAGCACCCGCCTGGCACGGCTACGACGTGTCCGATGACGGCGTGTATTGCCGGCGCCGCCTTGCCCTCACGCCACGCGCGCAGCGCCGGCTGCGCACCGGCAACTTCGTGGCGCGGCTGCACCATCCGCGCATTCCCGATCCGTCGCACCGCACCGGCGCGCTGTCTGCGTTGTATTTCGCCAAGCCGTTCATCAGCCACGAGTACGGCAAGCGCCTTCATGGCGGCGCAAAGGTGACACCGGCCGCCAGGCTCGCCCATTTGCGCAACGTGGCCGTGGATGCGCGCGGCACCGCCGGGTTCCTGTCGCACTGGCTGCGCCATCGCACGCTTGCCGCACGCAAATACCCGAGCGTGATCGTGCCGCCCCGGGATAACCGCTACAGCCTCGATTTTCACGCCGAACAGGAGCCGAACCCGCTCAGCCGCGTGACACTCGCGCACGACACCGATGCGCTGGGAATGCAGCTGCTGCGCGTGGACTGGCGCCACACCGCGTTGGACATGCATACGATACGCGCGTCACTGGCCGCATTGGCCGCACAGATGTTGCAATGCAGCGCGGGCGTCTTCGCTTACGACCCGCAAGAGGTGGAGCTGGCCGCGTTGCAGGACGGCGCGTATGGCGGCCATCATATCGGCACGGCGCGCATGTCGCGCGACGCACGCGACGGCGTTGTCAACGCCGATTGCCGGGTTCATGGCCTGGCCAATCTGTTTGTGGCGGGGAGTGCCGTGTTTGCGACATCCAGCCAGGCCAATCCCACGCTCACGATCGTGGCCCTGGCACTTCGACTCGCAGATCACTTAAAGAACGTAGTTCATGGCCAAGAAATGAGTGTGCACCCCGGGAAAAGCTGATTATAAGGGCGCCCGGTGGAATGGAGGGTCGCTTGCAGCCCGGGCAGCCGCAGATATCGTCAGCTCGCGCGTTGCCCTTTCCGGGATTGCTGCTGTTTGGGCTTTGGCTTTTTTCGGCCTGGCCGGCGTGTGCCGACATGCCGGTGACGGCGGATGCGCATCTTGGCGTGTCCAGCTGCGCTGGGTCCACGTGTCATGGCATGGCGTCCCGCACCAAGCAGCACTCCAACGTGGTGCAGGACGAGTACCTGATCTGGCAGGGCCAGGACAAGCACGCCCACGCCTACACCGCGCTACAGGGCGCGCTGGGCCGGCGCATCGCCGCCAACCTCGGCATCGGCCCTGCTGAGAAGGCGCAGCAATGCCTGCAATGCCATGCCGACAACGTGCCGCCGGGGATGCGTGGCGTGCAGTTCCGTATCGAGGACGGGGTGGGCTGCGAGGCCTGCCACGGCGGCAGCCAGCGCTGGCTTGGCCCGCATGCGTCCGGCCTGATCAAGCATGCGGATTTGGTGACCCAGCACGGTCTGTATCCCACCGACCAGCCGGAAGCGCGCGCCGTGCTCTGCGACAGTTGCCATGTCGGCGACAGCACGCGTTTCATCACGCACAAGACGATGGGAGCCGGCCACCCCAGGCTGGGTTTCGAGCTGCAGACATACACGCAGATCGAACCGGCCCATTTCGTCATCGATGACAAGTACCGCGCCCGCAAGACGGTGGCGCCTGGCGTGAAGGTGTGGGCCGTAGGCCAGGCGGCTGCGCTGGAGACGCTGGCCACGGAACTTACCGACCCGCATCATCACGGCGACGGTGTGTTTCCCGAACTGGTGTTTTTCGATTGCGCCTCATGCCATCATTCCACGGCTGATTTGCGCTGGCAGAAGCGTTCCTCCACCGGGTTGGCTCCTGGCTTGCCGCATTTCAACGACGCAAACGCCGTCATGCTGCACGCCATTGCTGGGCGGGTGGCGCCATCGTTGTCCCGCTCGCTCGAGTCGGACATGCGGTCGCTGCATCTGGCGCTGAGCGCGGGCGTCGGGTCAGCGTCGGCGATCGCGCCGCGCGTGGCGTCCGAGGCGCGCGATCTGGGAGCTACGCTGGCGGTGCACAGCTACACGCAAGGCGACATGCGCGCGATGATCCTGGCGCTGGCTGCGACCAGCCAGACGGCCGATGTCAGCGACTATGCGGCGGCCGAGCAGGTGACGATGGCCTTCGCCTCCATCCTGTACACGCTGAAGATGGAGAACGACGTGGATCCCGCGCAATATGCGCGTCTGCGTTCGGCGCTGGACGGTTGCTACGCTGCGCTGGCGAAACCGGATTCGTACAATCCCGCGAGTTTCGCATCCGCGGCGCAGACGCTGGAAGTGGCCACACCCGCATGGTGATAGAAGCAAGCGGCCGCTTTTCGAAAGCAAGATTCAAAACAACCTCGACGTCCGCATTCGCGGCGTTCGGCATTATCCGGACATGCGGAACGACCGGTAGCAGCGGGAAGCAGAAGCTTTTTGCTGCTAATTTTCAAAAAAGAAGTCCTCTCTTTTTTCCTTTCTAGCGCACGGCACTCAATGCACGTCAGATTAGCCATCATAGGCACGGGCCCGGCAGGTCTGTCGGCGGCAGTGACCGCCGCCCGTCTCGGCATGTCTCACGTGGTGTTGGAACGTGCCGACCACTTCGCCGACACCATACACCGCTACCAGAAGCGCAAGCGGGTGATGGCGCATCCGATGCGGCTGCCCTTGCTGGGCGACATGCCGTTCGAGCAAGGCCCACGCGAGCAGATCCTGGAAAACTGGCACCGTGTCGCCACCGAAAGCCATGTCGAGGTGCGGTTCTCCACCGAGGTGCGCACGATAAAGGGCGCGCAGGGCAATTTTGAGATCACGACCTCGGCCGGTGACGCCGTCACCGCGGAATACGTGGTGCTCGGCATCGGGCTGCAGGGAAATTTGCGCAAGCTGGAGGTGCCCGGCGCCGAGCGGGAGTGGGTGCAGTATCAGCTGGACGACCCGGACGCGTTCCGCGGCAAGCAGATCGTGGTCGTGGGCGCCGGTGATGCCGGTCTGGAGAACGCGCTGGCGCTTTGCGTGCAGAACGAGGTGCACGTCATCAACCGGCAGACGGATTTCTCCAAGGCCAAGTCCGGCAACATGGCGGATGCCGAGGCAGCGGTGCGCGCGGGGCGGATCACGCCGTATCACGCCTCCAACCCGTTGCGCATCGAAGACTCTGCCGTGGTTGTGGACTCGCCGAAGGGCGAGGTGCGCATCGAAGCGGACCTGGTGATCGCGCGGCTGGGTGCCATCGCGCCGCGCAAATTCGTGGAGAGCTGCGGCATACGGTTTCCCAGCAACGACCCGTCCGCGATACCGGAACTGTCCGACACGTACGAATCGAACGTGCCCGGCCTCTACGTGATCGGCGCGCTCGGTGGCTACACGCTCATCAAGCAGGCGATCAACCAGGGCCATGAGGTGGCAAGCCGCATCGCCGGCCAGCCGCGCGCGCCGGCTGACGAGGGTCTGTTGCGCCAGCGGTTCGCGGCCGCCCTGCCGAATCTGTCCGTGGCCGAGGCACTGGACTACGTGCGTGCGCACGTCCCGGTTCTCGCCGGGCTGACCACGCTGCAACTGCGCGACACGCTGCTGGAATGCACCATACAGCGGGTGACGCCCGGCGAGGTGATCTTCCGGCAGGGCGAGTACGGCAGCGCGCTGTGGACGATCGCCGAGGGCGCGGTCGATGTGCTGCTCGATCCGAAGCAGCCGGCGGACGGCATACGCATAAGCGCGGGGGAGTTCTTCGGCGAGCTCAGCCTGGGATCCGGACGTCGCCACATGGCCACCGTGGTGGCCACAGAAGACACCGTGCTCGTAGTGATTTCGCGCCCTGCGATGCGCCGGCTGGAGGCTTCCGTCGCATCGGTGCAACTGGAACTGGACCGCGTGGCGATGCGGCGCCTGGTGCACACCACGTTCGGCGTGCACCTGCCGATCGCCTGCCTGGAAGGCATGATCGCAAGCGCCACGCTGCACGACTATCGGGCGATGGAGACGATCCTCACCGCAGGCGACCCGGTGGATGCGCTCTACATCATGCGCAGCGGCTCGGTGACCATAACCCGCGACGAGGACGGCCATGCCACCGTCCTGAGCTTCGTCGGCGCCGGCGGCATGTTCGGCGAGCGCGGGTTCCTGAGCGGTGCGACCCACCGCGCCGCGACCGCGCGCGCCACGGTCGCCAGCCAGGCGCTGCGCATAGAGGCCGGGCCGGTGCGCGCGGCGCTGGAGACAGTGCCCGAGCTCAGGCGCGTGTTCCAGGCCGCGGTGGCCCGCCAGATGGACCACGCCTTGCGGGCGACGGTAGCGCAGGCCACCAAGACGGTGCCTGCGAGCCATGCCGACAAGGTGACGGACTTCCTGATCTCGCGCGGCGTGGGCGAGGCCACCAACGTCTTCATCATCGACGAGGCGATCTGCACGCGCTGCGGCAATTGCGAGAGCGCGTGCGCCGCCACCCATGGCGGCGTCGCGCGCGTAAGCCGCGAACGCGGCGCCAGCAAGCATTCCGTTCTGGTGCCGCAGGCCTGCCGACACTGCGAGACGCCGCATTGCATGACGCATTGCCCGGTCGATGCGATCAGCCGGATGCCGTCCGGCGAAGTGATCATCGACCCGGAGACCTGCATCGGCTGCAAGGCCTGCGTCAGCGACTGTCCTTACGGCGTGATCACCATGGCGGAGGCGGGCGTCTCGCCGAACGCCGGCAACTGGCTGACACGCATGCTTGCCCCCTTCGGCCTGTTGCCGCAGCCCTCCCGCGAGCCGCCGCACGGTGACGGCAGCACGAAAAAGGCGGTGAAGTGCGATCTGTGCCGCGGCAATGGCGGCGTGCCGGCCTGCGTCACGGCGTGCCCGACAGGGGCTGCCTCCCGCGTCGATCCGGAAGCCTACATGACGTGGTTGCGTGAGGGCGTCGTGGCCGATGCCAAGTGACGATGCCAGGTGATTCAGGGCCGCCGCACGCGGCAGCGCAGTCCAAGCCGTTCCACCTTTCGCCGTTGAGGCAGGAGGGGCGCGCGTTCTTCCGCATCGCGCAGACCCTGACGGCCAGGGAAGCCGTACAGGACGTGCACGGCTCCTTCCTGACCTGGCGGCACTTTCTGTATGCCAAGATCGCGGCAGGGGTCTCGGCGCTGGCGATCGTACTCTACGCGATCGACAAGCCCGTGGGGCCGCCCAATGGCGGGTCCTGGCTGGGCTACACGCTCGGCACGCTCGGCCTGGGCCTCATCGTGTGGCTAACCTGGTTCGGGGTCCGCCGGCGGCGCTATGGCGGGACGAAGCTGCTGGAAGGCATCCTCTCCGCGCATGTCTATCTCGGCCTTGCCCTGCTGGTGGTGGCCACGCTGCACACCGGCTTCCAGCTGCACTGGAACGTGCACAGCCTGGCCTACGTGCTGATGGTGCTGGTGATCGTCAGCGGCATGTTCGGCGCGCTGGCGTTCTGGCGCATGCCCGGCCTGCTCACTGCCAACCGCGCCGGTGCCACGCTCGGCGGGATGACCAAGGAACTCGCGACACTCGATCTGAAATGCCGGGCACTGGCCTTGGCCTTTCCGGACGAAGTGGTGGCGCTGGTGCATGCGGCCACCGCGATGCCAGGGCGCCAGCGGGCCAGCGCGCGCCACCTCGGCATGCGCGCGATCGCCCGCGTGCAGCACGAGCTGGGATCGGAGCGACACACCACGCCGGCGGAGGTGCTGCCGCTCGTCACAGGGCTGACCGAGCGCATGGTGCTGGTGCGGCGCCTCAACCGCGACAGGCTGCACCGCCAGCTGCTGCTGCAATGGCGGACGGTGCACGTGCCGCTGACGGTGGGCCTGGTCGCGGCCCTGGGCGTGCACGTGTTCGCCGTGTTCTATCGCTGGTGATGCGATGATCGTCATCCGCCGCACCAGGCCGGGCCGCGGTGGCTCGGTCGTGGCCACCGACACGCCGCTTGCCGAGCCGGTTCATTTCGGACGGGCGGACACATGCGGGCTGCGCGTCATGCGCGCCGGCGTTGCCTTCTGCCACGCGACCCTGACCACGCACGGCGAAGGCGTCCAAATCGAGGCGGCGCCCGGGACTGTACTTGGGCCGCAGGACAAGCCCGCGCAGTCCGCGCTGCTTGGCCGGCCTGGGGAGAGCGTGCGCATAGGCCCGTGCACGCTGACATTGCGCGAGCCGGCCGGCGAGGGGCCCGTGCTGGAACTCGCCGAGGACCCGTCCACCGAAGAGACCGAAGAGGTCCGCGCCGAGCGGCATTTCGCCGCGTTTGACGTGCGCTTGCCCAATGTCCGGCTGATCGGCACGGCGCTGACCTGCGCGATATTGCTGCTGCTGTTCGCCCTACCCTTGGCGTTCTCTCCAAATGCGGGCAGCGCTGGGGCGCATCCTGCCGCCGCTCTGGCGGTTTTGCGCATGCCGGCGCAGACGGTGTGGAACGTGGGCCAGATCTCGCACGCCCATGCCGCCTTCGGTGCCGATTGCGCGAGCTGCCACAAGACGGCCTTCGTGCACGCCTCCCAGCAATCCTGCCTCGCTTGCCACGCGAACATCGGCCAGCACGCATCCCCGGTGATGGCACCGGCTGCGGACATCAGCCGCGAGAACTGCGAACACTGTCACCTGGAGCACAAAGGTCCTGTGATGGCGGTACGCAACCGGCAAGCCGATTGCGACGTCTGCCACGTCAACATACGCGCGACCGCGCCGCATACCGAGCTGCGCGACGTTGCCGATTTCAGCGATCAACATCCGCAGTTCAAGGCGGCGCTCGTGCAGGACGCGACGCTGCACAGCACGGCACGCTTCGAAATAGGTGACCTGAAGGCGCCGGATCATTCCAACCTGAAATTCACCCACGCCACGCATCTGAAACTGGCCGATCTGCGCGCCGCGGGCGGCGGCGAGAAATGCGGCCTCTGCCATGCGCCCACGCCAGGCGGCACCAGCTTCAAGCCGGTGGATTTCGACACCGCCTGCGCATCCTGCCACACGCTGCAATTTGATCCCGACCATCCGGAATGGCGCCTGCCGCACGGCCATTCGGACGAGGTGCAGAGCCGCGTATCGGGCTACTACGCGCGTGCGGTGCTGGCGGGCGAGACTTTCTTCAAGCCGCCCGCCGACCTGTTCCGCAAGCCAGGCGCCGCACCTGACCCGCCGCCGCCGACCGGTGCCGCACTCGTCTCGGCGATGACGGCGCAGGCCATGGTCTCCTCGATCGCGCGCAGCGCCTGCGGGCAATGCCACACCACGATGGCAGCGGCACCCGGCAAGCCGGATTCCGCCTGGACGATCGTACCGGTGTTCGTGCCGGACAGCTACCAGCCGAGCACGAAATTCAGCCATGCCGCGCATGCCACCAGCGCCTGCGCGCTATGCCACGCGGCCAAGACGAGCGACGGCGGGCCCACGGCTTTGCTGCCTGGCATCGGGACTTGCCGGGACTGTCACGCGGGAGCGTCCGGCGCGGTGCAGCGCGTGGCTTCGGATTGCGCGTTCTGCCACAAATTTCATGATGCGGCGCTGCCGCTGCTGCCGCGGGTTAGCGTTGCGGAGGTTAAGCCTTGAAGAAAGCAAGGAAGGCCTTCTTTTTTGAAAAAAAGAAGCAAAAAGCTTTTATCTCCCCGACGCTCAGCCGCTTCGATGTTTCCTGGCGCACTCGGCTGGTGCAGATGCGGAGAGATAAAAGTTTTTTGGTCCTTTTTTTCAAAAAAGGACTGCTTTCTTCCTTGCTTCTTACCCTCGCCGGCTGCAACCCGTCATTAAGCACCAGCGACGTCGCAACAATCATCACCCACGCCATCCAGGCCGCGCAGGCAAAGGGCGTGAACGCGACGATCGCGGTGACCGACCGTATGGGCAACGTGCTGGGCGTCTGGCAGATGACGGGCGCCGCTCAGACCGTGCAGATCATCAACAATCCGAACGGCGGCAACGCCTCGGACTCGTTGAACGGCGCATTCGTGCCAAGCGTGGACGCGGCGATCTCCAAGGCGATAACGGCGTCCTACCTGTCCAGCTCGGGCGGCAACGCGTTCTCCACCCGCACCGCCAGCCAGATCGTGCAGGACCATTTCAATCCGGGCACGCCAAACGCGCCGTCCGGTCCGCTGTATGGCGTGCAGTTCAGCCAGCTTGCCTGTTCAGACCTGCTCAACCCGCCTGCCGGCACAACCTACCCTGCGCAGGGCGTCCACCCCGCACCGCTCGGCCTGTCTGGTGATCCTGGCGGGCTGCCTTTGTACAAAGGCGGCCAGCTCGTCGGCGGTATCGGCGTGAAAGCGTCGGGTCCCTACGGCCTGGACCTCAACATACACGCCAACGACAACTCGGTGGACGAAACCATCGCGGCTTCCGGCGCCACCGGCTACCCAGCGCCCGCCAGCATACTCGCCAACACGATTAGCGTCGGCGGCCTGCTGCTCCGCTACACGGACGTGCCGTCCAATTTCGCCTCCGGCAATTTCCCGCCGGCAACGCTTGCTTCCTTGCCTGGCGGGTTGGTCAGCGTGCCTGGCTACTTCAATGCGGCCGGCGGCCTTATCGCCGGCAACGCCTATGGTGACAACGGATCGGGCCTGATCGCGGACACCAGCGGCCTGTTCAGCACGACCAAGCCGCCGATGGTGCTGGTGAACGCCAATTGCCCGAGTGCGGGCGTGTGCCAGCCGCGCTTCCCGGTGATCGCCGGCAACGGGCCGGACGCGCTGAGCCAGGCGGAGTCGCTGCAGATATTGCGCAGCGTGTATGCGCTGTCGCTGGTCACGCGTGGGCAAATACGCAACCCGCCAGGTGTCACGCCGGCGGCGGTTAACATGAGCATGGTCGATGCGAACGGGCAGATACTCGGCATCATCTCCGATTTCGACGCACCGATCTTCGGTATCGATGTCAGCCTGCAAAAGGCCCGCAGCGCGCTGTTCATTTCGGACCCAACCGCCGCCGCCCAGCTCGAAGCCGCTGCCGGCATCAATGTCGCCCGCTACGCCAGCGAGGAACAGAACTTCTTCGGCGCGCCGCTCAACGGCAACCATGCCTGGAGCGAGCGCGCGATCGGCAATTCCGCCCGCGACACCTATCCTGACGGCATTCCCGGCACGCCGAACGGACCATTCAACCTGCCCGCTTCCGTCTCCAACCCGTTCGGTGACGGCTTGCAGCTGGATCTTGTCCTCAACGACATCGTCGGCGCGCTTGGCGGCACGAGGCCGCAATTCTGCACTGGCCTGCCTCTGGTGGCAGGCGGCCCTGGGCAGCGCACGCAGCCGATGCTCGCCAATGGTTTGCAGATCTTTCCCGGCGGTTTCCCGATCTATCGCAACGGAACGCTGGTTGGCGGCATCGGCGTATCGGGTGACGGTGTAGATCAGGACGACCTGATCGGCTTTCTAGGCCTCTACAATGCCGGCCAGGTCCTCGGCACGGGCGTGGGCCATGCGCCGATGGACAGGCGCGCCAACCTGCTTTCGGAAAGCGGCATCGCGCCGGTCTATGTGAACTGCCCGTTTTCGCCGTTCCTGAACAGCGACGCCGAGGACGTCTGCAGCGGGAAATGAACATCCGGGCAGCTTTTCTGCTCGCCGCGATGCTGCCCGCCGCGCCCGCGCTGGCGCAGGAGGAGTTCCGCCAGCCCGGTACGCCGCCGGCACCGGCAACGCCGCCACCCGGGCAACCCGAGGTGGATCTGAACAATCAACTGGACAACGGCGCCGTGCCGGTGCCGGACCGCAACCGTATCATCGACGAACTGGGCGTGCCGGACAATCCGGCGAACCCCTACAAGCAGAGCACGCTGAAGGGCGACCGGCCGCTGTTCGACGACTGGTTCGTGCAGTTCAGCGCCATCCTGGACACGATCTACGAACCACGCGCCATCCCGGTGCCGGTCGATGTGATCGCGACGTACCGTCCTGGAAGCTTCGGCCAGTTCGGCCATGCGTCGCAGAACCTGTTCGCCAGCACGCTGCTGCCGACCTTCGCCATAATCAAGGGCGACACCACGTTCCGTCCACCCGATTTCGAACTGCGCGTGACACCGGCCTTCAACTACTCGCAGCTCAGCACGGACGAGCTGGGTCTGGTCAACATCGACCCGCGCGACGGCACCAAGCGCAGCACGCGCTTTGCCGCCGTGCAGGAAGCGTTCATCGACTACCATTTGCAGGACCAGTCGGTGCGCTACGATTTCGACGCAATACGGGTGGGCATCCAGCCGATCAACGCCGATTTCCGCGGCTTCCTGTTCCAGGACCAGCAGCTCGGTATCCGCCTGTTCGGCGACCGCGACAACAACCGGTTCCAATACAACCTCGCTTATTTCCGCCGCATCGAGAAGGACACGGATAGCGGGCTGAACGACCTCTCGCAGCCGCTCCGCCGCGACGACATCTTCATGGCCAACCTTTTCGTGCAGGATTTCCCTGTGGAGGGCTTCACCACCGAATTAAGCGCGCTGGAGAACCTCAACCACGAGGGACAGGTCTATGTGGATAAGGACGGCTTCGAGGAGCGCCCCGCGGAGTTCGGCCTGCAGAACCCGCATCGCTACGACGTGACGTATCTCGGCCTGAATGGCGACGGGCATTTCGGCCGGCTCAACCTGACGCAATCCGCGTATTACGCGATCGGCAACGACTCGCTGAACGAGATCACCGGCAAAAAGGCGCAGATACGCGCTTTCTTCGTGGCCGCCGAGCCTTCCGTGGATATCGACTGGCTGCGGGTGCGTGCCTCCCTGCTATATGCCAGCGGTGACAACAATCCGCATGGCAGGACGGAGACCGGGTTCGACGCCATCTCCGAAAATCCGCAATTCGCTGGCTCGGACACCAGCTATTGGATCAGGCAGGACATCCCCTTCATCGGCGGCGGCGGCGTGGACCTGGTCGGCCGCAACGGCCTGCTGCCGGATCTACGGTCGTCCAAGGACGAGGGGCAGTCCAACTTCATCAATCCGGGTTTGACGCTGGTGGGGATCGGTGCCGATGCCGACGTGCTGCCTGAACTGCGCGTCAGTTTCAATGCCAACCACCTCAGTTTCAACAACACGGCCATCCTGGAACTGCTGCGCGAGCAATCGCCGATACACCGGACGATAGGATGGGACCTGTCCGGGGCTGCGACGTATCGCCCATTCGACACGCAGAACATCATTCTGCGGGCATCCACGGGATTTCTGCTGCCCGGCCAGGGCTTCAAGGATTTGTTCGCTTCGCAATCCAAGGATCAGGTGTATTACTCCGTGCTGCTAGACGCTATTCTGAGCTACTGAGGCAAGTAAGAAAGGCCTTCTTTTTTGAAAAAAAGAAGCAAAAAACTTTTGCTCCTGGGCTGGTCTCAACGCTTTGGTGCGGCAGGAAGAGCACGTCTGCCGCAGATGCGCGGAGCAAAAGTTTTTTGGTCCTTTCTTTCAAAAAAAGACTGCTTGCCTTTGTTGCTTTTCTTTATGGCGCTACAGGCTCACGCTCAGCCCGCGCCGCGTAACGAACTACCCGCCGAAGCCACACAGCGCAGCGCCGGCTGCATCACCTGCCACACCGCGTCGGACGCACCGACCATGCATCGTGCGCAGAGCGTGGTGCTCGGCTGCGCGGATTGCCACGGCGGCAACCCAGCCGTGCTGCGGCCGGAAGGCACGGCCATCAGTTTCGGTGCGTCGCGCGCGCCGCTGGACGGACTGGCGGGCCACGCGCCGGCCGTGGAGCGCAATCCCAGCCCGGCCTATAGGGCGGCGATGACCGCGGCGCATGTGCAGCCGCTGCATCCGGATGCCTGGAACTGGCCGGTGAGTGCCAAGCCGGAGCGCAGTTACGCGGCGCTGAACCACGAGAGCGAGGCGTTCATACGCTTCCTAAATCCGTCCGATTACCGGGTGGACCGTGCGGCTTGCGGCCAGTGTCACCTGGCCGAGGTGCAGGCAAACGAGAACTCGCTCATGTCCACCGGCGCCATGTTGTGGGGAGGTGCCGCCTACAACAACGGCATCTTGGCGCATAAGCATTACGTGACGGGCGAGGCCTACACGCCGGACGGCAAGCCGGCCACCTTGCGCAGTCCTGTGCCTGTCAGTGCGGCGATGCGTCGCCAGGGCGTACTGCCGCAACTCGCACCCTTGCCGCCGTTCGAGGTGACGCCGCCGTCGGACATCTTCCGCGTGTTCGAGCGCGGCGGCCGGGTGATCAGCAGCCAGTTCCCCGACATCGGCAATCCGAACGAGACGGGTGAGATACAGCGGCTGGACGAGCCTGGCCGGCCGGACACCCACGCGTCCAACCGCGGCGCCGGCACCGGCAGCCGTATCGCGGTGCCGCTGATCAACATCACCAAGACGCGGCTGAACGATCCTACGATGTGGTTCTTCGGCACCAATGACGAGCCTGGCGACTACAGGAGTTCCGGCTGCTCCGGATGCCATGTGGTCTATAGCAACGACCGCGACAAGCTGCACTCCGGCCCTTACGCCGCTTTCGGCCATGACGGCAGCAGCCGGTCCGTGGATCCGACTATTCCGCACGGCGAATCCGGCCACCCGCTGCAGCACGTCTTCACCAACGCAATTCCCACGAGCCAGTGCATGGTCTGCCACATGCACCAGCCCAACGTGTTCGTGAACAGCTTCATGGGCTACACGATGTGGGATTACGAATCCGACGCGCCCGCGATGTGGCCGAAGAAGCAGCAATATCCGAGTGACGCCAAGATACGCGAGGTGAATGACCGCAATCCGGAAGGTGCGGCGCCGCGCGGCAAATGGGGCGATGTGGAGTTCCTCTCCAAGGTCGCGGACCTCAATCCCAAGCTGCACAACACGCAATTTGCCGACTATCACGGCCACGGCTGGAACTTCCGCGCCGTGTTCAAGCAGGACCGCAAGGGCAATCTGCTCGACGCGGCCGGTGACAAGGTCAGCCACGACGATCCGCAGAAGTTCAAGAAGGCCGTGCACCTCGTCTCCATACACATGGAGAAGGGCATGCAATGCGTGGACTGCCATTTCGCGCAGGACATGCACGGCAACGGCCTGTTGTATGGCGAGGTCTCCGCCGCGATCGAGATACAATGCACCGACTGCCACGGCACTGTCGATAAGCTGCCGAGCCTGCGTACGTCAGGACCCGCGGCTGAGCCAGGCGGGCGGGACATGTCCACGCTGCGTAACGAGGACGGTTTGCTGCGCTTCACCTGGCAGGACGGCAAGCTGTTCCAGCGTTCGGCGGTGACACCTGGGCTGACCTGGGAAGTGAGCCTGGTGAAAAACTCCGTCGATCCCGCCAGTCCGCACTACAATCCGAAAGCCGCACGCGCGAAGCTGATGGAGACAGGCTGGACGAACCAGTGGGGGACGGGCGTGGCGCCCGCGGACCGCGCGCATCGCGACAGCCAGATGATGTGCATCACCTGCCACACCTCCTGGACCACGAGCTGCTCCGGCTGCCACCTGCCGATCGAAGCCAACTGGAAAACCGAGCGTCACCACTTCGAAGGCGGTGAGACACGCAATTTCGCCACCTACAACCCGCAGGCGGCGCGGGACGACATGTTCTTCCTCGGCCGCAACTCCACCTCCAAGGGCAACATCATCGCGCCTGTACGCTCGTCATCGGCGCTAATCCTGTCATCGACAAACATAAACCGCGAGCACATCTACGTGCAGCAGCCGCCGATCTCTGCCAGCGGCTTCTCTTCGCAGGCGTTCGCGCCGCATTACCCGCATACCGAGCGGACTGTGGAGACGAAGGATTGCGAGGATTGCCATGTGTCCAGCAAGGACGACAACAACGCCATAATGGCGCAATTGCTGCTGCTCGGCACGGATTTCGTGAATTTCATCGGCTACAACGCCTGGGTTGGCGAGAACGACGGCGTGCAGGCCGTGCAGGTGACCGAATGGGACGAGCCGCAAGCCGTCATCGGCAGCTACCTGCACCGTTATGCCTACCCGGACTGGTTCCGGGCGCACCAGGACCGCGGCCAGGAACTACAGCACGTCTTCGGCCATGGCGGCGGCAAGACACGCTGCCTGCAATTGCGCGGCGAGTATCTCTACACCGCCGCCGGTGGCGACGGCTTCCGCGTGTTCGACGTGGCGGCGATCGCCAACAAAGGCATTTCGGACCGCATACTTTCGGGTCCTGTCTCGCTGTTCGGGCAGGACACCCATGTCTCCACGCACAACGCCACGTGTTTGGCGCTGCCGACCAACCAGCCCGTCAATCCTGCGCGCAACACGCCGGCCATGGACCGCGCCAATGGCGAGCAGGCGATGCACCCGATCTACAACTACGCATACATAACGGACGCGCAGGAGGGCCTGATCGCTGTCAACATCGACACGCTTTCCGATGGCGAGCCGCGCAACAACTTCCTGCGCCGTGCGATGACGTGGAACCAAGGCGGCATACTCAACGGCGCGCGCCACATCACCATAGCCGGCACCATCTTCTATATCGCGGCCGATCGCGGGATCGTCGTGCTGGACATGAGCAACGCGCTGTCACCGAAGCTGCTGACGGTGATCGATCTGCCGAACGCGCGGGCGACCGCGCTGCAGTTCCGTTATCTGTTCGTGGCGGACGTGGCCGGTTTGCGAGTGGTGGATGTGACGCATCCGGCCGCCCCCGCATTGCTGCCTGCCACAATCCCGCTGCGGGATGCACGGCGCATCTACGTGGCGCGCACATTCGCCTACGTGGCAGACGGCGCGGACGGCCTCGCCATCATAGACGTCGAACGGCCGCGCGCTCCGCGGCTGTATCAGCTGTTCACCGCCGGCGGACGCATCAAGGACGCATCGGACGTCGTCGTCGGCACCACGAACGCTTCCCTGTTTGCCTATCTCGCCGATGGCGCAGACGGGCTGAAGGTGATCCAGCTCACCTCGCCCGCATCCCAGCCGGGGTTCTATGGTTTCAGCCCGGACCCGAAACCGGAACTGATCGCCTGGCGGCACACGTCCAGCCCTGCTCTGGCGCTGTCAAAAGGCCTGGACAGGGACCGTGCCGTGGACGAGACCGGCAACCAGATCGCCGTCTTCGGCCGCGTCGGGTCCCGGCCGTTCACCTTGTCAGAGATGCAGAAGCTCTATCTGGATCAGGCAGGGCACCTGCAGACTGTCGCCGACATTGCCGAACCTGTCGGAGAACGGAAGCGGCCTCTGGCGCAGGCGCAGGCGGAGCCCGGGCCGTTGTTCCGCCGGCCTGGGGAGTAGTGCCAAACTATTTTTGAAAGGAAGCAGTCCTTTTTTGGAAAAAAAGATCAAAAAACTTTTACTCACCCGCATTTAGCTCAGCCGGGTGCCTCCTTCGAGCACAAGCGTCGCAGCGTCAGGGGAGCAAAAGTTTTTTGCTTCTTTTTTTCAAAAAAGAAGGCCTTTCTTTCTCTCCATGCCAGCAATCGCGATACTCGGCGCCGGCCCGTCCGGCCTGATCGCGGCCGAGCGCCTCTCCGCCCAAGGTCACACGGTCACCATCTACGACCAGATGCCCTCGCCCGGCCGCAAGTTCCTGATGGCCGGGCGTGGCGGCCTGAACCTGACGCACAGCGAGCCCGCGGAAGCCTTCCTGCATCGCTACACGCAAGCCGCGCCTCTGATGGCGCGCGCGCTGGACGCCTTTCCACAGCACGCATTGACCGCCTGGTGCGAAGGACTGGGCCAGCCCGTCTTCACCGGCAGCTCCGGCCGGATCTTTCCTGACGCGATGAAGGCGGCGCCGTTGCTGCGGGCCTGGCTGAAACGGCTGGACAGCCAGGGCGCGCGCCTTGCCACGCGTCACCGGTGGCGCGGATGGGACGATGCGGGCGCGCTGCTTTTCTCCGCACCTGGCGGTGAGGTTCGGGTGACGGCGGACGCTACGCTGCTGGCGCTCGGCGGCGCGTCCTGGCCACGGCTGGGCTCGGATGGCGGGTGGGTCCCGATACTGCAACAGCTCGGCGTGCGCATATCGCCTCTGCAAGCCAGCAACTGCGGTGTTTCGGTGGACTGGTCGCGCATCTTCGCAACCCGCTTCGAAGGCACGCCGCTCAAGCGTGTTGCCGTGACGATCGGCGGGCAGACCGTTCGCGGCGAGGCGATGGTCACAGTCGACGGCCTGGAGGGCGGCGCCATCTACGCCCTCTCCGGTCCGATACGCGCGGCTTTGGACGCCGCGGCGCCGGCAACGCTGCTGATCGATCTGCGGCCGGATGTCGGCCGGGCCGAGCTTGCCACCCGTACGGACGGTGCGCGGAAAGGCCGATCGCTCGCAAACTTCCTTCGGCAAGCAGCCAATCTGCCGCCCGTGGCGATCGGGCTTGTCCAGGAAGCGCTGCATGCCGGCAACCGCCAGGAGACCCTGTCGGGCCTGATCAAGGCATTGCCTGTCGCGGTGACGCGGACGCAGCCGATCGCCCGCGCCATCTCCACCGCCGGCGGCATCGCGTTGGCGGAGTTGGACGAGAACCTGATGCTGCGCCGTCGTCCCGGCGTGTTCGCGATAGGCGAGATGCTGGACTGGGACGCGCCGACAGGGGGGTATCTGTTGCAGGCGTGCTTCAGCACGGGTGTGTTGGCTGCTCAGGGCGTCTCAAGGTTCTTGGCAGCAAAGCAGAGCCTTCCGCGCCCCTGCACCAGCCGACCGTCCCAGAAATCAACTGAAAGCTGAAGCCGCGCAGAAACAAAAGTTTTTTGCTTCTTTTTTTCAAAAAAGAAGGCCTTGCTTGCCTTCGTTGCTGGCCTCACCGCCCGACCTTGCTCTCCAAAGCCGCCCGGTAGACCTCCGCATAAGCCCGCCCAGGCTCGCCCCACCCCACATCCGTACGCATGCCGCGCGCCTGCATCCCCAACCAAGCCGGCCGCTGCTTCCAGAGCGCAAGCGTGCGCCCGATCGCGCCCCGCAGCCCCTCCGCCGTCACCGGCGCGAACTGCACGCCTGTCGCCACGCCGGCGGCCAGCGCCGCCGCGTTCGCGTCGATCACCGTGTCTGCCAGCCCGCCCACGCGGCTCACCACGGGGATGGCCCCGTAGCGCAGCGCGCAGAGCTGCGTCAGGCCGCAGGGCTCGAAACGCGAGGGAACCAGGACGGCGCCGCTGCCAGCCTGCAGCAGATGGGCGGCCGCCTCGTCATACCCCAGCTCGATGCCTATGCGCCCCGGGTTTGCCGCTTCCGCCGCGGTGAAGGCCTCCTGCAGATCGGCGTCTCCGGAGCCGAGCAACGCAAGCTGCGCATCGGCTGCCAGCAGATCGGGCAGGCACGCCAGCAGGAGGTCCAACCCCTTTTGGTGGGATAGCCGGCTCACCACGCCGAATACCAGCGCCGAGCGCGATGCTGTCAGCCGGAACCTGGCCTGCAGGGCGGCCTTGCTGGCGGCGCGGTTGCCCCGCGTGCCGGGGCTGAACGGCGCCGGCAGGTTCGGGTCGGTCTGCGGGTCCCAGACCGCCGTATCGATACCGTTCAGTATGCCGCTCAGCGCACCGGCGCGGGCCCGCAGCAGCCCGTCCATCCCCATACCGCCGTCCGGCGTGCAGATCTCCGCGGCATAGGTGGGCGAGACGGTGGTGATCCTGTCGGCAAAGCGTATGCCGGCCTTCAGCATGCCGATCGCGCCGTAATACTCCACGCCGTCGGCGTTATAGGCGTAGTCCGGCAGACGCAGTTCGGCCAGCAGGGAAGCCGGCACCTGGCCCTGGAACGCCAGGTTGTGCACCGTGATCACCGTGGCCGGCCGCGCGCCTCCCGCCAGCGCCAGGTAGGCCGGCGCCAGACCTGTCTGCCAATCATGCGCGTGCAGCACGTCCGGCAGATAACCCGGGACGCGGCCTTGCCCGATCAACGCCGCGGCGTAGGCCAATGCAGCAAAACGTTGCGGGTTATCCGGCCAGTCCTGGCCGTCCGGCCTGGTGTAGGGATTGCCTGGACGGTCATAGAGATGCGGGGCGTCCACCACGAACACATCCAGGCCGCCGGCCCGGCCCGCCAGAATGCGCGCATCTCCACCGAAATATCCGGCTTCCTGCAGGACCGTTTCCGCGCCGGACAGCGCACGCATCACCGCGGGATAGCCGGGCAGGAGTGTGCGGATATGCACCCCTTGTGGCAGCAGGGCCGCTTGCAGCGCGCCGGCTACGTCGGCCAGGCCGCCGGTTTTTATGATGGGGTAGGCTTCGGAGACTACGGAGAGAGTTTGCACTTCGGGGTCCGAAGAAGAGAAGGACGCGGTTCTTCTTTGAAAAAAGAACCAAAAACTTTCGCTCCGCTGTCGCCGATTTAGGAGAGGCGGGCGTGAGTTACTGAAGGGCTTCGATCATCGGTTGGGTGATCAGGCATACGCCTTTTGGGGAGCGACGGAATCTTGCTGCGTCGTGCGCGGCGTCCTCGCCTACCACCAGGCCGTCCGGGATCACCACGCCGCGGTCTATCACCACACGCTTCAGCCGGGCGCGGCGCCCGATCTGTGCGTAGGGCAACACTACGGCCTGCTCCACGCAGGCGAACGAATGCGCATGCACGCCGGTGAACAGCAGCGATTGCCGCACCTCGGTACCGGACACGATGCAGCCGCCGGAGACCAGCGAGCTTATCGCCTGGCCGCGGCGCCCGTCTTCGTCGTGGACGAATTTTGCCGGCGGCACGATCTCCCCGTAGGTCCAGATCGGCCAGTTTTGGTCATAGAGATCCAGGCCGGGAATGAAGTCGGTGAGGTCGATGTTGGCTTCCCAATACGCGTCCACGGTGCCGACATCACGCCAGTAGATCTGGCTGGCGGGCGTGGTGCGCACACAGGATTTCTCGAAATGATGCGCCACGGCGCGGCCGTTCGCCACCAGATAGGGGATGATGTCATGGCCGAAATCATGCGTGGATTCCGGCAGGCTGGCGTCACGCCGCAGCGTGTCGATCAGGAACTTCGTCTCGAACACGTAGATGCCCATGCTGGCCAGGCTGCGGCCAGGCTTGCCGGGGATGGCAGGCGGATCGGCGGGCTTTTCCAGGAAGGCGGTGATCCGGTCAGCGCCATCGACCGCCATGACGCCGAAACCGGAGGCCTCCTGGCACGAGACTTCGATGCACCCGACAGTCACGTCCGCATGCTGCTCCACATGCTGCTGCAGCATGGGCTCGTAATCCATCTTATAGACGTGATCGCCGGCGAGCAGAACGATGTAGCGCGGTGCGTAGCTCTCGATGATGTCGATGTTCTGGTACACCGCGTCCGCGGTGCCGGCGTACCACCCGGTCTCTGTCACGCGTTGCGAGGCGGGCAGGATGTCGAAGCTTTCGTTGCGCTCGGGCCGGAAGAAGTTCCAGCCGCGCTGCAAATGGCGTATCAGGCTGTGCGCCTTGTACTGGGTCGCCACGCCTATGCGGCGGATGCCGGAGTTCAACGCGTTGGACAGGGCGAAATCGATGATGCGCGACTTGCCGCCGAAGTAAACTGCGGGCTTGGCGCGTATGTCGGTGAGCTCCATCAGCCGGCTGCCGCGCCCGCCCGCGAGCACGTAGGCCATGGCGTGACGGGCTAGGGGGGCGTGGTCCAGGTTGGTTGGCCTTTTCAGTGGGGTAGGGAAGCACTTCTTTTCTGAAGAAAAGAAGCAAAAGACTTTTTATTCTTTCTTAGAAAAGAACCGCTTGCTTCTTTATGCCCCAGATTTCCGTCGCATATTCCGCAATCGTCCGGTCCG
>CAXTVW010000011.1:49640-52200 GCA_964247675.1 uncultured Acetobacteraceae bacterium
GCTTGCTTCTTTATGCCCCAGATTTCCGTCGCATATTCCGCAATCGTCCGGTCCGACGAGAACCAGCCTACATGCGCGATGTTCAGGATCGCCGTACGCCACCAGCGCTCCGGCGTGCGCCACATGGCCGCCACCTCATCCTGCTTGGCACAGTAACTGTCGAAATCCGCCGTGACGAGGAAGCGGTCGTAGCGCAGCAGGTTGTCGACGAGCTCGCGGTAGCGGTCCGGCTCGTCCGGCGAGAACACGCCCGATGAGATCGCGCGCAAAGCCTGTTCCAGCGGGTGCGACGCCGCGACGGCCGCGTGACCGGACATGTCTCCGCGCCGGCGTGCCGCCACCTCGTCGGCCGTAAGCCCGAAGATGAAGATGTTCTCGGCGCCGACATGCTGGCGGATCTCCACGTTGGCGCCATCGAGCGTGCCGATCGTCAGCGCGCCGTTCAACGCCAGCTTCATGTTGCCTGTGCCCGAGGCCTCGAGGCCCGCGGTCGAGATCTGTTCGGAAAGGTCGGCTGCGGGAATGATGCGTTCGGCCAGGCTCACGTTGTAGTTCGGCAGGAACACCACGCGCAGGCGGTCGCCCACCGCCGGGTCCGTGTTGATGGCGTGCCCCACGTCATGCGCCAGCCGGATGATCTGCTTGGCCACCGTATAGCCCGGTGCTGCCTTGCCCGCGAAGATCTTTACTTGCGGCACGCGGTCGCTCATCGGCTGCGCACGTATCTGGTTGTAGAGCGCCACTGTCTGTAGGATGTTGAGCAGTTGCCGCTTGTATTCGTGCATACGCTTTATGTGCACGTCGAACAACGCGTGCGGGTCCAAAGCCAGCCCGAGCGACTCGCGCACGAATGCACCGAGCGCCTGTTTGGCGACCTGTCGCTGGCCAGCTATCGCGCGTTGCAGCGAAGTGTCACCGGCCTGTGGCGCCAGGTCGGCGAGGCGTTCGGGCTGCGTCAGGAAAGCCGGCCCTATCGCGTCGATGAGCACCTGCGTCAGTCCGGGGTTGGCGCGGTGCAGCCAGCGGCGGAAGGTGATGCCGTTCGTCTTGTTGCTTATCCTGTCGCCATAGAGGCGATGCAGGTCGGCGAACACGGTCTGGCGCATGAGATCGGTGTGCAACGCGGAGACGCCGTTCACCGCGTGGCTGCCGACGAAAGCCAGGTGGCCCATGCGCAGGCGGCGGCCGTGCGATTCGTCGATCAGGGACAGCGCCGAGAGCAGGCCGTCCGTCGCGTGGTGCTCGCGATGCGCGCGTTCCAGGTGTTGCGCATTCAGCATGTAGATGATCTGCATGTGCCGCGGCAGCAGCCGTTCCACCAGCGGCACCGGCCAGGTCTCCAGGGCTTCCGGCAGCAGCGTATGGTTGGTGTAGCTGAACGTGGCCACCGTGATGCGCCAGGCCTGCGCCCAGTCCAGGCCGTGGATGTCCACCAGCAGGCGCATCATCTCGGCCACCGCGATCGCGGGATGGGTGTCGTTCATCTGGATGGCGGCGTGGTCGGGCAGGGTTGTCAGGTCGGCGAACTGGTTGAGGTGGCGCGCCACGAGGTCTTGCAGGGAGGCCGAGGCGAAGAAGAACTCCTGGCGCAGACGCAGTTCCTGTCCGGCGTCGGAATCGTCGCCTGGGTAGAGCACGCGGGAGACGGATTCCGTGCGCACCCTGTCGCGGAACGCGCCCACGTGGTCGCCGCGGTTGAACTCGTCGAGGTGGAGTTTCTCGATGGCGCGGGCCGACCACAGGCGCAGCGTGTTCGCGTGATCTCCGCCGCCGCCCATGATCGGTGTGTCGTAGGCGACCGCGGATAGCGTCTCGGCGGGCACCCAGAAGAATACCTGGCGTCCCTGCGCGTCCAGGACCAGCCGGCCCTGCGCGTCGTGGCGCGCGTGCACGGCGCCGCCAAAGCCCACGATGTAGGCGACCAGCGGGCGCTCGAACTCCCAGGGGTTGCCGACGGAGAGCCAGTCGTCCGGCAATTCGCGCTGCACGCCCTGGTCGATCACCTGGCGGAACAGGCCGTATTCATAGCGTATGCCGTAGCCGTAGGCGGGTATGCGCAGGGTGGCCATGCTTTCCATGAAGCACGCGGCGAGGCGGCCGAGGCCGCCATTGCCGAGGGCGGCATCCGGCTCCTGCTCGCGCAGCACGTCCATGTCCACGCCCAGCGAGGCCAGCGCGGCGCGAGCCGGTTCCAGCAGGCCGAGATTGCCGGCGGCGTCGAACAGCAGGCGGCCGATCAGAAATTCGAGCGAGAGGTAATACACGCGCTTGCCTGGAGCGGTGGCGGATTGTCCCGTCTCCAGCCAGCATTCCACGACGAAGTCGCGTATGGCGTGAGCGGTGGCGGCGAACCAGTCGCGTTGCGTGGCTTCTTCCGGCGTGCGTCCGATCTGGAAGGTGAGCTTGTCGAGGATGCGGTGGCGGAGGGCCGCCTCGTCCCGCGCGCCTGGTTGGAGCCGGGAGGTGCCGGCTGGCGCTTTGACGATGTCGTCCATGGCGTGTCCTTGGGAGCGAAGGCAGAAAGCACTTCTTTTTTGAAAAAAAGAAGCAAAAAACTTTT
>CAXTVW010000012.1:0-51222 GCA_964247675.1 uncultured Acetobacteraceae bacterium
TTTATGCGGGGAAGTTGCTGAGGCGGTTGTTGCCGTTGTGGGCGCCTGGGGCGGCGATCACGCAGGCGCTGGGCAAGCATTATCCTGGTGAGCAGTTGCCGCGTTGGGCGCTGGGGGCGCATTGGCGGCGGGATGGGGAGCCGGTTTGGCGGGATTTGGCGCTGCTGGCTGGGGATCATGATACGGCGCGCGCGACGCCGGCTGATGCGCAGCGGTTTTGTGAGGCGCTGGCGGAGCGGTTGCAGGTCTCGCCCGGGTTGATCAATGCGGCTTACGAGGATGTGCATTGGTTCCTGTGGAAGGAGAACCGGCTGCCGGCGAACGTGCTGGCGGAGGGCAACCATCTAAAGGATCCGCAGACGCGGGAGCGGCTGGCGCGGGTGTTCGGGCAGGGGTTGGCGAGCCAGGTGGGCTCGGTGCTGCCGCTGCGGCGGGTGGGGACGAACGGGCAGCGTCGGTGGCAGTCGGGGAAGTGGTTCTTCCGGACCAGCCAGATGTTCCTGGTGCCGGGGGACGCGCCGGTGGGGTTCCGGCTGCCGCTGGACAGCCTGCCCTGGGCGGATCCGGCGCGTATGGAGTTCGAGCAGCCGGTTGATCCTTTTGCGCCGGTGGGGGTGTTGCCGGGGCACCAGCGGTTTCGACGTGTGGACGGGGCGGCGCCTTGGGGTGGGGTGGAGCGAAGCGGGGCGGAGGACGGGTATGCGGGGCTGGTGCCGCAGCGTCTGCCTGAGATTGGGCGCGAGGAGCCGGAGCTGGTGCGCACGGCGCTCGCGGTGGAGGCGCGCGGGGGGCGGCTGCACGTGTTTTTCCCGCCGCTGTATCAAATGGAGGATTGGCTCGATCTGGCGGCCAGCGTGGAGGACACGGCGGAGGAGCTGGGGGTTCAGGTGGTGCTGGAGGGATATGCGCCGCCGCGTGATGCGCGGATGAACCAGTTCAGCGTGACGCCTGATCCCGGGGTGATCGAGGTGAACATCCATCCGGCCGAGCATTGGGCGGAGATGGTGGAGCGCACGACGCAGTTGTACCAGGTGGCGCGGGAGGAGGGGCTGGCGACGCAGAAGTTCATGCTGGACGGGCGGCATGTGGGGACGGGCGGCGGCAACCATGTGGTGATGGGGGCGGCGACACCTGCGGATTCACCGTTTTTGCGGCGGCCGGATTTGCTGAAGAGTCTGCTGGGGTTTTGGCATAACCATCCGAGTTTGTCTTACGCGTTCAGTGGGTTGTTCATCGGGCCGACCAGCCAGCATCCGCGCATCGACGAGGCGCGGATGGACAGCGTGACGGAGCTGGAGATCGCGTTTTCGCAGATCTCGGGAAAGCGGGAGACGCCGCCTTGGCTGACCGACCGGCTGTTCCGGAATATCCTGGCCGACATCACGGGCAACACGCACCGGACCGAGTTTTCCATCGACAAGATGTATGCGCCTGAGGGGCCGACGGGGCGGCTGGGGCTGGTGGAGTTCCGCGCGCTGGAGATGCCGCCGGACGGGCGGATGTCTTTGGCGCAGATGCTGCTGATGCGCGCGGCGGTGGCGGCTTTTTGGCAGACGCCGTACGAGCGGTCCTTAGTACGGTGGGGGACGCGGCTGCATGACGATTTCATGCTGCCGCATTTCGTGCGGGCGGATTTTGCCAGTGTGCTGGAGGAGTTGGGGCAGCTTGGTTTTCCGTTGGATGCGTCTTGGTTTGCGCCGCACATGGAGTTCCGGTTCCCCAAGATCGGCGACGTGACGCTGGAGGGGGTGGGGCTGGAGATAAGGCACGCGCTGGAGCCGTGGCATGTGCTGGGCGAGGAGCCGGCTTCGGGCGGGACGGTGCGGTATGTCGATAGCAGCGCGGAGCGGGTGCAGGCGCTGGTGACGGGGTGGGTGGAGGAGCGGTTTGTGCTCGCTTGCAATGGCCGGGCGGTTCCGCTGACGGCGACGCAGACTGTGGGGGAGTATGTGGGCGGGGTGCGGTTCAAGGCTTGGGCGCCGCCTTCGGCTTTGCATCCTACCATAGGGGCGCAGGGGCCTTTGGTGTTCGACGTCTATGATCGGTGGAATGGGCGGAGTCTGGGGGGAGCCACGCATTACGTGTCGCATCCCGGGGGACGGAATTACGATACGTTTCCGGTGAATGCGAACGAGGCGGAGGCGCGGCGTCGGGCGCGGTTCTTTCCGTTCGGGCATAGTGCGGGGGGGATGTCGGAGCCTGTGCTGGTGGTTGGGAAGGAGCATCCCCGGACGTTGGATTTGCGCCGGTGAGGGCGGCAGCGAAGGCGTTGAACCACCAAGGACACCAAGAAGTAAGCAAAGCTGTCGATCAGGTTGGGCGGGCGGTTGTCGATGCGGGTTTGTGTGTGCATCGGGCGCTGGGGCCGGGGCTACTTGAGCCGACCTGCGCGCATTGTCTGGCGTTCGAGTGGGCTTCACGGGAGTTGAAGGGTGAATGGCAGGTTTCGCTGCCGATCATGTGTCGGGATGTGTGGCTGGAGGCGGGCTACAGGCTCGATCTCCTGGTAGAGAACGTTGTCATCATCGCGCTGAAGTGCGTGGATGCCGTGATGCATGAGGCGCAGGTGCTGCCGTATCTGCGGCTGTCAGGTCGTCGTTTGGCATCCTTGTTCAACCTCGACGTCCATTTCAAGAACGGCGTGCGTCGCTTTGTCGTCTGACACCGCCGTCTTGGTGCTCTTGGTGCCTTGGTGGTGAATATCGCTTTCTTCCTGGCTGTGACCGCGATCAGGCAAATGTCCGCATGCTAGCGAAGGGTGCGGACGAGCTGCTTGATTCGGCTGGGCGGCTGCGGGGACCGTGGCGGCGGATGCTCGGGTCGCTGCTTGGGTTGGGGACGGCGGTGCTGAAGGAGCGGACCGCGGAGCTGCAGCGGGCCTGTGTGGAGGAGGGAGCGGCCGCACTGCTGGCGATGCCGAATGCGGGGACGTGGCGCTGCGATCCCATTCCGTTCCTGCTGACGGAGACGGAGTTTGCCGCGCTGGCGATGGGGCTGGCCCAGCGGGCAGCGTTGCTGGAAGACGTGCTGGCCGATGTTTATGGCGACAGGCGGCTGCTGGCAGAGGGGAAGCTGCCGCCGGCGGTGGTCTATCCTGCGGGTGCTTACGTGCGAGCCTGCCGCACGGTGGTGCCTGGGGCGCCGCCGCAGGGGCGGCATATGCACCTGTATGCGGCCGATCTGGTGCGTGGAGCCGATGGACAGTGGTGCGTGCTGGCGGACCGAACGGGGGAGCCGGCGGGACTGGCTTATGCGCTGGAGAACCGGCGCATCATGGCGCGCGTACTGCCGGAGCTGTTCCGCCATGCCGAGGTGACCCAGCTTCGGCCGTTCTTCGACATCTGGCAGGACCGGCTGCAGCGTCTGGCGCCTTCCGGCGCGGGCAATCCCGGGCTGGCGCTGCTGACGCCCGGCCACTCCGACCCGCGCTGGTTCGAGCATGTGGTGCTGGCGCGCGCTTTGGGCTGCGCGCTCGTGGAGGATGGTGACCTGACGGTGCGCGAGGGCGCGCTGTGGGTGAAGACGTTGCGCGGGCTGCAGCCGGTGCACGTGCTGATTAGGCGGCAGCGCGGGGGTGCTATCGACCAGCTGGAGGTGTCCGAGGACATGTCCTGCGGGACGCCCGGGCTGCTGAGCGCCTGGCGCGACGGGGCGGTGCAGCTGCTGAACGGGCCAGGTGCCGGGTGGGCGGAGGCGCCGGCGCTGGCCGCGTTCCTGCCTGCCGTGGCGCAGGCGCTGACCGGGCGGGATCTGGTTCTGCCCAGCCTGGAGACGCTGTGGCTGGGCGATGCGGCTTCCTGCGACAGGGTGCTGGCGGATCTGGCGCGCTACCACATTCTGTCGGCGACGGAGCGTGGCGACGACGCGCTGTGCGCGGCCGGGCTGGACGCGGCGGGGCTGGCCGCCTTGCATGGCCGCATCGCGGCGCGGCCCTGGGCGTATGCGGCGGTGGTGGCGCCCTCGCCCAGTTATGCCCCCTGCATAGGCACGGGCGAGACGCTGGACCCGAAGCCCGTCTCCTTGCGGCTGTTCCTGGTTTGGGACGGCGCGGCGTGGCGCCCGCTTCCCGGCGGCGTGGCGCGTGTGATGGAGTCGGCCGAGGCGCTGTCCGGCCGCCTGCCGCACAGCGCCACCAGCAAGGACGTCTGGGTGTTGCGCGAGGAAGGGCTGGATATCTTCGGCCCGGCCAACCTGGCTGTGCCTGCCTTGCAGATACGCCGCACGCCAGGCGACCTGCCGAGCCGGGTGGCGGATAATTTCTATTGGCTCGGCCGTTACCTGGAGCGGTTGGAGAACGCGGCGCGGCTTATACGAATCGTGCTGGCGCGGCTTTCGCGCGACACGCTGCTGCCGCGTGACCTGCCCGATCTGGCCGTCCTGGTGGCCTGCCTGGTGCAGGCGGGCCTGGTGAGCGAGGAGCTGGCAGGCGGGGCGGGACCTGGGCAGCTGGCGGACCTGCTGTTGCGGGCGCTGGCGCGCGACACCGGGTCCGTGGCGCGGCTGACCGGGCGGGTACGCGACCTGGCCGACACGCTGCGCGACCGGTTGAGTGGCGAGATGCACGCGACCATCGCGCACGATCTGCGGCGGCTGAAGGGCAACCGGGTACTGCTGCGGCCGGGCCAGCGTGCGGTGGGTATCGGATTGATGCACGAGTTTGCCGGCCAGGTGCTGCAGTTCTGCGCGACAGTGGCGGGATACGCGGCGGAGAACATGGTGCGCGGCGGCGGGCGCCTGTTCCTCGACCTGGGCCGGCGTACGGAGCGGGCGCAGACGGTGGCGGCACAGCTTGGCCACGCGCTGGACCAGCGTCCGGAGCGCATGGAGGGTGGGCTGGCGCTGTGCCTGGAGCTTTGCGACAGCGCGATCACCTACCGCTCGCGATACCTGACCGCGATACAGGCCGCACCGGTGATCGACCTTGTGGTGGCAGACGAGGGCAACCCGCGCGGCCTGGGTTTCCAGCTTGTGAGCGCACGCAGCACGCTGGCCATACTGGCGGGGCGCGACGACGCGCCTTTGGCCGCGGCACTGGACGAGGCGATCGGCGAGACGCGCATGATGGTGGCGGAACTGGCCAACGCCGCGGACCAGGCGGAGCGGGCGGCGGGGCTGGCGCCACGCCTGCGTGGCATCGGGGCACAGGTGGCCGCCGTGTCCGATCAGGTGATGCGGCAGTATTTCGCGCTGCTGCCCGTCACGTTCACGGACGGGACGCAGTGATCTACCAGGTGTGCCACCGCACCAGCTACGCCTATGCACATCCGGTCGATCTGGGCACGCACATGTTGCATCTGCAGCCGCGTGCGTTGCCCTGGCAGCGGGTGATTTCCAGCCGGCTTACCACGAAGCCGGCGCCTGCCGATATGCGCGACGGCACGGATTGCTTTGGCAATCATGTGGCCTGGATGTTTCTCGAGGAACCACATCCCAGCCTGGAAGTAACGCTGGATGCGCGGGTGGAAGTGACGCCGCCGGCGATACCGCAGGCCGGACGGACGCCCGATTGGGCGGCGGTTTCGGCGGCCGCGTTTGCCGGCGGGCAAGGCGGCTTCGAAGCGGCGGAGTTCCTGTTCGACAGCAAGCATGCGCCAGGCAGTGCCGAGGCGCGCGACTACGCCGCGGCGTCGTTCCCGCCCGGTCGCCCGGTGCTGGAAGGCGTCATCGACCTGAACACGCGCATCGGGCGGGATTTCACCTTTCGCGGCGGCGTGACCAGCATAGACACGACGGTGGCACAGGTTCTGAAGCAGCGGGCCGGGGTGTGCCAGGATTTCTCGCACCTGATGATCGCCGGGCTGCGCGCGCTGGGTTTGCCAGCGCGCTACGTGAGTGGTTACATCCGGACGAAGCCACCGCCCGGGCAGGCGCGGCGGCGCGGGTCCGACCAGTCGCATGCCTGGGTGGGGTGCTGGACCGGGCCGGAGCACGGCTGGGTGGACATCGATCCGACCAACTCGATACTTATCAAGGACGAACACGTGGTGCTTGGCTGGGGCAGGGATTTTTTCGATGTGAGCCCGCTTTACGGGATCATTCTGGGCGGCGGGCGGCACAAGCTGACGGTGAGCGTGGACCTGGAGGCGACGGAAGCGTGAGGGGGCAGGCTCCTGTTTTCATCGCTGGCGGTGTCCGTCCGCGGTCTGTCTTCGACACTCGCTTTGGAAGTTCTGCGCCTTTCACACAAAGAGCACGAAGAACAGGAGGACGGGCGGTTCAAACAGACGCTTTGTTCCTCGTGTCCCTAAAGGTGAATGCCAAGGTTCAGCGCTACGGTCACGAAAGTACTAGCCCGCTGACGCAAATGCGGCAGGAGCAAAAGTTTTTTGTTTCTTTTTTTCAAAAAAGAAGGCCTTGCTTGCTTACTCCCGGTGGCCCCGCATGACGCATCCCGGACTGCTGGACGGCTACGACAAGGGCGCTTTCTTCTGCGAACTGACGGACTGCGCGTCCCAGGACCCGGCGGTGCAGCTCATCGCGCAGCGGCTTGCTGCGATGGATCCGGCCGAGCTGGCCAGGCGTGCGCAGATTGCCGAGATCGAGCTGTTCAACCAGGGGATCACGTTCACCGTCTATTCGGACAAGGACGCGATCGATCGGATATTGCCGTTTGACCTGATACCGCGTGTGCTGACCGCGCGCGAGTGGGGCGTGCTGGAGCGCGGCGTTCGCCAGCGCGTGGCGGCGCTGAACGCGTTCATCTGGGACGTGTATCACGGCCAGCGCATCCTCAAGGACGGCATCGTGCCTGCCGCGCTGGTGCTGGGGAACTTGAACTACCGCCAGGAGATGGTGGGGTTCGACGTGCCTTGCGGAACCTACGTGCATGTCTGCGGCGTCGATATCATACGCGACCAGCACGGCGCGTTCCTGGTGCTGGAGGACAACGCGCGCACGCCCAGCGGGGTGAGTTACGTGCTGGAGAACCGCACGATGATGCGGCGGATCTTTCCGGACCTGATGGACGGGATCGCAGTGCGGCCTGTCGGCAGCTACGGGATGATGCTGCAGGCGGCGCTCGCCGAGATCGCACCCACCGACCTTGCCGATCCACAGGTGGTGCTGCTTTCCCCTGGCATCTACAACTCCGCGTATTTTGAGCACATCTTCCTGGCGCGTGAGATGGGCGTGCCGCTGGTCGAGGGCAGCGACCTGGTGGTTCAGGACGGCAGCGTGTGGATGCGCACGACGGCGGGGCTGGCACCGGTGCACGCGATCTATCGCCGGCTGAACGACGATTTCCTGGACCCAGGCGTGTTCCGGGCGGACAGCACGCTCGGGGTGCGCGGGCTGATCGACGTGTGGCGCAACGGGCGCGTGGCTATTGCCAACGCGGTAGGCACGGGGGTGGCCGACGATAAGGCGATCTATGCGTACATGCCGCGAATCATCCGGTACTACCTGTCCGAAGAGCCGGTGCTGGCGAATGTGGAGACGCATATCTGCGGCGAGGCGGAGGGGTTGGCCTACACGTTGGCCAATCTGGAGAATCTCGTGGTCAAGCCTGTGGGCGAGTCGGGCGGGTACGGGCTGATCATCGGGCCGCATGCGACGAAGCAGGAGATTGCCGATTTCCGGGTGCAGCTTCGCGACGATCCGGCCAACTATATAAGTCAGCCGATGATCAGTCTGTCGGTTTCGCCGACGCTGGCGGGCGAGCGGTTGCGGCCGCGGCACGTGGACCTGCGGCCGTTTGCGATTACCGGGCGCAAGACCTGGGTTCTGCCCGGTGGGCTGACGCGGGTGGCGTTGCGGGAGGGCTCTCTGGTGGTCAATTCCTCGCAGGGGGGCGGTTCGAAGGACACGTGGGTGTTGGAATGACCCGGTCTGCTTGCCAAACGCGCGTCATGCGGAAGCGTGCAGTCGCACAGCGCGGCCGACTGGCGCACTTCTGTTGCGCTCTGGTGCTCACTACCGCACGCCAGCCGACTAGCCATGCCAGGTTTGGCAAGCAGTTCGGACCAAGACGTTCATCTTTGCAGATGCGGATGACGCCAGAACAAGAAACCACCTCGGTGCAGGCGAGGAAGCCAAAGTTTTTTGGTTCTTTTCTTCCAAAAAAGAACGGCTTGCTTCCTTGCGGCGCTGGCCGATGAGTGAAGAGACCGGCCACCGATCGCCAATACTCCTCTCCCGCTACGCCGAGGCGCTGTTCTGGCTGGGCCGCTACATGGAGCGGATCGAAAACCTGGCGCGCATTTTGGACGTGACGGACACGTTCGTCAGGCACGGCGTGGACCAGTCGGGCTGGCGTTCCGTGGTGCAGATCAACGCGGACGAGGAGAGGTTCACCAAGCTCTACGGCACGGCAAACGCGGAGAACGTGGCGCAATTCTACCTGATGGATCGGGAGAACCCGACTTCCGTGCTGTCCTCGCTGTTCGCGGCACGGGAGAACGCGCGCACGCTGCGGCCGCTGATACCGACCGAGATGTGGTCGCAGATCAACATCTTCTACAACCGCGTGCGACAATTGACGGAGGCCGATGCGGCGCCGAGCCGGGTATCCGGCCTGTGCGCGTATTTCAAGGAACAATGCCAGGCCCATGCCGGCATCACCGACGGCACGTTCTACCGGGACCAGAGCTGGGCCTTCTACTGCATCGGCAAATACATCGAGCGTGCGGACCAGACGTCACGGCTAGTCGACATCAAGTATCACACGCTGCTGCCTTCGGTGGACGACGTGGGCGGGGCGCTGGACATCAGCCAATGGCACGCGTTGCTGCGCGCGGCGTCCGGCTACCAGGCATACAGGCGGGTAAACCCGAACTTCATGACGCCGGCATCGGTTGCGGGATTCCTGCTGATGAACCAGTCCTTTCCGCGCAGCGTGACGGTGTGCGTGCGTCAGGTGGAGATACATCTTGGCCAGCTCAGCTCCGGCTACGGGCTGCGCGGCGCGTATGTGACGCAAGAGCGGCTGGACGAGCTGCGTGCGGCTTTGATGGACCAGACGATAGGCCAGATACTGGCCCGCGGACTGCACGAGTTCCTGGATTGGGTGCAGCTGCAACTGATCGGTTTGCAGGATAGTATGGCCGGCGCGTTCTGGCGCAAGCCGGACATGGTGCAGGTTTCGGCACAGGGATGACCACCTGGCGTTGCATCTGACTCAAAGCTCTGCAATCATTGGCATATTGGTTATGCTTACGCACCAACCGCGATCCGGAAACGTAACGGTTTCGTGCGTTGCGGGGCTGGGCGGCCTGCGGATAGACGAAAGGGGATGTATTCTGCTGGCTCAGATTACGCGCCTGGGCGCGACTTCCTGTCTGCTCGCCGGCCTGGCACCCCGCCGCCGGCCGATGCTGCGCAACTGCGCCGCATGAACGCCGCCAGGCTGCATTGGCTGATGCGGGCGCTGCCGGTTAGCACCATTGATGTGGAAATGGGTGTCGGCCCTATCCTGATCCTGGCGCCGCATCCGGATGACGAGACGCTGGGTTGTGGCGGGTTGATCGCCACCGCGCAGGCTTCTGGCCGGGCGGTATTCGTTCTGGTACTGACGGACGGGACAGGCTCCCACCCGAACTCTGCCGCCTACCCTGCCGCGCGGCTGCGGCGATTGCGCGAGGCGGAGAGCCGGCAGGCCGCGCGCATGCTTGGGCTGCCCGAACGCAATGTCAGCTTCCTGGGTCTTACTGACACGCAGGCGCCGCAGCGCGGCGAGGCCGCCGAGCAGGCGGCGCGCGACATCGCCGCTCATGCGCAGTCGGTGGGCGCCGGCGTGATCCTGACCACGTGGCGGCACGATCCACATTGCGATCATCTCTCGGCCAGCTTGCTGGGCGCGCGCGCCGCGGCGCTGACCGGGGCGGCATTGTTCGAATATCCCGTGTGGGGCTGGACTCTTCCGCCGCGCCGTCTGCTGGAAGCGCGCGCGCCTGTGGGGTTCCGGCTGGATGTGGCCCGCCACATACCGGCCAAGCAGCGGGCGATAGCCTGCCACCAGTCGCAGCTTGGGCAGGTGGTGACGGACGATCCGGAGGGGTTCAGGCTCGAGAGCCAGTTTGTCGGGTTGTTCACCGATCGGTTCGAAACGTTTTTGCGAGTGCTTGGGTAGGAGAAGGCAAGGCCTCCCTTTAGATAAGAAGAAGCAAGAGGCTTTGCTGTCCCGACGCTGAGTTGCTTCGGTGGTTTCTGGAGCACGCGGCTGGTTTGGATGCGGCTCGCTTCCTACCTGAAAGGCGAGATCAGCCGGCTGACCAGGGCCGATACCTCCGCCAACTTGAAGGGTTTGCGCACGAAGGCGTCGTAGCCGCTAATGCGGTCGGTGATCGACAGCTCCGGCAGCGCACACATCAGGATGAACGGTATCTGGCGAAGCTCCGGGTTGTCACGCAAGGCGCGCAACAGGCCGGCGCCGTCCATTACCGGCATCATGAAGTCGCTTATCACCAGGTCCGGGCGGGCCTCGGCTACGCGTTCCAGGCCGTGCCGCCCGTTCGTTGCCGTCAGCACGCGATGGCCGTCATCCTCAAGCAGGGCCTCGAGCAGTTCGCCTATGCCGAACTCGTCGTCCACGACGAGGATGGTGGCCATGCCCTATTGCTCCGGGAGCATAGGGCCAGTTGCGACCGCAATCCGCTGCAGGGCCGCACGGGCATCTGGCCGAACTGTTACACCCTCAGCCCCTAAGTCAAAGCCGCGCAGGCGGGAAGCCAGCCTGCTGTCGCGCAGCTTCATGATCGATACCACCCTTTGCAGGCTTTTGGCCTCTTCAACGTGGCGCAGCATGATCAGGTTTTCCGCTACCGGCGTCAGGCGACTGAGCGGGGCGCGATAGAGCCTGCCAGTCCCGGCACTTCCGCGGTGCAAAGCGTGGTGGCATCGACGCGTCTGCGCCTGCAGCACGCACTTGCGCCGGAAGGCGGCAGAAGAGGCAGACAACGCAGCAGCGCGGGAAGGTGCGGGGCGATGGACACCGCGCGGGTGCGGAAGCTTCAAGGAAGCAAGTAGTCCTTTTTTGAGAAAAAGGACCAGAAAACTTTTTCACCCCGCATTTGAGACATCCGGTTAGCCCGGGATAGATCGAGGCTGTTGAGCAACGTCAGTGATGAAAATTTTGGTCTTTTTTTCAAAACAGGACTGCTTGCTTACTGTCTCTCCTCCGGAAAAAGCGTCGTCAACGCGTCGGGCGCGCAACGCCCGCGCTCGGTGATCAGGCTGGTGATGAGCCGGTGCGGGGTAACATCGAATGCCGGGTTCGCCGCCGGGCTGCTGGTTGGTGTAACGCGCACGGTGGCGATGCTGCCATCCATCGCGCGGCCGGTGACCGTGCTGACTTCCGTCTGCGCACGCTCCTCGATCGGGATGCTGGCGACGCCATCCTCGATCTGCCAATCGACCGTGCTGGACGGGAAAGCCACGTGAAAGCCGACTTCGTTGTCGTGCGCGGCGAGCGCTTTAAGGTAGGTGCCGATCTTGTTCGCCGCATCGCCGGTCCGCGTGACGCGGTCCGCGCCCACGATCACCATGTCCACGCGGCCGTGCTGCATCAGGTGGCCGCCGGCGTTGTCGGAAATCACCGTGTGCGGCACGCCGTGCTTTCCGAGCTCGAAAGCGGTGAGTGCGGCGCCCTGGTTGCGCGGCCTGGTCTCGTCCACCCAGACATGCACGTCGATCCCGCTGTCATGCGCCTTATAGATGGGTGCGAGCGCGGTTCCCCAATCCACCGTCGCCAGCCAGCCGGCGTTGCAGTGCGTCAACACGTTCACGGCGCGGCCTGGATTCTTTGCCGCCGCCTCGGCGATGAGCGGCATGCCGTATTCGCCGATCGCCGCGTTGCGCGCCACGTCCTCGTCGGCGATGGCGGTGGCTTCGGCGCTGGCGCGGTCAGGACGCTCGGCCTGGCGGGTGTTGCGCAGGATGGTCAGCATGCGGTCCAGCGCCCAGCGCAAATTCACGGCGGTAGGGCGCGTGGCGGCGAGCAGCGCGGCATCGCGTTCCATGGCATCCGTGCTGGAATCAGCACGCAGCGCGAGCGCCAGTCCGTAGGCGGCTACGGCGCCGATCAGCGGGGCGCCGCGTACCTGCATGCTACGTATCGCGTGCGCGACCTCGCGCACGTTGGTCAGGCGGAGGATGTCCAAGGCCCAAGGGAGCTTTGTCTGGTCGATGATGCGTAAGGCGTCGCGGTCATGCGGTTCTACCCAGACGCTTCTGTAGGGGGTGCCGTCGATTTTCATGCGTTCGGTTCCTGGAGGTAGGAAGAAAGCAAGCAGTCCTTTTTTAAAGAGAAGAACCAAAAAACTTTTTCTGCCCCGGCTGCGTCAAGGTTCGAGCCGATACTGCCAATGCAAAGGCTGGCAGAACGTTTGCGCGCCGTAGTGCAAGCGGGGGAGCAAAAGTTTTTTGCTTCTTTTTTTCAAAAAAGAAGGCCTTCCTTACTTAGATACGCTGATGCAGCACGCAAACCAACGTGAACAGCCGCCGCGCGGTCTCGAAGTCGATCTCCACCCGGCCGGCGAGGCGTTCGGTCATCATCTCCGCGCCTTCGTTGTGCAGGCCGCGGCGGCCCATGTCGATCGCCTGTATCTTCGCCTCGCGGCCGTCCTGCACGGCGTGCGCGTAGCTCTCCACGAGCAGCTGGTAATCCTTGATCAGTCGGCGAAACGGGCCGAGTGCGAGGCCAAGCGCCATCAGCGGGGCGTCCTGTGCGTCGCGCACGTCGAAGGCGAGGCGGCCCTCGACGATGGAGAGATGCAGGATGAAGGGACCGGCGAAATCGCGCGGCGCAAACAGGTTTTCCACCGCGAGATCGCGCACCGCCTGCTCAAGGTCCGCCTGTTGCAGGATGGAAAGCTGGCCGCGTTTCTCGCCGTCCAGCACCACTTGCAGAAGCGAGCGGTGCTTTGCGGCAGTGGGTGAGGGCTCAGCCATCGATTGCGACATCGGGCGGTTTCATGAAACCGAGCTTCATCATCAGCCCGACGGTAGCACCTTTCACCGGCCGGATCAGTACCAACACAAGCGCCAGCGTACCTGGCAGGAAGATCGCCATTTCGGTGCCGACGGAAAGCGTGGCCATGCGGTCCAGCGCCACCTGCGCGCCGATCACGATGTGGGCGACGATGAACACGGTAAAGTAAGGCGGCGCATCGTCCGCGTTGATCAGTCCGAGCGGCGCTGCGCATTCGTCGCAGACCGTGTTGACGCGCAGCAGACGGGCAAACAGGCGGCCACGGCCGCAGGCCGGGCAGCGGCCGCGCAAGCCGCGCCATATGGCTATGGGCATTGGTGGGCCCGGCTCGCTGCCTGGCGGCGAGCCTGGCGGCGAGCGGTCTGGGCTCCAACGGACGGGTAGGCTGTCTGGCATGGCGTGCTCGCTGGTCTGTCTAGGCGCGTGTGCTGGTGCATGTGCAAGCTGGTCCGGCGCGGCCGGCATGGCAAGCATATGCTGCCAGCCGCTTGCACCTGTCTTTGGTCCGCGCCAAACGAAGTGCCGGTTCGCGTGCCCTCCCGAAGCTAGTCATGGCGGCTACATGCCGGTCGCCTTGCGCGCCGTTGTCCGAACGCGCGCCGGATAAACTGTGGCGGCACAGCTGAAGGGCGTGTCTGGGGGGCAGTTTGCGGAACGTCGGAGAAGGCACGTTGTAAGATGCTGATTGCTAGAACAAGCCAGGACCTCGTTGCTGCGCTGGCCACACTGCGCGCCGGCGCCGCGACCATAACGCTTGTGCCGACGATGGGTGCGCTGCATGCCGGACACCTGTCGCTGGTGGAGCACGCACGCGATACCGGCGGCAAAGTCATCGCTTCCATCTTCGTCAACCCGCTGCAGTTCGGCCAGTCCGAGGATCTTGCACGCTACCCGCGGGACGAAGCGGGCGACCTGGAGATGCTTGCGCACGCCGGCTGCGATGCGGTCTGGATGCCCGGCGTGGACGAGATGTACCCGCAAGGCGACGTGACGCTCGTCGATGTGGCGGGCCCAGCCGACGGCTGGGAAGGCGATGCGCGGCCCGGACATTTCCGTGGCGTGGCCACTGTTGTGACAAAGCTTTTCGGTCAGGTCAGGCCGGATGCCGCCTGTTTCGGCGAGAAGGACTGGCAGCAATTGCAGGTGATACGCCGCATCACGCAGGACCTGGCACTGCGCGTGCGCATCATCGGCGTGCCGACCATGCGTGAGTCCGACGGCCTCGCACTGTCTTCGCGCAACCGTTTCCTGACCGCTTCGCAGCGCGCGACGGCGGCGTGCCTCTACGCCGCGATGCAGCGTGGCACCGCGGCGATACGCGCAGGCGCGGCCGTGGAGGCTGCCTTATACGAAGCGCGCACGCAGCTGGCCGAATGCGGTCTGGCGCTGGACTACATGGCACTCGTCGATGGCGCGAGCCTGCAGCGGCTGGCAAAAGCCGAGGTGGGCGCTCGGCTCATCGCTGCGGCAAGGCTCGGCAGCGTACGCCTGCTGGATAATATCGACGCGGGCTGAAAACGCGTTGTGACGCGGCGAGAGACGCCGGATTTGTTTGTCTCTCACACGCCCACGTGACAGGCCAAGTAATGCTTGCTGGCGCATTGTGATGCGAATTTGCGACGGGCGCGCAAGGTTGCAACGATTTAAGCCGATTATTCGAGCGCTGACCGTTGCTTTTCGTTGACAGCCGCGCGTGCGCGGCAGATAGCGGAAGACAGCGCATGTCTGCGAGCCGCGATTCGCAAAGCTTTGCTTCCCGCATGCACGCGCGATCTGGGAGCGACGATCGTGCAACGCGCCTCACACCGGCGATGATCTTTCGAATGATCCCCCTGCCGACCCGGCCGGCGCGCGTGTGAATGCCGTTTCGGCACAGGAACCGGCAGCGAAACCGACCGTTTGATCCGACGCGCCACACGGCAAACTTACAGGAGTGACTGAGCAATGAGTACCGACGACACGACAGGGAAGCCGGCGCGCCCGCGCGCAAAGGCGATGGCGGCACGCCCGACAACGCGCCGCGGCAGCGGCACGACGGGGCGCCCGGTGGGCCGTCCGCCAAAGGCCAAGGCAGCGACAGGCCGCACCGCGGCTGCAAAAGCGCCTGCCAAGCGCACGACAAAAGCTGCAGCCCCCGCACGCGGGACAAAGGCCGCGGCCACGCGCAAAGCGCCGACTGCGCGCGCCAAGGCCGCCGCACCGCGCACGGCAAAGAAGCCGGCCACGCGCGCTACAGCTTCACGCGCCGCCACTTCCCGGACCACAAAGGCGGCAAGCGCGCGCACCGCAAAGACCACGCGCACTACACGGGCCGCGGCCACGACGCGCAAGGCGCCTGCGACGCGCGGCAAGGCCGCCACCACACGCACGGCGAAGGCTGCGCCCGCGCGCAAGACGGCAACCGCGCGCACTGCGAAACCCGCGGCACGTAACACGAAAGCCACGGCAACGCGGAGCACACGCACCGCCGCCGCCGGCCGTAAGCCTGCGACGCGCACCACGAAGGCTGCAACCACGCGCACCACGAAAGCCGCCACGTCGCGCAAGGCTCCCGCACGCGCCACCCCGACGACGCGTGCAGCGAAGACGACCAACAGCGGCAAGATCGACGGACGTACTGTCGCTGGCCGTGCGGCACGCGCCGCCAACGGCACTGCACGTACAGCGCGCAAGCCCGCGAGCGAGACCGCGCGCAAGACACGCCGGCCGCGCAGCCAGCCGGAGACGAAGCACGACGAGGACCTGCCGATGATGGAGACGGCAGCGGAGCCCAAGAAGCGTGGCCGCCGGAAGAAGGCGGATGAGTCGATGCCGATGCATGAGGCAGAGTCGCATGAGTCCCACGCGGACGAGCATGAAGGCGCCGACGACTTCGACAACAGCTGAAGGCTGACGGGCGGGCAGTCCTCTTCCGGAGGCGGACTGCCTGTCCTTCGTTTTTCGGTTTGGTATTGCGCCCTGCTGCTCAGAGCAGGGGATCGACACGGACCTGCGGGCTTATCGTCTTGCCTTGTTGGCTTTCGTGTCGGGCTTTCCAGTACGCTACCGCGGCGGCGTTCCCGGAGTGCAGGCGCAGGCAGCCCGTGCATTTACCTTTCGCACGAGACTGCCAGCTTCACTCAAGCTCGCGTCTTAAAGCTTTGCGCGCCTAGGCCAACGGCCGCCAATTTCCCTGCCGACCCGTAACGCGCGCCCTGTGGCGCGGAGCGGGCCGCCTTGGCGACAAGGTCCAGAACGCGGCGCTGCACGCGCATGGCGCGTTTCAGCAACTGCCTGTTCTCCTCGGCCAGGACGCCCAGTTCCCGCATCCGCTCGCTCGGTGCGGGCGGTGCATCGGCGGCGCGCCACGCGGCCGCGAGCGCGTCCGCCGCGGCGTGCTTGGGCGCCAGCAGACCGCCGGCCCGCGCGAAATCCATTGCTTCCAGCGCGGCATTCTCTTCGATGAGCAAGGCGCTCAGCCGGTCGATGGCTTCCTCCATCGTCGGTGTATGCTTGCTGCGGGCGGTCATCCTGTTGCTCATCGCTTCTGCTCCTGTAATCGCAGCATCTGCTGGTAGACGGGCTCGGCTATGCCGAGCCCTCCACTGCGCGCCATCTGCTTGGCTATCTCGGTGATCATCATTGGCTTGAAGGTGCGTTCGGCAGCGCCGCCGCCGAACGCGCTGTCCGCATTGTCGGCACCGTCGAACATCGGTTTCAGCAGTTCGTCCAAGGCGACCGCTGTGAAGTCCTCGGCGGATTTGCGCAGCTTTGCCGCAATATCCGGCGCTGGCTGCTTGGGATCGATGCGCATCACCTCACCTCCAGATCGGCCTGCAGGGCGCCGGCGGCTTTTATCGCTTGCAGGATGCTGATCAGGTCGCGTGGGCCCACACCCAGCGCATTCAGGCTGGCGACCAGATCGCGCAGCGTCGGCGATGCGTTCAGCAGGCCGAGCTTGTGGTCGTGCTCGGTATCCACGCTGATTGTGCTGCGCGGAACCTTGGTGGTCCGGCCGGCGCTGAACGGTTCGGGCTGGCTGACTTCCGGTGTCTCCGACACGCGTATGGTTAGGTTGCCCTGCGCTATCGCCACCGTGCTGATGCGAACGTTTGCGCCCATGACGATGGTGCCGCTGGTCTCGTCGATCACCACCGTTGCCGGCGTGTCTGGTACTACGCGCAGCTCCTCTATGTCAGTGAGCGCCGAGATCACGTCATGCCCGTGCAGGTTCAGGGCTACCGTGCGCGGATCAGTGGCGCGTGCTGTGCCCTGGCCGAGGGCTGCGTTAATGGCGGCTTCCATGCGGCGGGCGGTGGTGAGATCGGGGTTGCGCAGCGCCAGTGCGACAGCGTTTTGTGTGCCTAGGGTGAAGGCCACTTCGCGTTCGACGATGGCGCCGTTCGCGATCTTGCCTGACGTGGGCACGTTGCGTGTGACGGATGATCCGGAGGCGCCGCGTGCGGCGACCGCTCCGGTGGTGACGGCACCCTGACCCACGCCGTACACCTCGCCGTCGGCGGCCAGCATCGGGGTGACGAGCAGCGTACCGCCCGAGAGGTTGGTCGCGTCGCCTATGGCGGATACGGAGACGTCTATGCGGCTACCGGTGCGCGCGAAGGCGGGCAGGTTGCCGGTGACCATGACAGCGGCGACGTTCTTGGTCTGCAGCTTGGCGATCTGGTCGCGCGTGTTCACGCCGAGGCGTTCCAGCATGCCGACGAGAGACTCGCGGGTGAACACCGCGTTGTCCAGCTTGTCACCGGTGCCGTTGAGGCCGACGACCAGGCCGTAGCCCACGAGCTGGTTCTCGCGTACGCCTTCGACGTCCGCGATGTCCTTGACACGTATCTGCGCGGCGGCGTGGCCGGGTGCGGCGGCGAGCAGTGCGGCGCATATCAGCAGCCATGGGCGGCATGTTTGCACTCCGGCAACCATTGCGCGGCATGGTTGGCGCCGGCCTGGTGCGATGGGTGCGGGGTCTGCTTTGCGAAACATGCGGACAGAGAAACACAAGAAGGTTTCCGGAACGTGCATCCGGCGCCGGCTGAAGCTGAAAGGATCCGCCCATGCGTATCGAACTGCCTGCATCGCCGCTTCCGGCCGCCGCTTTGCGCGCAGCACGGCGCACACGAAGCCGCACCGGCGGATTTGCCCTGCCGGAAGAAGCGGAAGAGCAGGAGGGGACGGCTTCGGCGCCAACGATGGCGCCTGGCCTGGCTGCCGCCGGCTGCCTGCTGGCGGCGGACTCCATCGGGCGGCCCGGAGATGCCGGCGCCGGGCAGGCGGACAGGGACGCGCTGGCCGACAACGCTGCCGCAGGGCAGGGCAGGGCGTTATTAGGCGCGCTGGCCGGCCTGCAAATGGCGGCGTTGGGCAAAGGGGGCGTGCAGGCGCGTCAGACGCTTGCAGACCTGGCGCGCGCGTTGCCGCAAGCGGCGGACCCGCGTCTGGATGAGGTGCTCAGGGCAATCGCTCAACGTGCGGCGATCGAGCTCGCACGCGCCGGGTGAGCCGGCAAACCTTGCTTGGCGCGGCGGACGCGCTTGTCTATAAGCCGCGCCAGATACGGGTCCGATTGCCACACGGCCGGCCGCCCGACCAGGAATGACGAGGACCGGCCGACATGATGCTGACGCTGCCTCCCGACTACCGGCCCTCCGACGCCGAGGAGTTCATGAACCCGCTGCAGGCGGAATATTTCCGTCAGAAGCTGTTGCGCTGGCGGGCTGATCTGCTGCGCGACGCCGACGATACGCTGGCCAGCCTGGGCGAGGGCGGCATATTGGAGGCCGATATCACCGACCGCGCCAGTGTGGAGACCGACCGCGCGCTGGAGCTTCGCACGCGTGACCGGGCGCGCAAGCTGATTTCCAAGATCGACCAGGCGCTGCAGCGTATCGAGGCGGGGCAGTACGGGTATTGCGAGGAAAGCGGCGAGCCGATTGGGCTGCGGCGGCTGGAGGCCCGGCCGATTGCTACGTTGTCTTTGGAAGCGCAGGAGCGGCATGAGCGCATGGAGCGCGTTCATCGGGACGAGTAGGAAGCAAGCAAGGCCTTCTTTTTTGAAAAAAAGAAGCAAAAAACTTTTTCTACCCCGCCTGCACCTCGGTGCGCTCCGGTCTTGCCAGCAGGCGTGATTGCAGAACGGCACGCACGGTTTTGCAGGCGTCAGGAGCAAAAGTTTTTTGCTTCTTTTTTCAAAAAAGAAGGCCTTCCTTCCTTATTGACGCATCCAGCGCCGCCTGCAGCACGTAAGCCGCCGCCATCTGATCCACGACCGCGGCCCGGCGCTTGCGCGTCATGTCAGCCTCGGTAATCAGGAAGCGGTTCACGGCGGCGCTTGACAGGCGCTCGTCCCACAGAGCGGCCGGCAAGCCGGTGGCTTCGGACAGCGCGCGCGTCCAATCGCGGGCGGCTTGGGCGGCAGGCCCGAGCGTGCCGTCCATGGAGAGGGGCAGGCCTACGACCAGGCCGCCGGCGTCTTGCGCGCGGGCGATGGCGGCGATCTCGGCGGCGTTGGCGGAGAGCTTGCCGCGGCGCAACGCGGCGTGTGGGCTGGCGAGAAGCAGGCTTACATCGGAGAGCGCTACGCCGATGGTGCGGGCGCCAGGGTCCAGGCCGATCAGGCGCTGGCCGGGGCGCAGGGCGGCGCGCAGCTCGGCCATGTTGATGACGGGCATGGCGGCGTTTATGATCCGCCGCTTGCCCGTAAACCAGAGGCCCGAACCATGTCGCTCGATCCCGCGACCGTCCGCCGTATTGCCAAATTGGCTCGCATCCGTGTGGAGGAGGGCGATGTCGGCCGGCTGCAAGGCGAGCTGAACGACATACTCGGCTGGATCGAGGCGCTGTCCGAGGTGGATGTGGAGGGTGTGGCGCCGCTTACGGGTGGCGCGCAGATCGTGCTGCGGTTGCGGGCGGATGCCGTAACGGATGGGCGGATGGCTGACGCGGTATTGGCTAACGCGCCGGATCGGGTGGGGGCATTTTTTACGGTGCCGAAGGTGGTGGAGTGAGGAAGGCAAGCAAGGCCTTCTTTTTTGAAAAAAAGAAGCAAAAAACTTTTGCTTCCACGCCTGCACCAAGGCTTCGCCTGTTTCTGCCAGTGCGCGCGTTTGCAGGAGTTGCGCGCACCGCGGTGCAGGCCCGGAGACAAAAGTTTTTTGCTTCTTTTTTTTCAAAAAAGAAGGCCTTCCTTCCTTTCTTCGCGGAGCCAGACATGCTGACCGACCTGACGATCGCCGAAGCCGCGGCGGCGCTTCGGAAGCGTGACTTCACTGCGCGCGAACTGACGCAGGCGCATGTCGATGCGACGGAGCAGCTCAATCCGCGGCTGAACGCGTTCATCACCGTGACGCCTGAGCGGGCCCTGCAGCAGGCGGATGCGGCGGATGCGGCGCTTGCTTCGGGTGAGGCGGGCCCGCTTGCGGGAATACCGCTGGCCATCAAGGATCTATTCTGCACGGCGGGTGTGCGCACCACGGCGGCAAGCCGCATCCTGGAGCATTTCGTGCCGCCCTACGAGAGTTCGGTTACCGCGAACCTGCTGCGGGACGGGGCGGTGTTTCTGGGCAAGGCGAACTTGGACGAGTTCGCCATGGGGTCTTCAAACATGACGTCGGCGTTCGGGCCGGTGGAGAATCCCTGGAAGCGCGGCGGCGATGCGGATGCGGTGCTGGTGCCTGGGGGGTCTTCGGGCGGGTCGGCGGCCGCCGTGGCGGCGCGCATGGCGATGGGGGCTACCGGGACCGATACCGGTGGTTCGATACGGCAGCCAGCGGCGTTCTGCGGGTTGGCCGGGATAAAGCCGACTTACGGACGGTGCAGCCGCTGGGGTGTGGTGGCGTTTGCGAGTTCTTTGGACCAGCCAGGGCCGTTCGCGCGCACGGTTGGGGATTGCGCGCTGCTGCTTGGCAGCATGGCGGGGTTCGACGCCAAGGACAGCACGAGCGTGGATCTTGCGGTGCCGAATTTCGCCGCGGCGTGCCGGCGTGGGGTGGCAGGTTTGCGCATCGGGGTGCCGCGTGAGTATCGCGCGGACGGGATGCCGGAAGAGGTGGAGCGGCTGTGGCAAGAGGGCCTGCAGTGGCTGCGCGACGCGGGAGCGGAGATCGTGGACGTGTCTCTGCCGCACACGAAATACGGGCTGGCCACCTATTATATAGTAGCGCCGGCGGAGGCTTCCTCGAACCTGGCGCGGTATGACGGCGTGCGGTTCGGCCTGCGTGAGGACGGCCACGACCTTACGGAGCTGTATGAGCGTACGCGGGCGGCGGGGTTCGGTGCGGAGGTGCAGCGGCGTATCATGATCGGAACGTATGTGCTCTCGGCGGGGTATTACGATGCGTATTACCTGCGGGCGCAAAAGGTGCGGGCGTTGATCCTGCGTGATTTCACCGACGCGTTCGGCCGTGTGGATGCGTTGCTGACTCCCACGGCACCCACGGCGGCGTTCGCACAGGGCGAGAAGATGGGCGACCCCATCGCAATGTACCTGAATGACGTATTCACCGTGCCGGCGAGCATGGCGGGTGTCCCCGCGATGAGCGTGCCGGCTGGACTGGATGCGCAAGGCCTGCCGCTGGGCCTGCAGGTGATCGGACGGCCGTATGACGAGGAGACGGTGTTCGCGGTCTCCCAGGTGATCGAGGATGCGGCTGGGTTTTCGGCGAAGCCTGCGATACGGGCAAGAGAGGCGGCATGAGCTACACGATCGAGGGTTCGAGCGGCATTTGGGAGATCGTCTGCGGACTGGAGGTTCATGCGCAGGTGATCAGCAGGTCCAAGCTGTTTTCCGGAGCGGCCACGGATTTCGGCAGCGAACCGAACACCCAGGTGAGTTTCGTGGATGCGGCGTTCCCCGGCATGCTGCCGGTGCTGAACGAGGAATGCGTGGCGCAGGCGGTGCGCACCGGGCTTGGGCTGAACGCGCAGATCAACCTGACCAGCCGGTTCGACCGGAAGAACTATTTCTACGCCGATCTGCCCAGCGGATATCAGATCAGCCAGTTTGAGCATCCCATCGTCGGGCGCGGCGAGGTGGAGATAGAACTCGCCGACGGCAGCACACGGCAGATCGGGGTGACGCGGCTGCACCTGGAACAGGATGCGGGAAAATCCCTGCACGACCAGGATCCCGCGCGATCCTTCATAGACCTGAACCGCTGCGGCGTGGCGCTGATGGAGATCGTCAGCGAGCCCGACATACGCACGCCTGAAGAGGCCGGCGCATACCTGCGCAAACTGCGCACCGTGCTGCGTTATCTGGGCACCTGCGACGGCAACATGGACGAAGGCAGCATGCGGGCCGACGTTAACGTGTCCGTGCGGCATGCTGGCGAGGCCTTCCGCACGCGCTGCGAGGTGAAGAACGTCAACTCCATACGGTTCGTCATGCTGGCGATCGAGGCGGAGGCGCGCCGGCAGGTCGAGGTGTGGGAATGCGGCGGCGAGGTGGTGCAGGAGACACGGCTGTTCGACCCCGCGCGCCAGATGACGCGAAGCATGCGCAGCAAGGAAGATGCGCATGATTACCGGTATTTTCCCGATCCCGACCTGCTGCCGCTGGTGCTGGACCAGGTGTGGGTGGACGGATTGCGGGCCAGCCTGCCGGAACTGCCGGACGCCAAGCGTGCGCGTTTCGTCGCCGACTACAAGCTGCCGGCCTACGACGCGGGCGTGCTGGTGGCCGAGCAGACGACTGCGGATTTCTTCGAGACGGTGGCGCGAGGACGCGATGCGCGGCTTGCGGCGAACTGGATCACCGGCGACTTCTTTGCCGCGTTGAACCGGACCGGGCGGACAATCGAGACCAGTCCGGTGAGTGCCGAAAATCTAGGGGCGCTGCTGGACCTGCTAGGCGACGCCACGATCAACGGGCGGATCGCAAAGGAGGTGTTCGAGGCCATGGTCGAGACCGGGGCGGCGCCTGGGGATATCGTGGAGCAGCGCGGCTTGCGGCAGGTGACGGATACCGGCGCCATCGACGCAGCGGTGGACGCGGTGCTGGCTGCCAATCCTGACAAGCTTGCGGAGTATAGGGGGGGCAAGGACAAGCTGTTTGGGTTCTTCGTGGGGCAGGTGATGAAGGCTATGGGTGGCAAGGGGAACCCGGCGCTGGTGAACGAGGCGCTTCGGGGGCGGCTCGCAGTTTAACAAAGCAAGGCCTTCTTTTTTGAAAAATAGAAGCAAAAAACTTTTTTTCCCCGACGCTGCATCGCTGCGGTGCTTTCAGGTAGCACCGGACTGGCGCGAATGCGGGGAGGTAAACGTTTTTTGCTTCTTTCTTTCAAAAAAGAAGGCCTTCCTTCCGTCCTTTCCCTTCATTGACCCAGGCGGGATCAGCCCGTAAGACTGTAGCGCAAACGTCGTGTTGCATCCCGGCGGAGGGGTGGCCGAGTGGCTGAAGGCGGCGGTTTGCTAAACCGTTGTACACTGTAAAGGTGTACCGTGAGTTCGAATCTCATCCCCTCCGCCAATTCCCTCTTTTGAGCTGTCCACGCCTGGTGCGCCTCCCGAGATCAGACATCTTGCGTAGCAGGAGGTTTGCGCCGAGCGCAGGTGGCCTGAACTGCGCGTTCTGGGCTTGGTGTGCCGTGCGCCGCTACTTACAGGCCACTCACCATGTGGCCGCCGTCCACCACTAGAACCGCCCCGGTCATGAACGCAGAAGCGTCCGAGGCGAGCAGCAGCAACGGCCCATCCAGGTCCTCCAGACGGCCGAGCCGTCGCTGCGGAATCCGGCTTAGAACCGCCGCGCCGGCCGGCGTCTTCCAAAAATCGGTATTAATACTGGTATCGAAGTAGCCCGGCGCTATCGCGTTCACCCGTACACCGTAGCGAGCGACCTCAAGCGCCAGGACCTTGGTTAGCTGGATGACACCCGCCTTGGACACCGCGTAGGGCAGAACATGCTTGCTTTGCCTTAACCCAAGGACCGACGCGATGTTGATGATCGAACCACCTCGGCCGTGAGCGCGCATCGCCCGCGCGGCGGCTTGGGAGAGCATGAACAGGCCCTTCAGGTTGGTATTGACGACCCGGTCCCAGTCGGCTTCGCTCTGCTCCAGCGCGGGTGCCTCGTGCGCAATACCAGCGTTGTTGACCAGCACATCGATCTCGCGCAGTTCGGGTTCCAGTGCGGCAATGCTCGCCGGATCGGCCACATCGAGTGAGACTACCCTGGAGCTTCCGCCCAAGCCGCCGATCTTGTCAGCGGTTTTTGCAAGTCCATCCGTGCGTCTTGCGGCAAGCACCACCTCGGCACCCGCGCGAGCCAGCACAAGCGCAAAATGTGCGCCGAGCCCGGAGGAGGCGCCCGTCACGAGCGCCCGCCGGCCTGCCAGTGCCATCACGTGCCCACCGGGGCCTTGCGGCACGCCAGCATCATTCGCAGACATACTATGACGCCCTCATTTTGCTAAGTTCGGATTGGGTAGGCCGCGCGGGCGTGCACCAAGGCGAGTGGTCTTACACCAACGTCCTTCGACTAAGCGTTGCGAAAGTAAGGAAGGCCTTCTTTTTTGGAAAAAAGAAGCAAAAAACTTTTGCTCCCCCCGCACTAGCAGCAATCGCGTTTTCCCGGACAAACACGCACCCTGCAGATGCGGGGGAACAAAAGTTTTTTGCTTCTGTTTTCCAAAAAAGAAGGCCTTCCTTTTTACCCTCGCGTAGCGCGATCAACGACCACTGAAATCGGCCGCTCGCTTTTCCCAGAACGCCGCCATGCCTTCTTTCTGGTCTTCGAACGCAAACAGCGAGTGGAACAGCCGGCGCTTGCGACTCTTCCTTGGCGCGGCCCGCTTTGGCTCCTTTTCCGCAACCGCCGCGCGGCTTGCAATAGATGACACCATGGTCCCCAGGTCCTTCAACCGGCTGGAGGCAGCCGTCAATGCAACGCTGTTCGTTCGATGCAGGGCCTTCAACTCTTCCAATCCAGGAAGCGCTTCGGTGTGTCCTGCAGTAATAGGCTGTTGCAGATGCGCTGGAGTAAAAGTTTTTTGGTCCTTTTTTCCAAAAAAGGACTGCTTGCTTCCTTGCCTACGCAAGTCCGGACTTTGCCAAACGCAGAAGGAACCCTGTAATGTCCAACGAAGATGTTGTTGTAAACGACGAACGTCGGCTGCTTCTGGCGGCGTTGGCGGGCGTTCTTGCGGTTGGTATGCCGAAATTGGCCGATGCGGCCAAGATCGATCCGGCGGAGACGCAGATCACGCTTCCGGGTCAGATTAAATGGAAGAAGTGGCAGGGCCTGTCCACGGACATCGGCGAGACGGCGACGCTGTTCGGCGACAAGGATGACGCCGGTCCGTATCTGGTGTTGATGAAGTGGAACCCGGGCTACATGAGCGCGCCGCACGCCTACCGGACCGACCGGCTGTCCGTGGTCTTGTCGGGCACCTGGTGGGTGGATAGCGGGGCGGATTTCGATCCTGACAACACTGTTCCTGTGCCGGCCGGTTCGTTCGTTCACCGTGTGGCGCACACGCCACATTATGACGGTGTGAAGACGGGCGGGCGCGAGCCGGCGGTAATCGCGTTATTCGGTATCGGGCCGATTGACATCAGAATGGTTGATCCGTCCAAGCCGCCATACAGGAAGCTTGGATAGGGGGCTGAATGACCCAGGATCCCGCGCGCAAAAAAGTTGCGCCATCGAATACAACCGTGGTAACCAGCGTCCGTATCAATTTTTGAGCGGACGACTTTTGTGAGACGTATCTTGAGCTTGATCTTCAACCTTGGTTGGCCGGAGACTGTCGGTTTGATGATCCTGGGTGCTACGGTGGGTGCCGTGGCGGGTGGTGCAGGCGACAACAGTGGTGGTTCTCAGGCGGCCGCATGCGCCGGTCTCGGCGCGGTGATCTTGCCTGGCGTGATATGTGCGCCATGGTCGAGGCTCGTACATTTGCGCAAATGGATTGACGCGCGGTTGTCCGGTCTGGCTTGAGACCGTTGTGCAACACGAGCAAGTCCGTCTGTCTTAACACACTAAGCGCAACAGTTTTGCTTCTCTCGCTCGCTGCCGGGAGGCGGCCTTGTCATTTGTTGCCAGGTTGGCGCAATGCGAGAAGCTCAGCCCCGGCGTAGGTAGCCTGACAGATCCGCTTCCGGCCGCGCGCCGTAATGCGAGATGATTTCGGCAGCCGCGCGGCTGCCCAGGCGGCCACATGCTTCGAGGTTCTGGCCGGCCGTGTGCGCGGCGAGGAAGCCGGCGGCATAGGCGTCTCCTGCGCCGGTGGTGTCGATCACGGTTGCCGGTTCGGCGGGAATGGTCACGCGTTCGGCGCGGCGCAGGATGACGCTGCCTTGATCGCCGCGGGTGATGGCGGCCAAAGCCACGTCGTTCGCCACGGCATCCAGCGCGTCTTCCAGACGGTTCGCTTCGTAGAGGCTGCAGAGTTCGGCCTCGTTGGCGAAGAGGATGTCGGTGTCGTCGAGGAGCGTGCGGAAGGCGTCGCGGTGGCGGTCCACGCAGAAGGCGTCGGACAAAGACAAGGCGACCTGGCGGCGCGCTTGCCGTGCGGCACGGGCGGCGGTGCGGAAGGCGGCCTGGGCTGCCGGCGGGTCGAACAGATAGCCTTCCAGATAGAGGACGGCGGACTGGGCGATGAGGGTCTCATCCACGTCGCCGCTGGCGAAGGCCACGCTGGCGCCCAGGAAGGTGTTCATCGTGCGTTGGCCGTCCGGCGTGACGAGGATCAGGCAGCGTGCCGTCGGCGCGCCTTCGGTGAGCGGCGCGCTGGGGAAGTGGACGCCGGCGGCCTGGATGTCGCGGCTGAAGGTTTCGCCGAGGGCATCAGCGGCAACCTTGCCGATATAGGCGACCCGGGCGCCAAGGGCTGCGGCCACGGCGCAGGTGTTTGCGGCCGAGCCGCCGCTGCTTTCGCGGCCGGGCGGCATGGCGGTGTAGAGAGCGTTCGCCCGTTCGGCGTCGATCAACGCCATGCCGCCGGGATGCATGTCGTGTTTCGAGAGAAACGCGTGGTCGGTGGGGGCCACGACATCCACGATGGCGTTGCCGATGCCGATGATGTCGTATGTGGTGTCTTGCATGGGGTGCTCTTTGCCGGAGTGGGGCGGGAAAGCAAGGGAGGGCCGGCATTGCTTCGCGTTTGCGCTGCTGGCGGGACGTTATGGGCTGGCGGGGATCTAAAGCCCGAGGAAAGGGAGGCGACCTGGCACGTGTTTGCGGTTCCAGCTCCGCGTTGTTCGCGCCAATTGATACGTGAGCGTCGGGCGCGTCAGTGATCAAGCAACTCACAAAAACGCAAATAGTCTCGTTCGACGCTCGCATTATGGCCAATCAGGTTCTGCCGACGCGCGCATCTGCAGAACCAGGCCGCGCCCTGATGCCGCCGGAGAAGCAAAAGTTTTTTGCTTCTTTTTTCCAAAAAAGAAGGCCTTTCTTCCTATGCTGAAACCGTTCCTCCGCGCGATTGAACAACTGGACGACCCCGCGATCCTGGGCGTGCTGGCGCAAAGCCTGCTGCTCTCGGCATTAGGTTTTGCCGCGCTGTGCGTAGGGGCCGTTTATGGGCTGCATCACGTGCTGGCGGGATCATCCGGCTGGCTGGCGTGGGTGGCTGGTGTGCTCGGCGGATTTGCCGCGGCTGCGGCCGCGTTGTGGCTGTTCCTGCCGCTGGCGGTGGTGATCGCTTCGCTGTTTCTGGAGCCGGTCTGCCGCGCGGTGGAGCGGCGCTGGTATCCGGGATTGCCGGCCCCGGTTGGGGCGGCGTTCTCGGCCCAGGTATGGGACGGGCTGGTGGTGGGCGGGCTTGTGTTGCTGATGAGCGCGCTCTCGCTGCTGCTGGCGCTGCTGGTGCCTGGGGTGGGATTTGTGCTGGGGTGGCTGATCACCGCCTGGGCGTTGGGCCGTGGGCTGTTCGTGGCGGTGGCGATGCGGCGGATGAGCCGGGCGGAGGCGAACGCGCTCTACGGGCGGCATCGTTGGGGCGTGCTGCTGCAGGGCGGCGCGCTGGCATTGGCGGGATCCTTGCCGCTGGTGAACCTGCTCGTGCCGGTGCTGGGCACGGCCTGCATGGTGCATGTCCTGATGGATCGGCGGGGTTAGGGAGCCAGAAAGGCCGTCTTTTTCAAAAGAACGAAGCATAAAACTTTTGATCTTTTGGTGTCGCGTTGGGGCGGATCGGTTTTCTGGCCCAAAACTTGGCGGGTTGTTTCCCTCGAACGGTGCGTGTTAGGCCAGGCATCTCGCGCCGCGTATCTGCGGCGGCCGGCCTAAAGCCAGGAGGGGGGCTGCCCTTGTTCAAACGCCGCAAGCCCGATGAAGAGCCGGAGGCACCTATGGATGCAAAATCTGCCGCACAGCCCATGCAAGCGGAGGGCGCTGGCGCCCCCGACAATGGGCTCGGCGTACCACCCCGGCCGCCTGCGCCGGCGGCCACCGCCACGATCACGCCTGCCACTGCCTCGATCGCCATGATAAAGGACCCGATGATGGGACGTCCGCCGTTCGCCAACCCGCCCGCCGCCGGGGGCGGCAACCCGCCGATGCCGCAATCTGCCGCACCGCGGCCGCCTGGGCCGCCAGGCCCGCCGGTAGCGCGCACCGGATCGGAACGGCCAGCACCCGTGCAGGAGCGTCGCACGCTGGTCGTGGGCCGCGGCATCAGCGTTCAGGGCATGGTGCAGGATGCCGAGCGCCTGGTAGTCGAAGGCACCGTGGAAGCCACGATGATCCACGCCACCGAGCTGGCGGTCTCGCCGGGCGGCGTCTTCAAGGGCGAAGTCGAGGTAGAGAACGCCGAGGTAGCCGGGACGATCGACGGCACCGTAACGGCGCGCGGCAGCCTGGTGGTGCGCGGCACCGGCGTGGTGCTCGGCACGGCGCGTTGCCGTCGGCTGCAGGTTGAGGATGGCGGGCAGATCACCGGGCGCATCGAGATGCTTCCGGATACGGCTCGGGCGGCGTCGACGGTCGCGCGTGGCGAGTCGGTAGAGCTGCCTAAGCCGGTGATGAGCTACGAGAGTTAGGCGGGCGCGACGCTTTTCCGTCGGATGCAATTGCTTCTCGCGTTGGTTTGCGTGTGAGATTCCGACCGGGCAGTTGCGACTGATTCAGCCGTAATTTCACACGCAGAGCTCGGGGTAGTGCAACGCGCTTTTGTGTCGGCGCGATTGCCTTCGTGCCGTTCGCAACCGTGCTTGATTGAACTACGCCGAGCAGTTACGCGCTCGGCGTTTTCATTTCGGCCAAACTACCTGCTGAAGTAGCCATGGCAGGTATCTAGCGTGAGGTCCTGTGTTGCAGCGGTGCAGGCGCCTCGGCGCGTCCTGAACTCGCGGCTGCTACAATCGCCAGGGACCAAAGTTTTTCGCTTCTTCTTTTCAAAGAGAAGGCCTTGCTTCCTACCCTACATCCGCCTGAAGCAGATCGATCCGGTAATTCGTCTGCCTGCTCCCCGTGTGGCGTAAGAACTTTGCCGTATCGATGAATAGTTCGGCGGCTTCGTCGCCGGTGGTGGGCGAGTCCGTGTGACCGGTCCAATTCACGAGCAGGATGGCGCCATTGCGCGTCAGGCTGCCTGCCGCGAGGCGGGCGGCGCTGGCAACGTCCTCTCGGTCCAGGAAATACAGCATTTCGGAGATGACGATCTGGTCGAACAGGCCGGGCGGCCAGTCTTGCGGGATGCGGGCCTGGCGAATGGTGACATGGGACAGGTGGGCGCAGCGCTGCCGGGCGCGGGTGACGGCTTCGGCGGATATGTCAAGTGCCAGGAGGGCGTGCGTGCGTTCGGCCAGGCGGACGGTCTGCGCGCCGATGGAGCAGCCGATCTCGAGAAGGCTTGGCGGGTGCGGCAACGGGATGGTGGCCAGGGTGCGGTCATATTTCTCGCGTTCGTAAGGACTGGTTTCCACATCCCAGGGGTCTGGGGCGCGGGTGTGGATGCGGTCGAAGGTGTCGGCTTCCCAGGATTTCGTCATTGCGGGATCTCGTTGGTTGCAAAATAGGCCGCAGCTTCGGTGAGGGTTTCATCCGGGGCGGGCTGTCGCAGGTAGGTGGCGAGGTCCCGCATCGTTGCCTCGGCGGGGTGGCCGGCGACAAAGGCGGATAGGCCGAGGCTGCGCTGGGTGAGCTGGATGGTTGCGAGCGCGGCGCGTTCCACGGCGATGCGGGCCAGGTTCACGTAAGCGGCGGTCTGGGCCGGATCCGGGGCAAGGGCTTCGGCCAGGGTGGCGGTTTTGGCGAGCCAGAGGGCGGCGGTCTCCTGGGCAATGAGCGCCTCGCCAAGGCGGGCGAGCTGGTGGGGGTTGGCCAGGCGGCCGCGGGCGACGAGTTCGGCGCGGGTGGTGGCGATAAGGGAATCGATTCCGCCGAGGGTGACGGCGGAGGTGCGCCAGGCGCCGGCGGAGAAGACTGGCTGGCGAAGGTAGTCGCCTGGGGCGCCGATGATTTCGGCCGGCAAGTTAGTCAACGTGATGGCGCCTGTCGTGGCGGCGCGCATGCCTTGCAGGCGTATGCGGGCGGGCTGGGCACGAGGTGTGTCGTCCAGGGTGACCATGGCAAGGACGGGGTCGCCGCTTGGGGGCTGGGCGGTGACCAGGGCACGGCTGAGGTGGCCGGCGCCGGAGCAGATGGCCTTGCCGCCTTGCAGGCAGTCGTCTTGCAGCCGGAGGGGCTGTTCGCCGTCGGTGACCCAGAGGCCGAACAGGTAGCCGCGCCGCGCTTCCGCCGCCAAGCGCGCGAGCTGGGCGGGCGTGCCGTAGGTGGCCACGAGTTTTATCGCGTTCACGTGGCCTTCGTAGAGGCGGCCCGTAGCGAGGTGACCCTGGCCGATCAGGCGTAGGGTGCGCAGGAGCGTCTGCGCACCTTCAGGCGTGGTGCCGGCGCCCTGGCCGCCGTGGCCGGGCGGGAACGGCGCGGTAAGCGCGCCTATGGTGGCGAGGTCGGCGATGTTCTGGGTAGGGAAGGCTGAATCGGCGTCGAGCTGCGGGGCGCGGGACTGAAAGATGGGAACCAGGTTGGGGAGCATGGGGCGTGGAACGCTTCAGGAAGAAAGGAAGCCGTTCTTTTTTGAAAAAAAGAACCAAAAAGAACTTTGCTTTCCCGCCTGCATCATGGCCCGTCTTCGTTCTGCAGATGCGCGCAACGGCAGAACCGGCGCGAATCGCCGGGCAGGCGTGGAGAACAAAGTTTTTTGGTTTTTTTTCAAAAAAGAACGCCTTGCCTTGCCTTCCACCCCCACCTACCTCGCGCCCCCAGGAGGATTTCACGCCATGTCCGAAACGCAAACCGTAGAACGCCATGAATTCGGAGCCGAGGTGGGTCGCCTGCTCGACCTGGTGGTGCACTCGCTGTACTCGGAGCGCGAGATCTTTCTGCGCGAGCTGGTGGCCAACGCGGCCGACGCCACGGACAGGCGGCGTTTCGAGGCGCTGAGCGACGCGACCCTCGGGCTGCCCGAGGGAGCGGGCGTGCGTGTCGTACCCGACAAGGACGCGCACACGCTTACGATCGAGGACCAGGGCATCGGGATGAGCCGCGAGGAGCTGGCGCAGAACCTTGGTACCATCGCACGCAGCGGCACGCGGGCGTTCGCGGCGGGGCTGGAAGGTGCCAAGCCGGACGAGAAGCCGAGCCTGATCGGGCAGTTCGGCGTGGGGTTCTACGCCGCGTTCATGGTTGCGGACAGGGTGGAGGTGACATCGCGCAAGGCGGGCAGCGACCAGGCGTGGTTGTGGGCGAGCGACGGGCGGGGCGAGTATACGCTGGCGCCAGCGGAGCGGGAGAGTGTGGGGACGACCATCGTCCTGTACATGAAGGCGGATGCGGAGGAGTACCTGGAGCCGTATCGGTTGGAGACTGCGATACGCAAATGGGCGGACCACATCGCGCTGCCGATCTCCGTCGTGCGGGATGGCAAGGATGTAACCGCCAATGAGGGGACTGCGCTGTGGCGCAAGCCAAAGAGCGAGGTGAGCGAGGAGCAGAGCCTGGCACTTTACCGGCACCTCGGCCACTACTTCGACACGCCCTGGGCGACGTTGCAGTGGCGCGCCGAAGGGCAGCTCGAGTTTTATGCGTTGCTGTTCGTGCCTGGTGCGAAGCCGTTCGATCCGGTGGAGGGGGATCGGGCCTCGCATGTTCGGCTGCATGTTCGGCGGATGTTCATCACCGACGACGCGAAGCTGCTGCCGGAATGGCTGCGGTTTGTGCAAGGCGTGGTGGATACCGAGGACCTGCCGCTGAACGTGAGCCGCGAGATGTTGCAGGCGACGCCCGTGCTTTCTCGCATACGCAAGGCGGTGACCAACCGCGTGCTGACGGAATTGAAGACGCGGGCGAAAGACGCCGAGGAATACGCGAAGTTCTGGGAGAATTTCGGGCCCACGATGAAGGAGGGGCTTTGGGACGATACGGAACATCGGGCGACCCTGTCCGAGCTGATGCGGTTCCGGAGTTCCGCGGCGGAGGGCTGGGTTTCGCTTGCGGATTACGTCGCGCGCATGAAGGACGGGCAGGAGGCGATCTACATCCTGATCGGTGACGATGCGGCGGCGCTGGCGGGATCTGCGCAGTTGGAGGGGTTTCGGGCGCGCGGGTTGGAGGTGTTGCTGCTGTCGGATTCGGTGGATGCGTTCTGGCCGGAGCGTATGAGCGAGTTCGACGGCAAGCCGATACGCAGCGTGACGCAGGGCGCGGCTGACCTTTCCAAGTTCACGGCCGATGCCGCGGGCGAGGCGGCCGATACGGACAAGCTGTTGGAGGTGCTGAAGGCGGCGCTGGGCGAGCGGGTGGATGAGGTTCGCGCGACGGACCGGCTGGTGGACAGCGCGGTGGTGTTGACGGCGAAGACGGCGGGGCCTGACCTGCAGATGCAACGGCTGATGCGGCGGACGGGGCGGGCGGGGTTCTCCGGGGCGCCGGTGCTGGAGATCAATCCGCGGCATCCGCTGATTGCGGCATTGGCCAAGCGGGCGGAGGCTGGGGAGGACTTGGCTGAGGTGTCGGAGGTGTTGCTCGATCTGGCGCGTGTGCAGGATGGCGAGGCGCCCGGCGATCCGGCGGCGTTTGCGCGTCGGGTAGTGGCGGCGATGGTGGGGTAACTTCAGGCTATGGCCCAAGGCGAAGTTAAGGCTGTAGCTGGAATACCTTTGTGTTTGACGAGGTCGTACCTGTGGTTATCAATCGAGTCATAGCGAACGCTTGGGCCATGCAGCGTGGGTCATTGAGGCGGTAGCCGATCTTACCCGCGCGCGTGCGAAACCACGGGCTAGCAAATGTATTTCAAGGCGTGTGTGACAGTCTGGTGCGCTAGCGTGAGGGGCCCGGCAGAGACTGTCGCGTCCAGATCCAGCCCTTCCACACTCTTGGAGCTTCCGCTTCTGTTTCCGGGAGTTCGGCGGCGGTCAGAACACGCGGCTTCGGATCGTCTGTGTGTCGCTGACCCAGACATTCAAGTCAAAGCCGCACATCCGCAGCTGCTTGCTTACGACGCTATATAGCGCACACGCTGCTTTCTGTTCGTAACGAAAGCGCTGCAGCCAGGGGTCTGGGGCCAAGGCCCCAGCGGGGTCCAGGGGCAGAGCCCTTGGCCTTGCCTTGCCTAACTATCGCGCCAGAGCGCCCAGCAGCCGCGCGTGCGCATTCGTCCCATGATCCAAACACCGCACGTCGAACTTCTCGTTCGGGCTGTGTACCTGGTCGTCGTTCAGCCCGAACCCCATCAGCAGCGTGTCCAGCCCCAGGATGCGGCGCAGGCTCTCCACCACGGGGATGGAACCGCCGCTGCCAATCAGCACGGCGTCGCGCTGGTATTCTTCGGCGAGGACCTGGCGGGCAAGGCCGACATAGCGGTTGGCGGCGCTGACTTCGAAGCCGGGGGCCATACTGTGGGCGTGGATCTCCACGTGGTAGCCCGGCGGAGTGTGGTCGGCGACGAACGTCTTGAAGGCGGCCAGGATGTCGGGCGGGTTCTGGCCGGCGACGAGGCGGAAGGAGACTTTGGCCGACGCCTCGCTGGCGATGACGGTCTTCGCACCCGGGCCCTGGTAGCCGCCGGAGATGCCGTTGATGTCCATGGTGGGGCGCGCCCAGAGGCGTTCGACGGCGGGGCGTCCGGTCTCGCCGGCGGGGGTGGACAGGCCGATCTCGCCCAGGAACGCAGCCTCGTCGAAGCCGAGGGCGGCCCATTCGGTGGCCTGGGCGGCTGGGGTGTCGGCGACGTGGTCGTAGAAGCCGGGGAGCTGGACTCGGCCCTGGTCGTCCTGCAGGGCGCCGAGGATTCGGGTCAGCGCGTTGATTGGGTTGAGCGCGCTGCCGCCGTAGAGGCCGGAATGCAGGTCGCGCGAGGGGCCGCGTATCTGCAGCTCGGCGTAGACCAGGCCGCGCAGGCGGGTGGTGATGGCGGGCGTGTCGATGTCCCACATGCCGGTGTCGGAGATGATGGCGATGTCGGCGGCGCGCAGTTCGGGGGCGTGGTCGCGCAGGAAGGCTTCGAGGTTGACGCTGCCGACTTCTTCTTCGCCTTCGAGCACGACGGTGATGGTGGCGGGCGGGCCGCCGGCGGCTTCGTGCCAGGCGCGCAGGGCTTCGAGCCACATGGTGACCTGGCCCTTGTCGTCCACGGCGCCGCGGGCGGTGATGATCGGGCCGTGGCGGCCTTCGGTCAGCGTCGGGGTGAAGGGCGGGCTGGTCCAGAGTTCGAATGGCTCAGCGGGCTGGACGTCGTAATGGCCATAATACAGCAAATGGGGCGCGCCGGCGGGACCTTCGCGTGTGGCGAGCAGGACGGGGTGGCCTGGTGTCTCGACCAAACGGGTGGTGAAGCCGATGGCGGCGAGCTCGGCGCGCGCCCATTCGGCCGCGCGGCGGCAATCGGGCGCGTGGGCCGGCTGCGCGCTGACGCTCGGTATGGAGAGGAAATCCATCAGACGCTGGTGCGCCTGCGGGCGGGTGGCCCGGATGTGATCGAGCACGATCTGGGTGGTGGTGGCCGGCGGGGCGTGGGGAGCGTCGTTCATGTCGCGAGCTTACGCTTAGTGAGGCGGTTCAGGATACACGGCTTTGGGTGCGGGCGGTTTCCCAGCACGGGCGGAAAGGGCTAGTGGGGGAAAACAGAGGCGAGGAGGACAGGATGGGCGCGGTTGCCGAGACGATGCGGGCCAAGGTGGGCCAGGAGCTGGCAGTGTCGGACTGGCTGCTGGTGGACCAGGCCAAGATCGACGCGTTCGCCGCCTGCACGGGCGACCACCAATGGATACACGTGGATGCGGAACGTGCCGAGAAGGGGCCATTCGGCGGCACGATTGCGCACGGGTTCCTCACATTGTCCTTGTTGCCGGCCTTGACGAGCGGGACGTGGTCGGCCGGGCTGAAGCTGGAGGCGACGCTGAACTACGGGCTGGACCGGGTGCGGTTCCTCACGCCAGTACGGGCGGGTAGCCGGGTGCGCAATCGGGTGAAGCTGGTTTCGGCCGAGGAAAAAGGGGCGGGTCGGACGCTGCTGTGCTTCGAGAACACGGTGGAGATCGAGGGGGAGAGTAAACCGGCTCTGGTGGCGAATACTTTGGCGATGGCGTTTGGGTAGAGGGAAGCAAGGCCTTCTTTTTTGAAAAAAAGAAGCAAAAAACTTTTGCTCCCCCGCATTTGCATCAGCCGGATTCCTTGATACGCACCGAAGCGGTTGAGCCAGCGACAGGGCAAGAGTTTTTGTTTTTTTAAAAAAGAAGGTCTTTGCTTCCTTCCGCAACGATCTTCGCCGCGCGCTGCATCCAATTTGTCATAGTAGCCGTTTCCTCGGCAGCCATACGAGATATCCTCGGTTGGCAAGGATCGAGGATCATGTATCACTTCGAGCAGTCGCGCCGCCTGTGCGACGGAAGGGCGCACGCGCGCCACGGTCAGGACATCGTTGCGCATGGCTGCAGACATCGCAGGACTTTCCGCTCAAGAACTGATCGCACGCTGTGCGGCGCAGGATCGGGCGGCGTTCCGCGCATTATATGCGCAATGGAGCGGCCGGCTGCACGGGGTTGCCATGCGCATCACGCGTGATTCGGCGCTGGCGGCGGATGCCACGCATGATGCGTTCGTGCAGGTCTGGCAGCAGGCCGGGCGCTACGACCCGGCGCTCGGCGAAGCGGGCTCCTGGCTGATGAGCCTGGCGCGCTACCGGGCGCTGGACCTGGTGCGCCGGCGCGGGCGCGAGGTGCTCGGGCACGAGGCGGTGGAGGAGGAGGCCGATCGCGGGCCCGATCCGCTGGGGCAATTGATGGCAAGTGCGGATGGCGGCGCGCTGCACCGATGCCTGCAGACGCTGAGCGAGGAGCGCCGCCGGCTGGTGGTGTTAGCTTTTGTTGAAGGTTTTTCGCATAGCCAGCTTGCAGCGAGGATGAACCTGCCGATCGGCACGGTGAAATCCTGGATACGGCGCAGCCTGATCGGCTTGAAGGAGTGCCTGGCGCCATGAACGGCTTGGCAGAGACGGATGACGGCGCGCCGGAGATGCTGGCCGGCGAGTACGTGCTCGGAACCCTTGACGCTGCCGAGGCGCAGGCGGCCGAGGCGCGCATTGCGGCAGAGCCGGCATTCGCGGCGGAGGTCCGGGCCTGGGAGGCGCGGCTGTATCCCCTGACGGCAATGGTGGCGTCCGTGGCCCCGCCGACCTCGTTGTGGGCGCGTATCGAGGACACGACGGGCGGCGTGATCACGGCAGGAGCGGTCCAGACGGTCACGCAGCCCGCCAACGACAACAGGGTGGCGAGCTGGTGGCGGGTGGCGGCGATCGGCGCCACTGCGGTGGCGGCGGGACTGGCGGCGTTCATCGGCGTGCGGCCGGCGCCGACCCCGCTGGTGGCCGTGCTGGCGCCGGCCGGGAGCACGGCGGCGGTGCTGGTGGCGGTAGCGGGACCAGATGGCGGTCTGGCGCTGCGTCCTACCGCGGCTGTGGTGGTGGCGTCGGACCGTGACCTGCAATTGTGGGCGCTGCCGGCAGGGACCACGAAGCCGGTCTCGTTGGGAGTGCTACCAGCGTCCGGCAAGGTGGTGCCGCAGGGTGTTCTGCCTGGAACGCAGTTGCTGGTGAGCTTGGAGCCGAAGGGTGGGTCGCCCACGGGGTTGCCTACAGGGCCTGTGGTGTATGGGGGCGTGTTGCAAGCAATTCGGTAGGACGAAAGCAAAGGCGCCTCTTTTGAACGAAGTAAGCAAGTATCCTTTGTCCGTCCGATGTTTTCGCGTTTCGGCTTTTTTGAAGAGCAGCGCTGTGGGGCCTCAGCCGGCGATGCAGGTCGAGAGCTTGTCGTCGTTGAATTCGTTGTCGAACAGATTGGCGCGGCAAGGGCCATCGGGTATCGACTCCAACTTAATACAACACTTTGGATGCCAGGCAGTCCTGCCCGCTGGATCCGAACAGCTCCTTGTAAGTCATTCGGTTCGCTCTCTCTCTCTGACTCAAGTCGAGTATCTAAGGCGCGGTGTGTAGTCCGAGATCGTAAGCCATCAGGCTGTGCCTAAACATTCAGAGGTCGAGTAACTCGAGAGCAGAGACGTCGGCTTCCGAATGCGTGGGTGCTGCGAAACACAATTCCCGTTTTGCGCGTCTAACGGCGGAAAATACTGGGCGATCCGGTTCGGACAGGCCGATCGTGTTGGCCGCGGCCGGGAAGGCGCGCTACCTGACTTCTATACTTGCAACATCATGCACATCACGGGCGCCGTGCTTGTCGCCGGGTACGATCAGGCGAAGGGTTGGAAGGTCCTTTGGCGGGTCGTCCTGGTGATAGGCGAGAAGGATTTGCTTGTCGCCGATGAAGGGGTCGATTTCGCCTATGCCGAAAGCGGCGGCGTAGCCGTCCTGGCCGCTGACCATGATGACATGGCGCATGCCGGTGCGCTGGCCTGGTTCGTCCTGCGGGGCGGCTTTGGCGACGAGGTCCCAGAGGAGCACGCCGGTCCAGCTATGGTGGTCCTGGCCGTGCATGGTGGTGAAGTCGGCTTCCACATGGTGGGCGGGAAGCGCCTTGATCGCGTCCAGGGTGAAGGATTGCGGGTGCGCGACGCGGCCGCTGACGGCGACAGGCGGCTGCGGCGCGGCCGCCAACAGGAGAACGGCCGCCGCGGTAAGGCTCAGACGTTTCCGGGCAGCGGCACCCAACAAAGTAGAAGTCTTCCGGTTCTGTTTTTCAAAAAAGAACGGCTTCCCTGCCGTCACTTGGCAACCATGACATCCGAAGCCTTGATGATGGCACTTGCCTCATCGCCAACGTTCAGCTCCAGCTCGTCGATCGCCTCGTTGGTGATGGAAGACGTAACGACAATGCCGTCAGCGATTTCGATCTGCACGTGGCCGGTGGTCTGTCCCTTCTGCACGGCGATGACGCGTCCGGGAAACTGGTTGCGGGCGCTGAGCTTCATGCGACGGGTGCCCGCAGCAGGTTTTGCGGCGCGATGGGCAGGCCGCGGCGGCCGAGCAGGCCGCGAAGTTCACGTATGGCGGGGAAGACTTCCTGGTTCCAGTCGGCACCCTGGGCATCGTGGGCCTTTTGCTCTTCCTCGACGATCCAGCGGTCCTCGGTGAAGATGCGTTCGGTGAACCAGACGAGGATCGGCCAGGCGGCATCGAGCAGGAAACCGACTTTCGCCGGGCGCTGGATGCTGAGCAGGCCGAAGGTGCGGTTGGTGCGCTGGGCGCGGTCCAGCGGCACGTAGCAGATCCAGAGATTCATGACGGGGAGCTCGCCGTCGGTCCAGATGCGCAGGTTTTGGTAGGGATACTCGGTACGTATGGTCATCAGATCCTTGTGGTTCTGATCCACGGCACCCGTCTTGCGCATCTTGCCGAGAATGGCGGCCTCGGCGAGCGGCTGCTTTCCGCCGGTGCGGCCGAAGGTGTAGTCCACCTCCATCCAGTCCTCGCCGATGCGCATGCCGCGATGGCGCGGCCGCATCTGGCCCATCTGCTTGCGGTGCAGGAACTGGTGGTTCATGTCCGTGAGGTTCTCGTGCATGAACGTGTAGTGGCAGGCGACTTCCTGGCCGAAACGGCGGGTACGGTAGCGCGGGTCGCTGCTGGCGCCGAGGCTGGGGAACGGCACGGTATCGGCCAGCGCCGCTTCGCCCGGGAAGACGAAGATCAGGCCGGCTTCTTCGCGGCAGGGGTAGGGGCGGACGCCGTTGGGCAGCTTGTCCTTGCCGAGATAGGGGACCTCGATGCACTTGCCGGACTGGTCGTAGGTCCAGCCGTGGTAGCAGCAGCGCAGGGCGCAGCCGTCGACCACGCCGTCGTGCAGCGGGACCTGACGGTGGGCGCAGCGGTCTTCCAGCGCGAAGACGGCGCCTTCCTTGGGGCGGACGAGGACGATGGGTTCGCCGGCGAAGCGCACGCCCAGGGCCTTGCCCGGTTTGAGTTCGTTTGACCAGGCCAGGGGATACCAGTGGTTCGGGTGCGCGCCGATGCGGCGGAGGTCCGTGTGGGCGGCGGGAAGCGTCACCGAATCCGGCATGACGTCTAGCGTGTGGGTGTCCATGGCGGGATTAAGTATGGAGCCACCCCTTGGCGCAAGGCACAAAGGCGTTTTGCGGCAAGTAAATGGTGCCCCGTACGGGATTCGAACCCGTGTAGCCAACGTGAAAGGCTGGTGTCCTAGGCCTCTAGACGAACGGGACGGGCCGGGCGGTGTGGGTAGCTAAAGTGGGGGGCGGGGTCAAGGTTGAGTAGGGGCTGTTTGTGTAAGGTCGTCTGAAGACGTCAACATGAAGGCCAAGTCACCTACGCTTCGACACGGCGCGACAGCACGGATAAAAGCTTTTTGCTTCTTTTTCTCGAAAAAGAAGGCCTTCCTTTACTGTCTTTCCCCGCGTCAGTCTTCGGAACCAACTGCTTACTTCCTTTCCCGCCCGATCCAGTCATCAACACGAGCCTCCAGAACGCCAAGCGGCATTGCCCCCTCATCCAGCACCAAATCATGGAACTGCCGTTCGTCGAACGCCGTGCCGAGCGCCGCCTCCGCGCGTTGGCGCAGTTCCATGATCTTCAGCTCGCCGATCTTGTAGCCGAGCGCCTGGCCCGGCCAGGCGATGTAGCGGTCCACTTCGGATTGCATGTTGGCTTCCGAGAGCGCGGTGTTCTCGCGCAGGCAGGACAGGGCCTGGTCCCGCGTCTGGTTCTTCCAGTGCAGGCCGACGTCCATCACGAGGCGGCAGGCGCGCCACATCTCCAGCGAGAGCTGGCCGAAGCGGTCATACGGTGTGGCATAGAGCCCCATTTCGGAGACGAGCTGCTCGCTGTAGAGCGCCCAGCCTTCGACGTAGGCGGTGATGTTCGAGTCACGACGGAAGGCGGGCAGGCCGGTCAGTTCCTGGGCCAGTGCGATCTGGATGTGGTGGCCAGGGGCGCCTTCATGGGCGACGAGGGCGGGGAGTTCGTAGAGCGGCCGCTGGTCGAGATGGGAGGTGTTGACCCAGAGCTCGCCGGCGATGCCCTGCTCGGGGCTGCCAGGGTCGTAGCGGGCGCTGGTATAGCCGTCCTCGATGTCTGCGGGGACTGGAGCGACGCCGTAGGGCAGCCGCGGCAGGTGGCCGATGAAGCGGGAGAGCTGGCCGTCCACGCGTTTGGCGAGGCGGCTGGCGCGATCCAGCAGGGCTTCGCGGGTGGTGACGTAGAATTCGGGGTCGGTGCGCAGTTTGGCCTGGAACTGGGCGAAGCTGCCGGTGAAGCCGGCCTGCGCGATCTGGCGGTCCATCGCGGCGCGTATGCGGGTGATCTCGGATTGACCGATAGCGTAGATCTGGTCCGGGGTGAGGGCGGTGGTGGTCTCCCGGCGGACCAGCATCTCGTAATAGGCGCGGCCGTCGGGCAGCGACGCGGCGCCGAGCGTGTCGCGGGCGTGCGGCAGGTAGGTGTCGGTGTAGAACCGGGCAAGTCTCTGCTGGGCGGGTTTGATGGCGTCACTGATCACCGCCAAGGCGCGGGCGTGCAGCGGGGCCTTATCGGGGCCGTCCGGCAGGGTGTCGAGCGGGGCCAGGAGCGGGTCGCGGTCGGCTGAGACCGCGGCGCGGGCGGTGGCGGCCTGGGCCTGGGCCGCGGCGATGCGTTGGGGCAGGACGAAGCCGGTGGCGATGCCGCGTTCCAGGTTGGCGGTCTCGGTCGCGTAGAAGGCGGGCAGCGTGGCCAGCCGGGTCAGCCAGGCCTGCGCCTCCTGTCTGGTGTGCAGGGCGGTGCCGCCGGCGGCGTAGTCGGGAACCACGAAGAAGCCCTGGTCGCTGGCATAAGGGATGCGGTTCTCGTCGAACCTTGCGCTGTCCTGGTCGGTGGCGATGCGGGCTTCCAGCAGGGTGCGGTTCAGAGCGTCCTCGCCGGCGAGGGATGCGGGCGGTATGGCGTCGAGGTCCTGCTTGATGCGGGCGAGGCTGGCCTGGCGGGCCGCTACCGCGTCGGGCGTGTCATCTGGCCAGCGCGATGCAGCCTCGAGGCTGCCACGCTGGCCGGCGGAGATCGGGTCGGCCGCGCTGAGCCAGGCATCGTAGGCCGCCAGCACGTGGGCCAAGGGCGGGTCCGGGGCAGCGAAGGCGGCGCGGGTGAGAAGGAGGAAGACCGGAAGCGTGGCGCGCATGTCCGCATGGTGCGGCTGCGCGGGCGATCTGGGCAAGGCCTTCGCTTCCGGAGCACGGAAGCGAAGGCTGCGTCACCTGCCGCAGGATGGACGGCAGTCGAGAGGGGGTTACTGGTTGTAGGAGGTCAGCAGGCTCAAGGCCGTGAGGTGTGTCTCGATGAACGCCTTGGCGACGACCGCCTGCTGCACGGCCGCGCTGGTGTAGGGAAGGCCATCGGCGAGCAGGCCGATCTGCAGCTGCAGCAGCATCTCATGACCCTTGGTCTGGATCATCAGGTAGGTCGCATCGAACTCGGCTTCCGCCACGGTGATCACGCTCGTCAGCATCGCCTGCTGCGCGGCCGTGAGTGGCGCGGGCGGCGGGTTCGGCGCGGCATTCAGCGCCTGTGCGAAGGCGGTCTGCTCCTCAATCTCGCTGGTGGCGAAATCCTTGACGAACTGGTTGCTCGAGCGGAGCAGCGCATACTGGCTGGTCTCCTTGGCCAGCGTGCCGTACTGGAGCGTTCCCGATTTCCAGGTGGCGACGTTCACGGCCGGGTAGGTCTGGGCCTTGAGGGTGCGGGCCGCGAGCGCCAGCGGCAGAGCGCCGCCAAGTGCTAGCAGGGTGTTGCGACGGTTCATTCCGCTGATCCTTTTTCGTTTGCCGGCGACCTGCCGGAACAGGCAGGCAACGGAGCCTTGCCCGGACGGTTCGGGCGGCTACGCGCTTGTGATCGGAAGGCGCCGGCGGCGGTATCGATATTGCACTGCGATGTTTTGGCTGGCCATCCTTGCGTCGGGCGTGGCCAGATCGGCCCATACCATGACGTGACGCGTGCGTGTGTAACATTTCAGGGGTAAGAGGAAGTCGGCCAGCTTCTTGGGATGGCGGGACGCGTCCTTCGTGGACGGGTGTGGTGTGGTTCAAAGACATAGGAGGTTGCAGGTGAATGACGTGCAGACGAGCGAGGACTTCGCCGATTTCGATGAGGAGGCTTACCTCGTCAGATATAAGGACATCGCCAAGGCCGTGGCGGAGGGCAAGATCGCCAGTGGCTGGGCGCATTACGACGCGCATGGACGCAAGGAAGGCCGCAAGGGCAGCAATTTCGACGCCGAATACTACCTCCGCAGCTATCCGGCCGTTACGCGCGAGATAGAGGCCGGGCTGGCGCAGGACGCGCGGGATCATTACCGGCGCCTCGGCAAGGCACGCGGCTACCTGCCCGTTCCGATGGCGCCCCGGCCCGACAATGCAGCGGCGATGCCGCGGTTCGGCGGCTTCTGGGTGGACCGGCCGGATGCCCTGGACGCGGTCGAGGGCAGGCTGGAGATCGGCCAGATCAGCGAGGCCGAGGCGGAGCAGCTGCGGTTCTGGATAGCCAAAGGCTACATCATCCTTCCCGGCGCCATACCGTCGCGCCTGGCGGACCGCGCGCTGAAGGATCTGGACCGTGCCTATGCGGGCGAGTTCCCAAACCTGCTGTTCGAATGCGGTGCAAAGGCGCCCGGCCACATGCCGTGGGACGAGAGCCTGAATGCGCTGCCGGCAAAGGCGCTGGACCTGCACTACTTCTCCAAACCGATACGCGAGCTGATGTTCGCACCGGCGATCACCGCCTTCCTGGGGCTGGTGTTCGAGAGCAAGGCGTTCGCCTCGCAGAGCCTGACCTTCCTGCGCGGCTCGGCCCAGGACCCGCACCAGGATTCGGCCTATGTGGCCTACACCGTGCCGCGCCGCTTTGCCGCCTCATGGGTGGCGCTGGAGGACGTGACCATCGGCGCGGGCGAGCTGTTCTATCTGGAAGGCAGCCACCGGGTTCCGGATTTCGTCTACGGCGGCAAATACAAGAGCGTTTCCGAGGCGAAGCGGCTGGGGCCAGCCACCGCGCTGCCGCAGGAGATACCGGGGCACGTGAAATCGCTGCGCGATCTCGGCAGCTCCGGCGAGTACAAGAAGAGCGTGTTCGCGGCCAAGAAAGGCGACGCGCTGATCTGGCACGCCGACCTGGCGCATGGCGGCAATCCGATCTCGCGTGATGTGACGCGCAAGAGCGTGGTGACGCATTACTGCCCGAAGCGCCAGGCACCGCTGTTCGCCGAGCGTATGCAGGCGCCTTTGTTCGAGCATCAGGGGCATTACATGACGACGGGCGTGGGGGCTTATCTGGGGCGTGAGTGACCTGATGGGTTGGGTGTCCTCAATCTTAGGAAGCTAGCAAGCAGTCCTTTTTTGAAAAAAAGGACCAAAAAACTTTTTCTACCTCGCATTTGCGGCAGTCGGGTGGTTGCGGAAGCACCGGGCGGCCGGGCAGCGGGGGGAGAGAAAGTTTCTTGGTCCTTTTTTCAAAAAAGGACTGCTTGCTTGCCGCTACCCGGCCTCAGCTTGAGATCAGGTCCTTGATCCGGCTGGCCAGGGCCTCCATGGCGAAGGGTTTGGTGAGCACGTGCATGCCGGGATCGAGGTGGCCGTGGCTGATCACCGCGTTTTCGGCGTAGCCGGTGATGAACAGCACCTTGAGGTTGGGGCGGGTGACGCGGGCGGCGTCGGCGACCTGGCGGCCGTTGACGCCGCCCGGCAGGCCTACGTCGGTGACCAGCAGGTCTATGCGCACGTCGGACTGTAGGACCCGCAGGCCGGAGGAGCCGTCGGCGGCTTCGATGGCGGTGTAGCCGAGGTCCTGGAGGACTTCGGCTACCAGCATGCGGACGGTCGGCTCGTCATCGACCACGAGGACTGTCTCGCCCTGCTGGGCGCGGGGCGCGTCCGTCAGTTCCGGGGCCAGTTCCGGGGTGTCCGCTTTGCCGATGTGGCGCGGCAGATAGAGGCTGACCGTGGTGCCTTTACCGATCTCGGAATAGATGCGGACGAGGCCGCCGGACTGCTTGGTGAAGCCGTAGATCATCGACAGGCCGAGGCCGGTGCCCTGGCCGAGCGGTTTGGTGGTGAAGAACGGGTCGAAGGCCTTGGCGATCACCTCGGGGGTCATGCCGGTGCCGGTGTCCGAGACGGAGAGGGAGACGTACTGGCCGGGCTCGAGGTCGCGCTCGCGGGCGGTGCGGGCGTCCAGCCAGCGGTTGCTGGTCTCGATGGTGATGCGGCCGCCGTCCGGCATGGCGTCGCGGGCGTTTATGCACAGGTTGAGCAACGCGTTCTCGAGCTGACCGGGATCGACCAGGGTGGGCCACAGGCCGCCGACCGCCACGGTCTCCAGCGTGATCTCCGGACCCACGGTGCGGCGGATCAGTTCTTCCATGCCGGCGACCAGGCGGTTCGTGTCTGTGGGCTTGGGGTCCAGCGTCTGGCGGCGGGAGAACGCCAGCAGGCGGTGGGTCAGGGCGGCGGCGCGCCTGGCCGCACCCTGGGCGGCGTTGACGTAGCGGTCCAGTTCCTTGATGCGGCCCTGGGCGATGCGGGCCTGCAGCAATTCCAGGCTGCCGGTGACGCCGGTCAGCAGGTTGTTGAAATCATGCGCCAGGCCGCCGGTGAGCTGGCCCACGGCCTCCATCTTCTGGGACTGGCGGAGGGCCGCCTCGACCTCCATCAGCTCGTGGGTGCGAAGCTGGACTTCGGTCTCCAAGGAGGCGGCCAGGTTTGCCAAAGCCTTTTCGGCGCGGCGGCGTTCGGTTGCCTCGCGGGTGCGTTCGGCCACGTCGCGTATGAACACCAGCTCGTCCTGGGGCCAGTCGCGGGCTTCGGCGTGGTTGATGTAGAGCAGGGCGACCAGGCCCTCCTGCTCGGTCAGGGGCATGTTGACGAAACTTCGGGCGGAGATCGCTTCCAGCGCTTCGGCGCGGTCGCTCGTGCGCTTGTCCAGGCGGGCGTCCGGCACGACGGCGGTCTCGCCGCGCTTGAGGTCATCGATGTAGGAGCCGAAATCGCGGAAATGCAGGGTGCCGGCCAGCGTCTGGATGCCGGGCGCGTTCCAGTCGCGGGCGATGGTGACGCTCTCGGCGTTGCGGTCGATATGGCCGTAGCCGGCGCGGCTTACGTCGAGGGTGCGGCCGATCAGTTCGGCGGCGGCGAAGCTGATCTGATCGGGGTCGTCCAGGGTGCGGAAGATGTCACTGAGATCCACCAGGGCGGCGCGCATGCGGTCCGCCCGGCGTTCTACGGTGACATCACGCGAGACGCCGGCCAGGCGCAGGGCGCGGCCGGTATCGTCGGTGAAGGCCTGGCCGTTGGAGGTGAGCCAGCGGATGGTGCCGTCGGGGCGCTTGATGCGGTACGTGACGTCGTAGTCGGCCTGTTCCCTGAGGGTGCGTTGCATGGCCGCCAAGGCCAGGCCGCGGTCTTCCGGGAGGATGGCGGCCAGGCGGTCCCGGTAGGAGAAAGGCTGGTCCGGGGCGAGGCCGAACAGCTCCTTGCAGGTCTCCGACGCGGTGAGTTCGAGGGTGGCGATCTCCAGGCTCCAGGTGCCGAAACGGCCGGCGCGCATGGCGAAGGCCATTTCGCGCTCGCGTTCCTGCTGGACATGCAGGCGACCAGTGAGTTCGGCCATCAGGGCGGCATTGTCGGATTGCAGGCCCTCGAGGCGTTCGCGTTCGAGCGAGACGTCCACCTGGCTGGCGAAGAAATAGGCGAGCTTGCCGTGTGAGTCGAAAACCGGCGCCAGCAGGAGGCGGTTCCAGAACGGCTCGCCGGTCTTGCGGACGTTGCGAATGTCTATCTCGATGGGCTGGACGGCGGCGACGGCATCGTGGATGCGGCGGACGGTGGCCGGGTCCGTGTCAGGGCCCTGGAGGAAGCGGCAGTTGCGGCCGAGGATCTCCTGGCGGGCGTAGCCGGACAGGCGGCAGAAGGAGTCGTTAGCGAAGACAACCGGATTGTCGTGCTGGCGGGGGTCCGTGATGATCATCGGCATGCGGGTGGCGCGCACGGCGGCAACGAACGGGTCCGTGCCGTCGTCCATGCCGTGAACCTCGTCCGCGATGCGCAGATCCGAGGGATTGGTTCTGCCATGATAGGGGTCGGACAGCAGCGGCTGCAGGTTTTCTAGTTCGGTAGCCAAGGCCAACTCCCACGAATGGCGTGTAACTGGGGGCGATGTTGCAGTGCGACCAGGAGCGAAACGTCACATTTCGTATCGGATGACATGCGCCGATGCGGAAGGCGGGTGATCAGGCCTGTCCGTGCTGGGCCGGGCTGGCTGGACTTGGCCGGGCCGGCGCGCCTATGGCTGGGTGTGTCGGCGACGGCGGGAGCGGGCGATGGGCGGGGCGGTGGATTTTGGCGCGGTGTTCGCGCGCCTGGCGGCGGCGGGGGACAGCGAGGAGACGGTCCAGGCAGGTGGCGTGAGCGTGCGGCTGGTGCGGGTGGCGGGCGGTGGCCCGGGGCGGTGGGACAGGCATGACGCGACGGCTGAGACGGTGGTTGTCTGGAGTGGCGATTTCCGCGTGCAGTTCCGGGACCACAGCCTGGATCTGGTCGGCGGGCAGTGTTGCGTTGTGCCCGCGGGTGCCGAGCACCGTGGCACGTCCCGCGAGGGGGGCGAGGTGGTGCTGTTTCAGCAGGTAGCGATTGGCTGAGAGTGGCTGGCGTGGCGGGTTGCAGGAGTAAGGAAGGCCTTCTTTTTTGAAAAAAAGAAGCAAAAAACTTTTGCTTCTCCGCATTTTCGGCGTGCGTGCTCGTTTGTTGTAACCGGCGCTGCTGGTGTGGGGAACAGGCGTTTTTCGGTCGTTCCGGGTCGGGGCCGCTTGCTTTCGGCCAAGTGCCAACGCGATTTATGCAGCGGGCAGGTGCTTCCGCGTGAACACGTACGTTGCCAATGCGGGGCAGCAAAAGTTTTTTGCTTCTTTTTTTCAAAAAAGAAGGCCTTGCTTGCTTTCGCAACGGTGCAACCACGCTGGATAGGGTCTGTTCGGCCGGACTTGGTTTCCTGGACTGCTGTTGCGGGTAGGCTGAGAACGGGAATGAAGCGGGCCTTGACGACGGCGTAGCGCTCGCAGGTGGCTTTCTCCGGTCCGATACTGTCGCGTATCTGCTTTGAGCCGCGGCCATTGCTGATGAGGCCGTGTTTCTGCGGCAATGGGTATGCAAGCGAGACTGACGTCCGGTTTGCGTCCATGATGCGCGATTGGAATTCGTGCGTGTGGGTCGGCACCTCGCCTTCTGGCGGTGGTGCATGTGATGCGCGGTTCGGCTGTGTGATGGCCGAGAACAGTTCGAATGCGCTCTCGCGGCTGATGTTTGCGCGTTTTATCTCCGGGCCGGTTTACGGACGGTGGGCCGGGATTGCGGCTGCCGTCTGGAGGGCGGTTTGGGCGCGCTTGGCTGGTTCAGCCGTCTGGGGCGGGCCAGGCGGGTTGGTGGTGGGTGGTTGGTGGTGCGGGGTGGAGGAATTCGACCAGGTGGTCCGGGAAGCTGGAGAAGTCTGGGGTGAGGCCCAGGATCTGGCAGGCGCGGGCGAAGTGGGTGGGGAGCGGGTCTTCGGGGTGGTCGGCCAGGGTTTCCTCGATGGTATCCTGGATGGTTTCGTGGAGGGCGTAGCGGTCCGGGTGGGTCTCGGTCAGGCGGCGCAGGCCGCTGCTCAGGAGGCCGTGGTCGGCGGCGCGGTTCAGGGCCGCCACGTCCAGCTCCGGGTGGGCGGTGGCGGCGGGGGCGCGGGTGAAGACGCCGGCGGCGATCTGGGCCTCGAGCTTGACGGCCTGGCGGACGGCGCTGGCTAGGCGGGCGAAGGCCAGGTTCGGGTCTGGCGTTCTAGGGATGGGCGAGGCGGCGTCCGGGGTGGCGGGATGGGTGCTTGCGGGGGTTGGGTGGGCGGCTTCGGCTTCGGCGGCGGCGAGCGCACGCGTGGCGGCGGCTCGGGTGAGCTGCATACCGAGGTCTATCAATTCCTGGCAGACGGCGAGGTGGCGCGCGCGGCGCTCCGCCTCTTCGTTGTCTGCCGGGTGGGAGATGGCGTTCAGGTTGGGTGGCCTTGGGTGGGTGTGGGTGAGAACAGGAGTAGAACATGGGGGTTGGGAGGTGGGCAAGGGGTTTTGGGCCGGCTTGGAGTTGGGGGTTAGTGGGGATGTGTAAGGTAGTGGCGGGGTTGGTTGGGGAGTGTGGTCTTGTGTTCGTTTTCGGAATCGGCAGGGGACGGATGTAATTACATTGACGGGTGGCCGGGAGACACGGTCGACGCGTAATCTGGAGACGACCGGCTTGGTTCTAATTAAATTGAGTATAGGATTGGGGTAATTCCGTAACCTCAACTATGTTGAAATTCGGCATGTGCGGCAAAGCCGGTCTGTGCAGTGACTGAAGTGCTTGTCGCAACTCGATTGACCTTGAGCCGAGTTGAGTTTCCGGGGAGCTGCTTTGGCCTAGGTACAGTCAGGATAAGCAATCAGGCGTCATTCGCGGCCGGATACCGACGCTCAGACGGTTGTGTGGAAACTCCAGCTTGTCTAGCTCAGGTTCTTGCTATCAATATTATCTCACAGTATAAGTTTCACCAGTTTTCGGTAGAGGTGATAATTGACGGACGAAAATATAAGCGGTGACTTTCTTAGCTACACCGCATCACTTATCACGCAAGGAAGGCATCGTTTTTATAGTTTAACCATACCATCGGACGTTCTCGCCGCAACTTGTTTTGTTGTCGATCGAGACGAGGATCCTCTTTCGGGATTTCAGCGGCTGCTAGACAAAGGACGCGCACAGCAGATTGCTGACTATATTGACGCAGGGTTCGGAACGATTCCAACGTCCGTTGTGCTCTCTGCACAAAGCATTTCCGGGTTTACCTACAATCGTAGTAAGCGAACAGTTCGTTTCAGGAAGAGCGTGAAGTCATTTCTCGTTTTAGACGGCCAACATCGAATTTACGGCTTTCACTTGGCTAAGTCAGAGCTTAGAGTGCCCGTAGTGGTTTATAGTGATCTTTCTCGTGTCGACGAGTCGCGTTTGTTCATTGACATAAATACTAAGCAGAAGCCTGTACCAAACGAGCTCTTGCTTGATATAAGAAAACTCGCTGAGTATCGGAACGATGCTGAAACTCGCCTCGGCGACATCTTTGACCTTTTTGCCACGGAATCTGCAAGCCCTCTTTTTGGTTCAATGTCTCCATCAAAACGAAAAAAAAGCCATATTTCACGGGTCACTTTTAATGCCGCCGTAAAGCCTATCCTGAGCCTTTTTGGAGAGGCATCTTCTGCCGAGATATACCGAGTACTGGGGGCCTATCTGATGGCTTTTACAGGGAAAGCAGCCGAGAGGAACCTATCTATAGATATAACTCAGCCGATAGTTTTTCGCGCGATTTTATCTATTTTTCCGGAAATAACTCAACGCGTTCGAGACCGCTTTGGTACAAAATACTTGCCTGATGACTTTGCTGAAATAGTTTCTGATATGCTTAAAGGTGTAAAAAATGCCTCCATTAAGAATGTTGGGACAAGCGTAACATCTTACGCGAAGGTTTTTACAGACGGACTGAAAACGAAATCGATTTTCTAAATGGCTGTTACGCTAATTTCTGCTGCTAGACTGATGTGGTGTCCAGGTCTTGCGCAGCTTACGGGTTGTCCAAGCGGGTCTGTTCACGACTGGTTTTCGACTGGAACGTATGCACCTGCAGTATCAGGCAAGCGCCTTCTGCTTTCGGGAATAGATAAACGAAGATTTCTTGAGCGGTTGGGCGCTGATATAAACCGCATGGCGATGGCTGCAAGCGAGACACTTAAAAGCATTGTAGAAATACAAGGTATGCCAAAGTCATCAGCTTGGTCCTATGTGAAACTATACTATGCTTCGCTATTCTACACACACGCGCTTCTGCGTATCTGGGGTAGGTCGCCTACTTACTTGCAAACTTTGGAGTTGATGAGATTACGTGAAACTCTCACTGCTTATGCCATCATGGCTCCATACAAGGTTCAAACAGGGCAGTATTTGGTAGTAGCCGATATGATTGGGTCTACTGTTCAAATGTGGCCGGACAACGGTGGAGGGGGATCACACGAAGCGGTTTGGCGTGAACTTTCTAAGGCGCTTTCAGACCTTCGACAAGTTGTTTCAAGTTCTCAGTTTTTATTAAGTGACAAGCAAAACGTCGATCGACAGGTAGCTTCGCTTGCTACTCTAGTCTCAAAAAACAGTCAAAATCTTGCATGGCTTTCTCAAATGAGGAACAGTATTCAATACCGACAAGCGGAGGGAGTTTGGTATCCGTATCGCGGCAAAATCAAAACTTCCGCTCTCCAGCAACAAGCGGTCTCAATTATCAACGGCCAAGTAAAATTAAATAATCTGGTGCTTTCGACCGAAAGTGACCTGGAACGATTTCGGTGCGCTTGCACTTCAATAATATGCTTCACTCGCGAAGTGATTGCAGACATGAGCGAAATTGGCGGATTCCAAAGCTTTCTACGCCATGGCCAACGTAAATTTGAGGACGCGGTGGCAGTTTAGGTTTGGTTTGGTTGTCGGCCGCTTTCGTAAGTGGCATCTGCAGCAAAGCGATTTTACCAGTGGCAATAGAACTAATCAGGCTGGGGTTGTCTGTCATTCGACAGATGAGAACCGAAGGACCTAGTATCCCACTCCGGAGGTCTCAAAAAATTCGGTAATGGCTGGAAGTCGGCGTTCCGTCGGATTTAACTTGGATGTAATCCGTACCGAAAATTAATTAGCTTCCGTAGTCCGCGATAGCGTTGGCGAAAGTTTTTTGCTTCTTTTTTTCAAAAAAGAAGGCCTTGCCTCCTTCCTTCCCTTTAGGCAGCCACGCGGCGTTTTTCCATCTGCGCGCGGAGGATGTTTTGAAATTGCGCGT
>CAXTVW010000013.1:0-42037 GCA_964247675.1 uncultured Acetobacteraceae bacterium
AGCCGGTTCAAGGATTTCGACCGTGTCGAAGGCCAGGTGCAGGACCTGGCAATCCGGCAGGCCGCAGAGCGATAGATGCGCGTCGTTGGTGGGCGACCGAGAGGCCCGACAATGGCCGGGTCGTTGATCCGGATGCCGGACCTGCCGGCCTTGTCGCCGGTGATCCAGCCTATTGCGGCCGGGCCTGGCGACATGGCGGTCAACCGGCACGCCTCGGCGTGCGCGCCCGGGAAAACCTGTGAAAACAAGGTCAGTCTTAGCCGAGGCGAACGGGGAAGCCGCTCATCCGGCCATCTCCGCCAGCCGCGAAACCGTGTTCATGTTGCGCGCAGTCCCCTCGGCAGCCGCCGCAATGCGCAGCTTGGTGGCCGCCATGCCCGATCCGTAATGCACGTAGATTTCCCGCACCCCGAGGGCCAGGGTTTCGTCCGCCGCGCGGCCGGTGACACCCTCCAGCATGTCCGGGCTGGTCCTGCCGTCCAGGAAGATCGCGGTGACCCGGTTGCCGGGCGCATCGGGAAATGGGTTGCCTGCAACCACCGCGGCCATCTCGGCCGCATCGCGGATCAGCACGCCCACCTTCTTGCCCGCGTGGGCCAGCAAGCGGGCCTCGATCGCGGCCTTCAACTCCGGCTCGGACGCATCGCTGGTGAACACCACGTTGCCGCTGGCGATGTAGGTGCGCACGTCCGCGAGCCCCGCGTCCCGGCACAGCGCGGCGAGGTCGCGCATGGCCAGCTTGCCGGTCCCGCCCACGTTGACCGCGCGCAGCAGCGCCACGAACGACGGCATCGACGTCCCTCCACATGATCCATCCGCCGGCACTGGTGCCCGATCCGGCGGTGGTATGACAATGGCCCGGAACCCGGCCCGGAGCAGCGCTTGCTGAAGACGTATTCCACCACGGTGCCGCTGCTGAGGGCTCGCGCCTTTGCCGCGGCGTTCGGCGGCCCGTCCTCTCTGGCCGGCGTCTTCGGGCAAATGCCTTTCGTCCAGGCGGACCCGATCCAGGCGCCGGCACGGGCGCAGGACCTCATCCTGCGGCAGCGCGTGCGGGGCTATGTGGCGGGTGACCTTGACCGCGCCTATCGACGCCTCGGGCTGGAGGAGGCCTATCTCTACGCCTACGGCTTCGCCACGCCAGCGCTGCGGTCGCTGCTGCTGCCCAGGCACGATCCGAACAGCCCGGACGGCCTGCACCGCCCGTCAGGACTGGCGGCGGACGTGCTGGCGTTCGTGCGGGGGCGGCCGGAGACGCACCCGCGTGACCTGATGGCCGCTTTCGGCCGCGAGACGGCGCGCAATGCCTGGGGCGGGCTCTCCAAGGCCACGACGCAGGAGCTGGATACGCTGCTGCATCACGGGCTGGTCCGCGTGGTCGGACGAGAGAGCGGGGTTCGGGTGTATGGTCCGGCGCCGACACCGGGGCAGGGGCTCGATCCCGCCCGACGGCTATCGCGGCTGGCGCTGGTCGTGACCGACCTGCTCGCGCCGGTGCGGGCGGCGACGCTGTCGGCCATCATGTCGGGCCTGGCCCGCGCGGTGATGGGACCCGGTTGGCGCGCCAAGGGCGGCGATGCCGTCCGGTTGTCGGAGGAGATGATCGCGCTGGAGGCTGACGGCGTCCGCTACGTGGTCAACGAAGCGGCCGCCGCACCTGGTCCGGCCGGTCGGCGGCGGGTGAGGTTCCTGGCGCCCTTCGATCCGCTCGTTTGGGACCGCCCGCGATTCGAGCACCTGTGGGGCTGGCCATACCGCTTCGAGGCTTATGTCCCGCAGGAGCGGCGCAGGCTCGGATACTACGCCATGCCGTTGTCATGGGGCGAGGAGGTGATCGGCTGGGTCAACTGCACCCGCCGCGCAGGCATCCTGGACGTCGGCGCAGGCTACGTCATCGAGCGAAATCGCGGCGCCGGCTTCGCCCGCGCGTTCGACGACGAGACCGCCCGGCTGACGGCGTTCCTGCCGTCCGAGGGAACAGGCGTAGAGAGTTTATGATGGCTGTCGTGACTCGTGCTGCCCGGATGTGGGAGGAGGGCGCACGTGTAACGACTTCGGTAACCGTGTGGCCTATAACCGGCCGAGTGGCTGCTCGGCGCCAGGCGCTGCTGGCGAGCCAGGGAAGTCAACATCCGCTCGGCACCGGTTAGCCTGACGTTGACTCAAACCGCCGCGCCATACGGCTGTCGACCGGCCTGGGCGTGAACCAAGGCGCGCACATAGCTCCTTTTCTCACCCCGGCACATTCATCATGATGTATATCTGCCGCATTTCTTTCAGGTGGAGCACTCGAACTTACTTGCAGCGATTTGCATGCCGAGTGGAGTTACGCAAAAGCGTCCACGAGATACCGGCCGTCTTGTTCGAGTTTGTGAAGCCACTCCTCCCCACCCATGCCACGCTCCTGACAGATCCGGACGAAGGTCTGGCGGACTTCCGGCACATCTGTATTTGCATCGCCGCAAACATAAACGACGGAGCCGCCCCCTGCCACGATCGCGAACCTGGCGCCAAGTCACCCACCGCGCGCAGTCTCATTCGTAGTTTACCCGCCCGCCCGCCGTCATGCCGCCGTCCACCACCAGGTCGTGGCCGTTGACGAAAGCGCCGTCGTCGGAGGCCAGGAACACTGCGGCAGCGGCGATGTCCTCCGGCAAGCCGGACCGCCGCAACGGCGTCGCGCGGCCGAGGCTGGCTTGCAGTTTGGCGAGCTTCGCCTCGGCGTGGCCAGGCTCGAGCCGGCCGGCCGCCTGCGAACCGCCGAAGAAGATCGGCGTGGCGACGGCGCCTGGCGATATGCAGTTCACCGTGATGCCGCGCGGGCCGAGTTCGATCGCGGCGAGCCGCGTCGCGTGCACCACGCCGGCCTTTGCGATGGAATACAGATACTCACCCATGTGGCCGCGGCCGGCGGCCACGCTCGCATTGCTGATGATGGCGCCGCGTCCCTGTGCGCGCATGGCTTCGGCGGCGTGCCGTATCCCGAACAGCACCGAACCGAGCAGCAGCGCCATCGCCTGGCTGAACGTATCCTGCGTCACGCTGTCCAGATCGCCGCCGGTTGGACCACCGGCGTTGTTGAACAGCACGTCCAGGCGGCCGAACCGAGACAGTGTGGCCTGCACCGCCCGCGACACGTCCTCATCCCGCGCGACGTCCGTCCGGACGAACGCGGCAACCGCGCCGAAGCGTTCGGTCATCGCCGCACCCTTGGCTTCGTCGCGCGCCGCGATCATCACCTTGGCGCCTTCCTCGACGTAGCGGCGGACGGTGGCCTCGCCGATGCCGCTGGTGCCGCCAGTGATCAATGCCACCTTGCCGTCGAGCCGTCCCGCCATTTCCAGCAGACCCTTTTTCTCAATCGTCTCGGTTTAGGCCTGGCTGCGGCCTTTGACCAGTGCGCGTGGAGACCGGTAGGGTGTGCGGAAAGCGGGCATACCGTACGGCGCAAACAATGGAGGGAACGCGATGGACGTGGCGGGCACGGACCGGGCGGACGCGATCAGGGACTACGTGGCCCGGCCGTTCGGGACGTTCGCGGCGCTGGTGCGTCTGCAAGCCGAGGCCGCGCCGGAGAAGACGGCGCTGATCTGCGGCGAGGAGCAACTGTCATACCGGAAGCTGGACGGGCTGGCCGACCGAGTGGCCGCCGCCCTGCAACGTGACGGCGTCTGGCCTGGTGGGGTGGTGGCCATCTGCGGCTTGGCGTCGATACCCTACGCCACCGCCTTTCTCGGCATATTGCGAACGGGTGCGGCGGTGGCGCCGCTTTCCCCCTCCTCCACTTCGGACCAGTTGCTGACCATGCTGCGCGACTGCGGCGCCAGCCACCTGTTTGTGGACGCGACCGGACGAGAAGCGATAGGCCACGCCCTGCACGCATTCGAGGGCACCTGCGTGGTGCTGGACGGGCAAGGCGACGAGGATCCCCTGCGCTGGCTGGCCCCGCAAGGCGCCAGGCCGGCACCGGTGGACGTCACGCCGGAGATGGCGTTCAACATCATTTACTCGTCCGGCACCACGGGCACGCCGAAGGGCATCGTGCAGCCGCACGCCATGCGCTGGCCGCAACTGCATCTTATCGACCCGCCCGGTTACGGGCCGGACGCGGTTACCCTGCTGTCGACGCCGCTCTACTCGAACACCACGCTGGTCTGCTTCCTGCCCACCTTGGCGGGAGGCGGCACGGTTGTGCTGATGCCGCGCTTCGACGCGCGCGCGTTCCTGGTGCTGAGCGAGCGCCACCGCGTGACGGAGGCGATGCTGGTGCCGGTTCAGTATCGCCGGATCCTGGACGTGCCGGATTTCGACCGTTTCGACCTGTCCAGCTACCGCATGAAGTTCGCCACCTCCGCGCCGTTCCCGGCCGAGACGAAGGCAGCGGTGCTGCGCCGCTGGCCGGGTGGGCTGATCGAGTATTTCGGCATGACGGAAGGCGGCGGCTCCTGCATGCTGCTGGCGCACGAACACCCCGACAAGCTGCACACGGTTGGCCAGCCTGTCCCTGGCCACGAGGTGCTGGTCATCGGCGAGGACGGCGCCATCCTGCCGCCGGGCCAGACAGGCGAGGCGGTGGGCCGCTCGGCGGCGATGATGACCGGCTATCGCAACCAGCCTGGCAAGACGCAGGAGGCGGAGTGGTACAGCCCCGAAGGTCTGCGCTACATACGCACCGGCGACATCGGGCGCTTCGACGAAGACGGCTTCTTTACCCTCATCGGCCGGCGCAAGGACATGATCATCTCCGGCGGCATAAACGTCTATCCGATCGATCTGGAGGCGGTGCTGCAGCAGCACCCTGCCGTGCGCGAGGCGTCGGTCGTGGGCGTGCCGTCCGAGCGCTGGGGGGAGACGCCGGTCGGCTACGTGTCGCTGCAACCCGGTGAAGCGGCGGACGGCGAGGCGTTGTTGTCCTGGGCGAACGCCAGGCTGGGCAAGATGCAGCGCCTGTCGGAGGTGCGCGTGATCGGCGAGCTGCCACGCAGCGCCATCGGCAAGATCCTCAAGCGCGAGCTGCAGGCGGCCTACCACGCCGGGCAGGCCGCCTAGCCCAGCCGCCGCGCTACGCCTCCAGGATCGCCACCGCGCGGACCCATCCGGCGCTGGCGCGTTCGATCTTGACGGGGAAACACGCGATCTGGAAACCGTGCGGCGGCAGCAGATGCAGGTTGTGGAGCTTCTCCATCTGAAAGTAGCCGATTTCGCGGCCGGCCTTGTGGCCTTCCCAGATGATCGCCGGATCGCGTGTCGACTCCCAACGCCGGTTGGTGTGCACGAAAGGCGCGTCCCACGACCAGCCATCCGTGCCGACGATGCGCACGCCTAGCCCGGCGAGGAACAGCGTCGCTTCCCGTCCCATGCCGCAGCCGGACGACACGTAGTCTGCCTCGCCGTAGCGCTCGCCAGCGCGCGTGTTCACGACGACGATGTCCAGCGCTTGCGGCTGGTAGCCGGTCGCGCCGAACGCCGCCTCCAGTTCGGCGGCGCCGACCACGTGGCCGTCCGGCAGATGGCGAAAGTCGAGTTTCACGCCGGGGCGCAGGCACCAGTCGAGCGGCAGTTCGTCGATGGTCATGGCAGGGCGCGCGCCGCTCGGCAGCGACGCATCCTGCGTAGAGTGATAATGCCACGGCGCGTCCATGTGCGTGCCGTTATGCGTGGTGGTTTGGACCAGCTCGGTGGCCCAGCCCTCGCCATCCGGCAGATCGGCCTCGGTAAGCCCGGGAAAGCAGGCGGTGAGGTGCGGCGCGCCATCCTTGTGCGAAAGATAGGTGAGCTTCGGCCCGTAACCCGGCGGGTCGGCGGGCACGTCGTTGGCGAGGGCGACGGAGAGGTCTACGAACCGGCGCGTCATACTGGATTTCCCAAAAATCGTTTGCGTCAGCAAACCCGTTCCGGCGGCGCGCGGCAAGCAAGGCTGGAGGGTGCATTCTTGCCGGGATAAAGGAAAGCAAAGGAAGCAGTTCTTTTTTGAAAAAAAAGAACCAAAAAACTTTTGACTCCGCTGTCGCGTACTTGCCAGACCGGTCCGCGACAGCGCGAACAAAAGCTTTTTGCTTCTTTTTCTCGAAAAAGAAGACCTTGCTTTCTGCTTAACGGCTACGCCGGGCGCCCGAGAACCACGATGACTTCCCCCAAACCTATCCCATCGGCCAACGGCGAAGAGGAGCGCGCCAAGTCCGGGCGCTTCGACCGGCGCAAGGAGGAGATCCTGAACGCAGCCGGCGGGTTGCTGAACCGGCACGGGCTGCGCGACGCCACGCTGGCGGTGATCGCGGCCGAGACCGGACTGAACCTCAAGAGCCTGCGCTACTACTTCCGCAAACGCGAGGATTTGGTAGCGGCGTGCTTCATGCGGTCGATCGACCTGCACGCCGCACTCGCCCGCGCCGCCGCCGCCGAAACCGGGGTCGCGGCGCGGGTGCGGGCCTTCGTTCACGGCTACTTCGATTTGCGCGCCAGCGTCCAGAAAGGCGAACGGCCGCAATTCGTCCATTTCGGCGACGTGCGCGCCTTGACGGCGCCGCACTCGGACGTGGTCTGGCCCGCCTACAATCAGATGTTCAAGGCGATACGCCAGTTGTTCAGGACCGGCGAGTTCGCCTGGACCCCGGCCCGGCTCAACGCATCGACCCACATGCTGCTGTCGCAGTTGCTATGGTCGGTGATCTGGGCGGACGACTACTTCGCCGAGGACGCGTCATTGCTGGCGGCCCGTACGTCGGACATCCTGCTGCACGGCTTGGCGGCCCGCCCGGTGACTCGCCAGGGCGTGCAAGCAAGCGCCGCATTGGAGACGGAAGGCGACCGCCTGTCGCCGCGCGCGTTCCTTCGCACGGCGACGGTGCTGATCAACCGGATCGGATACCGGGGGGCCTCGGTGGATCGGATATCCGGCGAGCTCGGCGTCACCAAGGGGGCGTTCTACCATCACAACGACACGCGCGACGGTCTGGTGGTCGCGTGTTTCGAGCAGACCTTCGCGCGCATCCGGCAAGCGCAAGACACCGTGCTCGCTTCGCGGCTGGACGGGCTGTCGCGGGTCGCGGATGCCGCGGTGGCGCTAGTGCTCCGCCAGATGTGCGACGAGGGCACGCTCCTGCGCACGTCGGCGCTGACGGCGGTCGGGCCCGATCTGCGCCGGCGCATGGCGACGGAGATGTTCCGCCTGACGTTGCGGTTTGCCGACATGCTCAACGACGGAATGGCCGACGGCTCGGTACGCTTGTGCAACTTGCGCATCGCCGCGGAGATGGTGACGGCTTCGATCAACTCGGCCGAGGAGCTGCGGCGGTGGGCGCCGACCGCGACGACGGAAGACGCGGCCGAACTCACCGTCTTTCTCCTGATCGACGGATTGCTGCCGCGCGCCGAGGCGGTCGCAGCAAGTGCCTGATCCGTCCGGCAACTTGCCCCGTGCTTGTTCGAGACCGGGAGGTCTGGCAGAAGCACGAAATCGGTGACCATACGTAATTTCTGAATTGCTTCGAGCGCCTGTGGCACGGGAGAACATCGTTGGCCGAAGCCGTTATCGCAGCGACCGCCCGGACGCCGACCGGCCACACACACGGTGCACGTTGCAACCTGCTAATTACGTCCGAAGGCGGCGGCATGGGCAGTGCCGAGCTTGTCGAGGCGTATTGAATGGCAGACACCGACCTTGCGCCGATCAGCTTGGACGCCCTGCTGGCGCTTCAGCCGGCGAGCGCCGGAGCCTGGCTGGCGCCAGCAGCGCCAGCCACCGACGAGCCGCGCCTATTCGGTGGGCTGCTGATAGCCCAGGCGGTCACCGCCGCTTCCGCGGATACGCGGCGATGCCACTCGCTGCACGCCTACTATCTGGGCGTCGGCGCCGCCGCGCAGCCTTTCGATGTAAGGACGGAAAGCACGCGGGATGGCGGTAGCTTCGCCAGCCGGCGTGTGGAGGTGAGGCAGGGCGAAAAGCTGCTGCTGTTCGGCATGACCTCGCATCACGACGGTGACAACGGCAGCGACCGGCAGGTTGCTATGCCGGACCTGCCGCCGCCCGGCAGCCTGAAGGATCAGCGGGAGGCGCGCCAGGAGCGGGCGAAGGCGGCCGGCAAGCGGCGGCGCCGCTATCTGGTCGAAGAGGTTATGGACATACGATCGGTGGAGTTGCCGGCCGAGGATGGCGCGTCGGTCGCTGGCCGGGCAACCTGGTTCCGGCCTCGGCAGCCACTGCGCGACGAAGCTGTCCTGCACCGGGCCGCCATTGCGTTCGCCTCCGACGCCGGCTTGGTCCATGTCGGGTTGATGGCCCATGCGCCGGACGGTGGCCAGGTGCAGGCGGCCAGCCTCGACCACGCGATCTGGTTTCACCGCGAAGCGGACGCCAATGGCTGGATGCTGCATGTGCAGCGCGGGCTGAACCTGGCCGGCGGACGCGGCTTCGCGGACTCGCGCATCTTCTCGCAAGACGGCGTGCTGGTGGCGAGCGTGGCGCAGGAGTTTCTGGCACGGACGAAAAGGCCGGCCTGACATGGCCGTGCCAGTCTCGTTGCTGGCGCTGGTCTCCCGCGATGCGCCGGCGCGCGCCATTTCATGCCGCGAAACCGGCAGTTACGAACAGGTCTTCGCAATGCTCTCGCGCCGAGGTGGCATTTGGCGGCCAGGCCCGGCAGAGTGCCACCATGCGGAACAAGGTTTTTATCCCACCGGACCCTCCGGCAGACATGCCGCGTCCGCGCTTCGCGGCTCGCAAGGCGCTGATCGTCCGCGCAGCCGCCGAGATAATCAATTGCAAGGGCGTGCGCGGAATGACGCTGGCGGACGTGGCCAGCCGGCTCGACCTCGTCCCGACCGCGGTCAATTACTACTTCCGCCGCAAGGAAGACCTGGCAGCCGCCTGTTTCCTGCAGGCGATCGCCCACTATAACAGTTTCCTGGACCGGTCCGACCGGGAAGCCACGCCGCAAGCGAGCCTGCTTCGGTTCCTCCACGATTTCGCCGACTACCTCGCAGCGGTGGCTACCGGCGACGCCGAACCGATCGCGGTGTTCAACGACGTCCGCACGCTCGACGACCGGGCCGTCAGCCTGGCCTTCACCAACATGTTCCGCCGCATCCGGCGCATCTTCCCCCGCACCGAAAACAGCGACGCGGCACGGCGCGGCCGCAACGCGCTCACGCATTTGCTCATCTCCCAGGTGTTCTGGGCGGTGTTCTGGCTGCGCAACTACGAGCCCGGCGATTACCGCCGGATGATCGACCGCCTGCACGCCATCCTGGTGCATGGGCTGGCGGCTCCTGGGGCGGCCTGGTCGCCGGCGACGCTGCCGCGGCCGGCGGACGATCAGGGGCGGAGCGGTGGCGCCGCCACGCACGCGGCCTTCCTGTGTGCGGCCACCGAGATGATCAACGAGCACGGCTATCTCGGAGCCTCGGTGACGCGCATCTCCGCCCGGCTGAACGTGACGAAAGGTTCGTTCTACCACCACAACCAGGCCAAGGACGACCTCGTGGCACAGTGTTTCGACCGCACGCTGGGCATCATGCATCGGTCACAGGCGGAGGCCGAGGCGGCAACAGCGACCGGGCTCGGCGCACTGGCGACCCTGGCCGCGTCGATGGTGACGCGCGACGTATCCGGGGAGTCACCGTTGCTGCGTACCTCGGCGCTCACCGCGGTGCCGGAAGAGCTGCAACACAAGCTGACGCAGCGTATCAACCGCTACGCGGCACGCCTGGCAAGCGTCATCAGCGACGGCGTCGCGGACGGTTCGTTGCGTCCGGTGGACGCCAACGTGGCTGCGCAGGTGATCACCGGGCTGATCAACGCGAGCGCGGAGTTGCGCCACTGGGCGCCCGGTCTGCAAGCGGACGAGGCCGCAGAGATCTACGTCCGGCCGCTATTCATGGGGCTGTTCAGCGGCTCGTCGTGAGACGTGCTGAAGCGACAGCAAGGAAGCAGTTCTTTTTTGAAAAAAAGAACCAAAAAACTTTTACTCCGCTGTCGCACGTTTGCCGGATGAGTCCGCGACAGCGCAGACAAAGGCTTTTTGCTTCTTCTCGAAAAAGAAGGCCTTCTCTTCTGCTTTGCTGATTTGCCGGTATCACTCAGGCGTTTCTGGCGGCGCCCAGAGTCTCGCCGCCGTCGATCGGGATCAGCGCGCCGTTCAAGTGGCGCGCGGCGTCCGACGCAAGGTAGAGCGCCAGTCCGGCAACGTCGCTCGCCTCGCCCCAGCGCCCTTGCGGGATGACCCGCCGGACCATCGCGCCGGAGGTGTCCCACTCGTAGCCGCCACGCGCCATTGCCGTCTTGGCGAGCGAGGGACAGATGCCGTTCGCCCTGATATTGTCAGCGCCGTATTCCAGGCCCAGGCAGCGGACCAAATTGGCCTGCGCCGCCTTGGCCATGTTGTAGACTGACTGGTTGGCGTGGCCGCGCAGGCCGGACGTGGAGACGATGGTGATGACGGAACCGCCGCCACCCTGAGCAAGGAAAATGCGCACGGCTTCCTGCGACCCGTACCAGCTGCCCTTCACCAGCACGCGCCAGCAGGCGTCCAGGTCGTCATCCGTCATCTCATGCAGGCGTCGTCCGCCCCGCCAGACCCCGGCGTTGTTGACTAGCACGTCCAGCCGGCCGAAACGGTCGCGCGCGGCGCCGACCAGGGCTGCGACCTGCACCTGCTCTGCCACGTCGCAGTGCTGGTAGAGAGCCTGTCCGCCATCGCGCTCGATAAGTTGCACCGTCGTCAGTTCAGGCGCTTCGTCGAAATTGCCCTCGGCCGCGGCCTCGCGCAGGTCACCCACCACAACTCGCGCGCCGTGCCGCGCGTAGAGCACCGCGATGGCGCGGCCAAAACCCGTGCTGGCGCCTGTAACGACGGCTACCTTGCCGGCCAACGAGAAGTCCAAATTGGAAACCTTTCGATTACGGTTGCGGGCACGCGATTCTGCAACAAGCCTCACTACGCGAAGCGTGGATGGCGCAATTTCACGGCTTCTTGGGATGGGAAAACGACATTCTCGAAGCAGCTTGCTGCAGCAGCACCAGGTCCTCAATGTTCGCGGGATCGGCGGCGGCTTGGTCGCAAGCGTTCCATGCGCGGCGCCGTTCGTGTTGTTGGACGCCGTGCAGTAAACCTTACCGACCGGTGCTCGCTCGGCACGATGACGGCCTCTTGCATGGTGTTCCGCTCCTGACCGTTCTGGCGCCGTTCTGCGCAGGCGTTGTTGCGGCTATTTGTTCGGATGGTGGCACCCCGGTCAAGCCCATCCATACCCAATCGTGAAAATATCAGGTCTTCCCTCGCGAAACGAGCGCAAGTTCACACGGTGAGGCCGCCGTTCATCCGCGGTAGGCGGCTATCATAGCCGCTTCGCAGGTTGCGCTTCTGTGTGCTGTCATCTCACGAGACCTGGCGGATCGCACCGCGCTTCAGCGCATGGGCGAAGGAGTCAGTGCCTGGCCGGTTACGGTTGGCCTCCACACCCGCGTGTAGAATGGCCGGGATGCCCAGCCGTCGATTTTCCTCATGCCTTGGATCGGCGCATCGAGGCTGGCCAATGGTGAAACCGACGGTGCGAAGTGGAATTGCGGCCGAACTGTCGCGCTCGCTGCCACGAACTGCAAGGCACTTCATGGCCGAGTATGACCGCTCCGCGCGACACGCCCCGGCAGCTTTGCGAACGGCCAACCGCGCCACTGAACTGCGGGTGGTTGGACCGTAGAGCCTCGCCGTTCCGTTCGCGATCACAGGATGGGATTACCGCTGGCGGCGATACGACAGCCGACACTGCGCGCCACCGGGCACGGTGCAGTGCAGCATTATCCATTTCGCACTGCCGCCATACTGTCCAATCAAATCACAGCGCGTGCATGCACTTTCGCCCGTTGACATCTGTAAGCGTGCATCCCTAGCATCCGGGAATGGGAAACCGCTTGCTCGAATGAAGCAAGTGCGCAGGCCGGTAAACCGGTCGGGGGGATGGAGACATGTCAAAACGACTTCTGCTGTCGTTCTGTGTGGGTGCGGGGGCGTTGCTGGCGACAAATGGCGGTTGGGCGCAGACCGGCACCGGCGGCGGCACGACCGCTGCAAGCTCACCTGCGCCCAAGCAGAAGGCTGCGCGGGCGCAAAGCCGTTCCGACGCCGGTCAGAGCGCCGCGCAGACGCGCCAGGACACAAACGCGTCCTCCACGTCTGCCATCGAACAGGTCGTCGTCACCGCCTCATCGCGTGCGCAGAAGCTGCAGCGCGTGCCCGCTGCGGTGACGGCCTTTACCGACGTGCGGCGCAACCTGCTCGGCATCGAAACCGGGCGCGACGTGGCCAACCTCACGCCGAGCGTCAACCTGCAGGGCGAGTTCCTCTCGATCCGCGGCGTTGGACGCTACGAGGATCCCGGACAGGGCGTCGACCCTGGCACTGCGGTGTACGTGGATGGCGTCTACACTTCTTCGCCCGCCTACCTCAACCAGCCGGACTTCCTGACCGATCGCATCGAGGTGCTGCGCGGTCCGCAATCGGTGTTCGGCCGCGACGAGATCGCCGGGGCGTTGAACGAGTACTCCAAACGCCCCACCGACGAGCTGCATGGCGACCTGCGCGCCGGCGGCACCTCGCTCGCTGACGGTTACGCCGAGGCCGGCGTATCGGGCCCCCTCACGGACCAGCTGCGCTACCGGTTCGCCTACGCGTTCAGCGACACCGGCAGCGGCGACGGGCCGCAGACCAACCAGGCGCCCGACAAGTTGAACCCCAGCACGGGACTCACACGTCTCTACCAGGAGCAGCTCGACTGGACTCCCGTCGACGCACTCGACGTGTGGGTCAGCGCGCAGCAGTTCAGCAGCAACCTGACCGGCGATTACGGCGTGCAGACCGGCATCGGCGGCGGCTTCAACCAGCTGAGCCCCTACTTCACCGACAAGCCGGCGAACTTCTTTAGCGGCGCGTCCTCCTTCTACGGTTTGGCGCCCAACCCGCAATTCGGCCTGCCTGGCAACCGCAACCCGACATTGCACGACAAGCTGGCGGTCTCGCTGGACGATCCGGGCAACACCAACCTGCGCAACGACGACACCTTCACCACCAACACGACTTACGATTTCGGCTGGGCGACGCTGAAATACATCGGCGGTTACAGCCAATACGACTTCGATGCCGGCCTGGACGCGGACGACACCGACCGCCAGTTTCTCACCAGCCCATACGGCGTGAAGACACCCTCGTACTACACTTACAATTCCACACAGGACAAGAAGTGGTTCAGCAACGAGCTCGTGCTGACCAGCAACGGGGCTGGGCCGCTGCGCTGGGTCGCAGGGCTCTACCAATACCAGGAGCAATACCGCACCGACTTCTCCGTGCGCATCCCTGGCGAAGCCTCGCTTGCCGACCCGATCTTCTCGACTACCAACCTTGCCGCGCCGCCAAACCCGACCCGCGCCTTCTACGACCAGGTGACCCACCTACGCACCGAAAGCCAGGCCGCCTACGGACGCGTCGACTACGACCTGACCTCCAAGGTGACGGTGACCGGCGACATGCGCTATAACTGGGACCAGAAATACGGCGGCAACTCGTTTCGCGAAATCTACGACGTGGTCGGGTTCTACGGCCCCTACGTGCCGCAATACGGCCTGGACGTGACGCCGGCGCAGCATAACATCAGCGCAGCGAAGGATTTCCGTGACTGGTCCGGGAAAATCCAGCTGGACTGGAAACCGGATGCGACCACGCTGGCCTACGCGGAGATCGCCAAGGGCTACAAGCCGGGCGGCTTCAACCTCGGCGCTTTCAACCCGATCCCGGTGCTGCAGCAGGAGACCCTGGTCGACTACGAGGTAGGGCTGAAGAAGACATTCGGCACCATCCTGCTTGTCAACGCTGCAGCCTATTACTACGACTACCACAACCTGCAGCTGCCGATCACCGAGGGCATACCGGTGCGCAACCCTATCACCGGACAGACCAGCGAACTTTTTACCGCCTCCGCTGCCAACGCCCGCAGCAGCCGGTCAACCGGATTCGAGCTGGAATCGGTATGGACCCCGGTGCCAGACTTGCACCTGACATTCGTCTATTCATTGCAGGATGCGGAGATTGTCGACTTCACCTCTTCCACGCCCGGCGGCCTGATCCACGACCCGGTGAGTGGGCGTAACTACACCAATTTGCGTGGCGACCAGCTTCCGCAGGCGCCGCGCAACAAGTTCAGCTTCATCCCGCAATACGTGTCGCATCTGGGTTCGGGTGACCTCAGCCTGTCAGCATTGTTCACCTGGACCGACCAGCAATATTTCGGCGTCTTCGACGTGCCGGGCTACCGTGCGCCTTCGTCTTACAACCTGGACCTGCGCGCGGTCTACCAGCCTTCGCACTCGCATTGGACGGCGATCGCCTACATCCGAAACGTCGGTGACAGCTTGCAATATCTGTATTACGGGCCTGGCTCGGTCAGCGCCGGAGCGGCCGGGCCGTTCCCCTCGGAACAGACGTTCTACACCTTGAGCGAACCGCGGACGTTCGGCGCAGAAATTCAATACAGGTTCTGAGCCGAAGCGGAATCCATGCCTGCCGCAGACGCCCGCGAAGCCTTTACCGCAACTAATGCAGAAGGCGATCGGCAACGATAAGTGCCAGCTTAGCCGGCACGCCTTCGTGCTCTGCCTGTACGACGTTTTGCGACGCTAACATCGCGGCTTACGCCTCTACGTCACGGGCGCAATCTTCTTGTGCCACTATCCGCAGTGGTGTTGCGCAAGGCCTTCGGGATGCGCGCTCTCGCCATGTTAAGCCACCCTTTCAAACTCGCGACCACGTCAGCCACGAAGTAATTTGAGTCAGCGGTTTGCACGTGCTTTCGGCTGGTGATAGACCTTTATCCATGCCGATCGAGATCATGCGAACGCCCGTAACCATCTGGAGCGAGGGCTCCCGTCTCTCGGCCGAGTTCATCAGGCCAGCCGGTGATGCCGCGCTCCACCCCGCCATCCTCCTCTGCCATGGCTGGGGCGGCCTGAAAGAACACTTGGCTGAGCGGTATGCCGTGCCTTTTGCAAAGGCCGGCTACGCCTGCCTGGTGTTCGATTATCGCGGATGGGGCGGTTCGGACGGTCGGCTGATTTCGGTCGCCGGCGCGCCGATGCTGACGGAGCGCGGCGAACGGACCGTAACGGCGCGGGTGATACGTGAGCTGGTGGACCCGATCGATCAAGTGGCCGACATACGCGCCTGCCTGGCCTGGCTGGCCGCCGAGCCCAGCGTCGACGCGAACCGGCTAGGCCTGTGGGGATCCAGCTACGGGGGCGGGCACGTGATCGTGGTCGCCGGCAGCGACGACCGGCTGCGTGCGGTGGTCGCCCAGATCGGCGGGTTCGGGGTGCCTGAGCCGCCCGCGTCCTGGACGGCCTACCAGCGACAGCGCGAGGCGGACAAGGCGCGCGCCGCTATCGACCCGCCGGTCCCGCAGGGGATCGATGGTGCGCCCGGCCTGCGCGGCGTGCCCGATGTTGCCCGCCAGTTGCACCACGCACCGATCGAGGCAGCCAAGAGCCTGCGCGCGCCCACCCTGTTCATCGACGCGGAGTTCGAGGAATACGCGCCGGCCGAAACGCACGGCTACATCGTCGAGGTGGCCAGGCGTTCAGTCCCGACCGAGCGCGTCGTCTATCCTTGTAGCCACTACAAGGTTTACGACGAGTACCTCGACCCGGCGCGCCAGCGCGCGCTCGAGTGGTTCGATCGCTATCTGAAACCATGAACACCGGAAGCCGGATTGTGCAGCGCGCTATCGCCGTCGCAGCCGGCGTCGTCAGCCTGGCCTGTCCGTTGCGTTCGTCGGCGGCGTGGGCGACAGAACTCTCGGGGCAACTGGCTGGTTACGGAGAGGCTCGGCACGCAACCGCAGGCCGCTGTCCTTTGCGTCCTGAAACGGACGGCCCGGCACTATTCGGACCGTGTGCCGTGATTGCCGAGCGCAGCCGCGCCGCCGCTGCCGGACGGATGGGCGATGGCGGCATGACGTTCCATTACCATACCGATTACAACGGCAGTGGCGTCCATCTCGTCTATCGCGGTGATACGCAGGCCGACGGGCACATGTGGCCACAGGTGAACACCGATGCCTTCAATCTTTGGGCGTTACGGACGCTGGCCTCGCACCCGAAGGGAAGCAGCCCGGACTCGTTCGTGCTCACGCCGCCGCCGGCCGGTTACGCATGCCGGCTCGGGCGGTATACAGACCATTACGGCCCGTATAGGCGCCGCTGTCCGCGAAACTGCATGATAAGACGCCGTTCAGATGCCACTTGTCTTTGACAAACGTTTCAAAGAGGGTCCCGAAAGGAAAGTTCTTGACTCTGTCGTCCGACCGCTCGCCGTGCGCAAACGACCGTTTGTGAGAGGACTTAGATGAGCACCGCTAATTGAGTGGAATGCCCATGGCCGACGTGATGCTGATACGCCCGACCTCAGCGGAACTCCCAGCATACATGAATGCGCTCGAGAAGGGGTGGTCTCCAGACAACGTCCGAAGTTTGGAAGCGGCCAGAGAGCAACTCGAGTCGATACGCATTGACGCAGCGCGCTTCGTAGACGGCCTGCACGATCCGGAGGCCAAGGCCGGCCCAATAAAGCTACCTGATGGATCGTCAGTTGCTCGGCTGCCGGGTTTCGTGCGGTGGATTTGGGACGGAGACTTCTGCGGCTCGATTGGCTTCAGATGGCAGCCAGGCACATCGGCATTGCCAGACCATGTACTTGGACATATCGGCTTTTCGGTTGTTCCATGGAAGCGGTGCATTGGACGCGTGAAACAGAGCCTGGCATTGATTCTGCCCGAAGCCCGAGCCGTCGGACTCTCCTACGTTGAACTGACCGCAGACCCAAGCAATATCGCCTCCCACAAGGTCATAAGGGCGTGCGGAGGCAGACCTGTTGAGCGATTCCGGAAGTCAGCCGCTTACGGCAACCGGGAAGCTATCAGATTTCGTATTGACCTTCTCTGAGTCCTGGCGTGCAGTTTAGACTAGTCGTGTGGCAATCCCTAGAAGTAGCGTGTCTTGATCGTGGCGTTCGGCATGACGCGCAGCCAGAAGCTTCCACCGCGCGAAGGCCTGCTTCCTTGCTAAGCCTCCGCGCGAAACTGCGGATATCGAACACCTCTAACTGCCAGCAAGTTCGCTACCGACGGAGGATGTCTCGTCGGTGACAGGGAATTCGGCCTCGCTTCCGGGAAACGGCATGGCGTGCGACGCCGTCTCCGCAAGCCGTGCCACGCGCTCGTCATGCGCGTGCTTGCCGCCGAGCGGGAACCGCCAGACGAAAAAGGCCGCCACCAGCTGGAGACCGACCAGCGCCACGACGTAGCTGACCACGAGATTGTCGAGCACCTGGGGCGCGACCTTGCCCGGTGTGGCACCGGTCGGAAAATTAACCAGCGAGAGTATCTCGCCCGACAAGAACAATCCGAAGCCGGACACGCATTTCTGCATGAAGAACGACCCGGCGAAAAACAAACCTTCGGACCGCTCGCCGGTCCGCATCTGCGCGTCCTCGACCACGTCCGACATCATCGACGCCCCAAGGATCGCGCTTGCCACGCCCAGCGCAGTCGCCGACGCGGTAACCACCATAAGGGCCGGAATCAGCATCGCCGAACCGGTGTTTGGAAACAGCCCTACGGCCCGTAACGCATACGGCAAGACCGCAACGAATGGGTAGAGCACAGTGACCAGCACCGCGCTGTCGCGTTTGCCCAAGCTTTTCGACAGCCGCGACGCGATCCAGAATGCCAGGGCAACCCCGGCCAACAACACGCCGGCCAGTAGCGCCACGGAGGACGCCGGAAACAGCCAGAAATAGGTGTTGAGGTAGGTGGACAGCGCAAAGGTCAGGCCCTGCGCGGTGAAACCGAAGATGCCTGACGCCAGCAGCATCAAGAACGCCTTGTTGCGCAACGTCGCGGCCACGCCGCGGAACGTTCCCCGCAGGCTGGTACGCGTCGGTGACACGCTCGGCAAATACCGTATCTCGCGGTGTGTGAAGAAGGCGGAGGTGAGGATCGCGCCGGTCATCACCAGGGAGGCGACAACGGCGTAGGACCGGTAGCCTGCAGGGTTGAGCTGGCCGACCGGGTAGCGTGCTGTAGGTGCGAGGAGAACCATGAAGGTCAGCACCAGCATGACCAAGCTGCCGAGCCAGCCGAACAAGTAACGGTAGCCGAGCACCGAGGTGCGTTCGTGGTAGTCCGCCGTCAGTTCCGGCGCCAGCGCGGCCGAAGGCACCTCGTAGCAGGAGATTGCCGTACGCACGAGTACCGCCACCACGGCGAGGTAGACCAACGTTTGCGTGTGCGAGCCGGTGGGTGGGTTCCACAGCAGCAGGTACAGCAGCCCGACCGGTATCGCGCTCGCGTACATGAACGGATGCCTGCGTCCCCACGATGAGCGCGTGTGGTCCGACAGGTGACCCACAATCGGATCGACGAACGCGTCGAACACAAGCGCCACCATGATGACCAGGCCAACCAGGTTGGCGGGCACGCCGATCACCTGGTTGTAGAACAGCAGCAGCAAGGTCGCGAAGCCACCGTCCTTGATACCGTAGGCGACTGAGCCGAGCCCGTAGGCGAGCTTGGTGCCGAGCGCCAGTTTGCGGACCGGCGGTGCGGTTGGTGTCTGCATGGCCTCCATTATCGGACGTTCCTTCATTTTCTTGCCGGTGGCGTTTTCGCGGACCGGGTACAGCCATCGTCGTTTTGCTTGCTCCGGATCGGCAAAGGCACATGCCGGGCCGATTATTGAAACGCACCTCCTTGTCGCGCCCGCTTTTGTGAGCGCGGTATGGTTGTCATAACGCAGCGCTCAACCGTTTCCGGCGTGACAGCTTGCCGTGGCTGCGGGCGGGGCGCAACGTTTCTGGCGTTGGTTTCGGAAGGAAGTATTGCCCTTCAAGCAAGCATGGGGCTCTGCCCCAAACCCCGCTGGGGCCTCGAGGCCCCAGACCCCCATCTATTGAGCAGGTTCTAAGGACGACTGTCCTTAGCGGGGTCCAGGGGCAGAGCCCCTGGCCTTCCTGAACTACAGCTGACCCCATCGGCAAACAGGCCACGCAGCTCCCTCTTCAGGATCTTGCCGTTAGCGTTGCGCGGCAGCGTCTGCGTGCTGAACCGGATGCTCACCGGCACCTTGAAGCGCGCAAGCTTGCCCGCCACCCACGCCTGCAGCTCCGCCTCACTGGCCGACATGCCGGGGGCGAGGTGGACCACCGCCGCCGGCTCCTCGCCCAGCGTGCGGTGCGGTATGCCGACCAGCGCCGCGTCGGTCACCGCCGGGTGCTCGTAGAGCACGTTCTCCACTTCGGACGAGTAGATGTTCTCACCGCCGCGGATCACCACGTCCTTGGCGCGGTCGACAATGTAGCAGAAACCCTCATCGTCCAGCCTGGCGATGTCGCCCGTGCGCACCCAGCCGTCGACAAAGGTGGCAGCCGTGGCCTGCGGATTTTTCCAGTAACCCTTGACCACCTGCGGACCGGACACCCACAGCTCGCCCACCGCGCCTGTCGGCAGCACGCGCGTGGCGTCCGGGTCCATGATCCGCAATGCGGAGACCGGCAGCGGCGGCCCGCAACTATCCGGCCTGTGCAGGTAGTCCTCCGCCCGGTGACTTGTGACGGTCGCCGATGTCTCGGTCATGCCCCAGCCGTTGCCCGGTGCCGCCCGCAAGTCGGCATTGATACGGCGGACCAGCTCTGGCGCCGAGGGCGCCCCGCCGTAGGAGATGCTGTCCAATGACGTCAGATCGTAGCGGTGGCGCTCGGGATGCTCCAGCAACTGCCAGGCGATGGTGGGCACGCCGCCGGTGTAGGTGACGCGCTCCCGCTCGATCAGCTCGAAAGCCCGCATGGCGTCCCATTTCTGCATGAACACCAAGGTGCCGCCGCCGGCGATGGTCGGCATCAGGGTCGCCATGCACGCGGTGACGTGGAACATCGGCACCACGTTCAGCCCCACCGCGCGCGCCGGTTCCGCAGGCGGCTCCTCACCGCGGCGCAGCAGCGTGCGCTGGGCCAGGTAGCTGGCCGCGAAGATGCAGGCGAGGATGTTGCGATGTGTGCCGAGCGCGCCTTTCGGGAGGCCGGTCGTACCGCTGGTGTAGAAGATGGTGGCGTCGTCGTCGGGTGCTACGTCCACATCCGGGTTCGGCAGGTCCGAGTCGGGCAGCAAGGCATAGTCGCCCGTTGTGCCGAGCAGCGCTTCCAGGGCCGTTGCCGGGGCCTGCAGCGTGTGTTCCGGCCGGGCCACGATCACGTGGCGCAGCAGCGGCAGTTCGCCCGCATGAGGGCGCACCCGGTCCCACCGCTCGGCATCGCAGATCAGCACGCTGGTCTCAGACTGAGCCAGCCCATAGCGCAGCTCGCCGCCCGTCCACCACGCGTTCAGTGGCACTACGATCGCGCCGAGGCTGGTTGCGGCGAAGAAGGCCACCGGCCATTCGGGCAGGTTGCGCATCGCCAGGGCCACACGATCGCCCTTTGCCACGCCGCGGCCGCGCAACGCGCGGGCCAGGGCGGCGGCTGCGCGAAACCAGCCTTCGTAGGTTAGCCGCTCGTCCTCATAGACGATAAAAAGGCGCTCCGCGTAGGCCTGCCGCGCCAGGCGCGCCAGTGCGGGCAGGCTTGCCGGCTGGTTTTTCCACACGCGGGTAGGCACGCCCCTGATCTCGACAGTCTCGATCTCCAACGGCTGACCCGGTCCGCACAGGCGCTGTTCGATCTCCGCCAGCGAGGCAGCAGGCCAGAGCCGTACCGCCGGGCTGAGTGCAGGCTGATCAGACGACATGGCAGGCGTCCTAAACAGGGTTTGCCGTCACGCGACGTTCTCGCTGGATATCGCCGATGCGCGAGGGGTTCAAGCACGGCAGAGCAGAAGCTTAAAAGCTTTGGCACACGCTGCCGCGTAAAGCTGAAACAGTAAGCGTCACAATGGCATCGCCGAAACGGACAAACGTTTTTGGTTCGTTTCTTCAAAAAAGAATTGCTTGCCTCAAAGCCGCCGGCCAACGCGCGTTTCGAAGTCACGGTATGGACGGAATGGCGGATTTTTGCTTCTACTGTTGGCCTAGCCGTCGAGCCAGGACCGGATCCTGGGCCACCCGCTACAATTGCAAGGTTAGCCGCATGACAGACCTCGACGCGTTCCGAACCGAAGCACGCCTCTGGCTGGAGGAGAATTGCCCGGCGGAGATGCGCACGCCGCTCCGCTCCGAGGCTGACGTATGCTGGGGCGGACGCCGCGCCAGCTTCGCCAGCGCCGACCAGAAGCTGTGGATGCAGCGCATGGGCGAGCGCGGCTGGACCGTGCCGGACTGGCCGCAGGAATACGGCGGCGGCGGGCTGTCGCCAGCGCAGGCCAAGGTGCTGCGCGAGGAGATGGCCCAACTCGGCTGCCGCAACCCGCTCAACTCGTTCGGCATCTCCATGCTCGGCCCGGCGCTGCTGCGCTACGGGACGGAGGCGCAGAAGCTCGAGCACCTGCCCAAGATCGCCCGCGGCGAGATACGCTGGTGCCAGGGCTACTCCGAGCCCGGCGCGGGATCCGACCTGGCCAGCCTGTCCACAAAGGCGGAGGACCACGGCGATCATTTCCGCGTCAGCGGCCAGAAGGTGTGGACCAGCTATGCCGACAAGGCCGACTGGATTTTCTGCCTGGTGCGCACCGACACCACGTCCAAGCAGGGCGGCATCAGCTTCCTGCTGTTCGACATGGACTCGCCCGGCGTCTCGACCAAGCCGATCCTGCTGATCTCCGGCTATTCCCCCTTCTGCGAGACGTTCTTCACCGACGTGGCCGTGCCTAAATCCAACCTTCTCGGAGCACTGAACCGCGGCTGGGAGGTGGCGAAATACCTGCTCGGCCACGAGCGCGAGATGATCTCCGGCATGGGGCTGGGCCACGGCGAGACCTCGCTCGGGCAGATCGCCGCACGCAAACTCGGCACCGAGCCGGACGGCCGGCTGGACGATCCCGTCCTGCGCGCGCGCATCGCCCTGTTCGAGGTGCGCGCGGCAGCCTTCCGGGCGATGTCGGAACGCTTCGTGGACGAGTTGAAGGCCCACCGGGCGCACCCCGCCCAGCCCTCGATGATGAAGTATTTCGGCACCGAGTTGAACAAGCAGCGCCACGAACTGTCGATGGCGGCCGGCGGGTCGGACGCGCTGGAATGGCAGAGCGAGCGGTCCGGCAACGGCGCCGCATCGCGCGCCTGGCTCCGCACAAAGGCCAACTCCATCGAGGGCGGCACGTCGGAAATCCAGCTCAACATCGTCGCCAAGCGCATTCTGGAACTGCCGGGAGCCTGACGCATGACGCTGTTCCTCTCCGACGAGCAGACCATGCTGCGCGACACCGCGCGGCCGTTCATGGCCGAGCAGGCGCCGGTCAGCCACATGCGCGCGCTGCGCGACGCGGCCGACCCTACCGGCTTCTCACCCAGCCTATGGCGGCGCTTCGCCGAAATGGGGTTCACCGGCATCCTGGTGCCCGAAGCCGATGGCGGGCTCGGGCTCGGGCATGTCGAGGCCGGCGTAGTGCTGGAGGAGATCGGCCGCAACCTGACGCCCTCGCCGTTCCTGGCCACCGCGGTGGGCGCGGTCACCGCGCTCGCGCAAGGCTCTGCCGGGCAACGGCAGCGCTGGCTGCCGGCAATCGCAAGCGGCGAGGCCGTGGCGGCGCTGGCCATCGACGAGACCACCCGACACCGGCCGGAACGGGTGGCGCTGCGGGCCGAGCGTCACGGCAACGGCTTCAAGCTTACCGGCGAAAAGCGCTTCGTGGCGCATGGCCACGTGGCCGACCTGGTCGTTGTGGCCGCCCGCACCTCGGGGGAGACCGGCGACGCGGAGGGCATCACCCTTTTCGCGGTCGAGAAGAATGCGGCGAGCTTCACCGCGGACGCCGAGCGCCTGGCCGACGCCAGTCTGGCCGCGCGGCTGCGCTTCGACGGAGTCGAGGTGGACGCCGACGCGGTGATCGGCGAGGTGGATGGCGGCCGCCCGAGCCTGTCGCGCACGCTGGCCGCGCTGCGGGCAGGGGCCGCCGCCGAACTGCTCGGCGTCGGCGGCGGCGTGATGGACATGACCGTTGGATACCTCAAGCAGAGGCGGCAATTCGGCCAGGCGATCGGCAGCTTCCAGGCGCTGCAGCACCGTGCAGCCCACCTCTACGCGGAGATGGAGGTGGCACGCGCCGCGGTGTTGAAGGCGCAGCAACTGCTTGACGCAGGCGATGCGGCGGCCGAGCGCGCGGTCATGGTGGCCAAGGCGATGGCGGGCATGGCCACCGCGCTGGCAGTGCAGGAAGGCGTGCAGATGCACGGCGGCATGGGCATGACGGACGAGTACGACGTCGGCTTCTACATGAAGCGCCAGCGCGTGGCGGCCGAGATGTTCGGCGACGCGGACTACCACGCGGACCGGCTGGCGAGACTGGCGGGGTACTAGGCTTAGCGATCGAGGAGAAGCAAAGGCTTTCTCTTTCGAGACAGGAGGCAAAAGGCTTTCATCACCGCTGTCGCGGACGGCTGACGAAATGCTTCCGGTTTGCACGCTTACGGCAACAAAAGCCTAAGCTACGTCAACAATCGGCCACTTGCTCCTCTGGATGCCTCGGCTGTCAGATCGCCACTGCCTGCGGCTCCCGGTTCGGTCGCTCCGCTTTATACTCCTCGTATTTGCCGAACTCAGCGCGCGCGATCGATCGCTCGTGCACCTCGTCCGGCCCGTCCGCCAGACGCAGCGTGCGTATGCCGGCCCAGGCATGCGCGAGCCCGTGGTCGCCCGACACGCCGCCGCCGCCATGCGCCTGCACTGCGTCGTCCAGTATCTTCAGCGCCATGGCGGGCGCCTGGACCTTGATCATCGCGATCTCGTTGCGCGCGGATTTGTTGCCGGCGCGGTCCATCATGTCGGCCGCCTTGAGGCAGAGCAGCCGACTCATCTCGATGTCGATGCGGGCGCGCGCGATGCGTTCCTCCCACACGCTGTGGTCCGAGATGCGTTTGCCGAAAGCAATGCGTGAGACGAGACGTTTGGCCATCGCCTCCAGCGCCACTTCGGCCACGCCGATGGTGCGCATGCAGTGGTGGATGCGTCCCGGCCCGAGCCGGCCTTGGGCGATCTCGAAGCCGCGGCCCTCGCCGAGGATGATGCTTTCCGCCGGTACGCGGACGTTTTCCAGCACCACCTCGCCGTGGCCGTGCGGCGCGTGGTCGTAGCCGTAGACCGACAGCATACGCTTGATGCTGACACCCGGCGCGTCCAGCGGAACGAGCACCTGGCTTTGGCTGCCGTGACGCGAGCCGCCGGGGTCGGACTTGCCCATCACGATGGCGATCTTGCAGCGCGGGTCGCCGGTGCCGGACGACCACCATTTACGGCCGTTGATCACGTACTCGTCGCCGTCGCGCACGATGGAAGTCTGGATGTTGGTGGCGTCCGAGGACGCGACGTCCGGCTCCGTCATCAGGAAGGCGGAACGGATCTCGCCATCCATCAGCGGCTTCAGCCAGCGGTCCTTCTGCGCGCGCGTGCCGTAGCGGTGCAGCACCTCCATGTTGCCGGTGTCGGGCGCCGAGCAGTTGAACACCTCCGCTGACCAGCCGAGCCGGCCCATCTCCTCGGCGCAGAGCGCGTATTCGAGGTTGCTGAGCTGTGTGCCCTCGAACGCGAAACTGTCGTCAACCTGGGGACGGCCGGAATGCGGCGGCATGAACAGGTTCCACAGCCCCGCCGCGCGCGCAGCCGGTTTCAGCTCCTCGATGACCGGCAACACCTTCCAGCGGTCGCCCTCCTGAAGCTGTGCGATGTAGTCGGCGTGACGCGGCCTGATACGCTCTTCGATGAACGTACTGACCAGGTCTCGGAAGTGCGTTTCGCGTTCGGAAAGCGTGAAATCCATGCCAGCCTCTTGTTGTGCGTCTGTGGCCTAAAAGGACAGCAAGCAAGGCCTTCTTTTCTGAAGAAAAGAAGCAAAAGACTTTTGGTCCTGCTGTCGCGGAGGTTTTTGCAGCGTATGCGTTTTTTGGTTCTTCTATTCAAAAAGAACCGCTTGCCTTGCCCGTCAGTTCGCCTGCTGTAACGCCATACCCTGCATATCGCCGCGGTTTCGCCAATCCTCCAGCACCTGGAAATAGGCCATCGAGCCGGCGCCGTAGGGTGCGTAGCTGGCGGCCAACGGCGAGATCTTGCCCTCGCTGTTGTAGTAGCCGGGCGTGCACTCCTCTAGGAACTTCCTGCGATCCACGGCAAGATCCAGAATGGTTTGCCGCCAGGCGAGCGCCGCCGTCTCGGTCGCCTCCGCCGTCGTGGCACCCGCGCGCTGCGTCTGCGCAATGACGTAGGCGACGTGCTTGGACTGTTCGTTCAGCGCGTGCGGATAGCTGGCGGTGAAACCGGCCTGCGAAATCCCCAAGATGTAGCAGTTCGGAAAGTCCGGCACGTGCAATCCGTGTAACGACAGCATGCCATCGGCCCATCTCTCCATCAGGCCCACGCCGCCGCGTCCGGTAAGGTTGGTACCGGCCCGCTGGGTGTAACCGGTGGAGACCTCGAAACCGGTTGCGAAGATCAGGCAATCAAGCGGGTACTCGGTCCCGCCGGCCACCACGCCGTCCGACGTGATGCGTTCGACTCCCATGCCCTGGGTGTCCACCAGCGTCACGTTTGGACGGTTGAAAGTCTCCAAATAATCGTCGTGGAAGCACGGGCGCTTGCAGAATTGGTTGTAGTAGGGTTTCAGCGCCTCCGCGGTCACCGGATCGGACACGATCTGGTCCACCCGCGCACGCACCTGCTCCATCTTCTTGAAATCGGCGAGCTGCACCAACTCGGCCGGCCCGGTGTCGCCGCTACTTGACGTGGCTCGTGCCCGTGCGAGTGCGCCCAGCGAGCGGATGATGTCCGTCCAGCCGTCAGCGACGAGATCCTCGTCCTGGTGGCCGCCGGACACCAGGATGTTGAAGTTGTTCATCCGGTTCTGCTGCCAGCCCGGCTGCAGGCCGGATGCCCAGGACAGTTCGGTCGGCTTGTTGTTGCGCACATCGATGGAGGACGGCGTGCGCTGGAACACGTAAAGGCTCTTGGCCCACTCTCCAAGGTAAGGCACGCATTGTACAGCGGTGGCCCCGGTGCCGATGATGCCGACGCGCTTGTCCCTGAGCCCGGTGAGCGCGCCAGACTGGTCACCACCTGTGTAGGCGTAATCCCACCGGCTGGTGTGGAAGCTGTGGCCTTTAAAATCTTGCAGGCCCGCGATGCCAGGCAGCTTCGGCCGGTGCAGCGGCCCCGCAGACATGACGACGAAGCGCGCGCGCAACGCGTCGCCACGGTTCGTCGAGACGATCCAGCGCCGCGCCTCCTCATCCCAGCGCAGGTCTGTCACCTCGGTGTGCAGGATTGCGGACCGTTCCAGGTGGAAATGGCGGGCCAGTTGCCGGCTGTAATCGAGGATCTCTTTTCCCGCCGCGTATTTCTGCGTCGGCACGAAGCCGGTCTCTTCGAGCAACGGCATGTAGACGTAGCTCTCGATGTCGCAGGCAGCGCCGGGGTAGCGGTTCCAATACCAGGTGCCGCCGAAATCTCCCGCCTTGTCGATGATCCTGACGTCCTGCACGCCAGCCTGGCGAAGGCGAGCCCCTGCCAGCAGGCCGCCAAACCCACCGCCGACCACCAGCACTTCGACCTCGTCGGTTGAGGGCGCCCGTTCGGCGACCTGGCCGGCGTAGGGATCGTCGAGGAAGTGAGCGAGGCCGCCATTCACCGCTGTGTACTGGCCGATCCCGTCTTCGCGCAGCCTCTTGTCCCGCTCGCGGCGATACTTCGCGCGTAGCGCCTCAGGATCGAAGCCAAGCGCGTTATCTGTTCCGCTCTCCACGGTGATCGGTTCGCCGTTCATCTCTTGCCAACGCTCCGCCGCTTGTCGAGGTTTCCCATACCTCGCTTTCAAATTACGCGCAATCGGCGGTGACGGTGCTGTCCGGTCAGACCTTGCCAGTGCGCGTTTGAGGAACGGAAGAGAAGTCCTGTTTCGTGCAGGCGCGGGACAGCACGCCTCACAGTTGGACGGACGGAACGGCCACAGACCGTGCGGCTATCTGCCAGGCGAGGATGTTGCGCTGCACGCGCTTACCGGCAGAGCAGGCAGTCGGGACACGGATAGGCGGCGCGCCCTGGCTCTCAACGGCAGCTTGCTAGCCATACCGTCCATTCGGTCGAGCATCAGGAACGCAGCGACGCCGGCCGCGACCGTGCAAAGTCCAGTGATGGCGTTTGCCTGGCGGTTAGGGCATATTCGATCGGTATGCCGCGCACTAGCAACGCCAAGCCGATAGGCACAACGGTTCCGCGCCGCGGCGGCAAACCCGATAGCTCGGCGGGTTTCCAACGCAAGCGAGACCTGATCCTTGATGCAGCGACCGTGTTGCTCAACCAGCGCGGGCTGGCGGGGATGACCTTCGCCGAGGTCGCCCGGTCCGTGGACCTGACTACGACTAGCATCACCTATTATTTCCGCCTGAAGGAGCAACTCGCCGCTGCGGTGTTCGAGCACACGCTTGGGCGGCTTGAAACGATGACGGTGGAAGCCGGTTCGGCGCCCGACCCGCGAGCACGGGTAGCAATGTTTCTGCAGCTGCATTTCGATCTGCGCGCGCGTGTGCTGCGCGGGGAGGAGCGCGATCTCGCCGTGCTTTCCGACATCAGGACCCTCGACGAACCGATCCGCGCGCCGCTGGTGAAACATTACGCGGCGATCTTCCGCCGCATATGCGCCTTCTTCGGCCCCCTCGACGATCAGGCGCGACGGGCGTTGCACGTCGCCCGGGCGCAGGTGCTGGCCGAGACCGTCTTTTGGCTTCCGGCGTGGATACACCACTACTCCGTGAGTGACTTCGATCGTGTGCGCCTCCGGCTGTTCGAGATGTTGTCGAACGGGATAGCCCGGGAGAGGGGTTTGTGGATGGATGCACCCCACGCGCCCCTCGACACCTTAAACGACCTCGCGGTGGATAGCAGTCGCGGCAACTTCCTTCGCGCGGCTACTCGGCTGGTGAACCAGCGGGGATACCGCGGCGCATCCGTCGATCGCGTCGTGGCCGAGCTCAATGTGACAAAGGGCAGCTTCTACCACCATCTCGATGCGAAAGACGACCTGGTGCTCGAATGTTTCCACCGCAGTTACCAGCGTGTCTCGCGTGCCCAGCGCCTGGCATTGCAATCGGGCGGCAGCCAGTGGCAGCGGCTTGCCGCGTGCATAGCAATGCTGCTGGACGTGCAGTTCGCCGGCGAGTGGCCCCTCCTGCGGACGACGGCGCTGCAGGCGCTCCCCAGCGAACTTCGCACTCGGGTTGTCGAACGCTCGAACCGCCTGGCGCTGCGTTTTGCCGGCATGCTGATGGACGGGATCATCGATGGGTCCATCCGCCCGGTCGATCCGATGATCACCAGCCAGGTACTGCTGTCCACACTCAACGCGGCCTACGATCTGCGTGACTGGGCTCGCGCCTTGCCTTGCGGTGACGCGGTCCGGATGTATGCGTCGACCCTGTCCGACGGCCTGTTCGATGATCCTGCATCGGCGCCGGGCAACGGCGCCGCGCGGGAACCGGAAGCGGCGCCTCTCTAGCCATACCTATAGCTCAAATTCTTTAATTCAGGGTTATAAGCGTCATTGCAAAGCGCATTGAAAAGATGCCAAATCGCGTAGGTGAGCCGTTACGCTCTGGCTCAGATGCGCTGACATTCGCAGCTACACTGCATTGGCAGCTATGAGGAGACGTCATGCGCGAGCTTCGAGGCAAGATCGCTGTGGTCACCGGCGGCGGAAGCGGCATAGGCCGGGCTTTAGCGTGCCGGCTTGCCAGACTGGGCTGCAGCGTCGCCGTCTGCGACCTTCGCAATGCCACCCTTACGGAGACGCGCGATCTGGCGCTGGCAGAAGCTGCTGATGGCGTGGTGATCACGACCTTCGTTGCCGACGTTACCGACGAGCAGCAAATGCTGGAGTTCCGGACCGATACGGAAAAACGTCACCAGATCGATCATGTGCACCTGCTGTTCAACAACGCCGGCCTGGGTGGCGGCGGAAGCTTCGTGGCCGGCCCACGTCAGGAATGGGAGCGAACCTTCGACATTTGCTGGGGCGGCGTCTACCGCACCACACGTGTCTTTCTCGCCAGCCTGATACGCGCGCCGGAAGCAAACCTCGTCAACATAAGCTCAGTCAACGGGTTTTGGGCTTCTCTCGGACCCGAAACAGCGCACACAGCCTACAGCGCGGCGAAGTTTGCCGTGAAGGGCTTTACCGAAGCCCTCATTGGCGACCTACGCATGCATGCTCCCCATGTTGCGGTCAGCCTCGTCATGCCTGGTCATATCGGCACCTCGATAGTTCATAACACAGTCTCGGAGTTTGCCCAGGGTGACAGCGACGGCTTAAGTCCGGAGATCCTGCAGCGCGCAGAAGCTTTCCGCAACAAAGGGCTTACGCCCGAACAAGCCGCCGAAATTATTGTCAGCGGCGTTCTGGACGGTAGATGGCGAATCCTGGTTGGACCAGACGCATTCGCGTTGGATGAAGCCGTCCGATCAACTCCGGACGAAGCCTACGGACAGAGTTTTTACAATCGTTTGCCGAGCGTGGCGAGCCGGTAAAGCTGACAGTTTGCTGCCGCGTATAAACGGCGTTGCTAGTCTTCGTACTACCGAGCTCGTTCGCGGCAGCCGAGTTTCTCTCGATGCCCTGCTTCAAGCCTGCGGGAAGACGTATGTCGCTCTGACTGCGCTCCTCCGCTTCGCTGGCTTTGAGCACGACTTGGCGCCGCCGCAGCGGTGGTTAGGTCAAAGAGCAGCGTCGTGTTCCTGACCGCCCTTCGAAGCTTCGCGCAACCCGAGCCTGCCGAGTTTCTTGATCAGCCCCATGCGCGACAACCCCAGCCGGCGCGCCGCCTCGGACTGGTTGCCGCCGGTGGCCGCCATCGTCTCGCGCAGCATGCGCGTTTCCAGTTCGGCCACCGCGGTATTCAGCAGGCCCGTCGTAACTGCCGCTTGTGGGCTGGCCATCTCATTCTCGCCGGCCGCAAAGCGCAGCAGGGCCGCATCCACGGCCTCGGCGCCAGGGGGTGCCAGCGCGCCGGCGGTCTCCATCAAGGATCGCAGCTCCCGCACGTTGCCCGGCCACGCGCGGGCGGCGAGGTAGGCGAGCGCATCGCCGGCCAGGCGCGCGCGCGGTGCCGCCTGGCGCAGGAAACGCGCGGCAAGCAGCGTCACGTCCTCCGGCCGCTCGGCCAGCGACGGCGTGCGCAGCACCATGCCGCGCAGGCGGTAATAGAAATCCTCCCGGAAGCTACCGTCGGCAACCATGCCGTCCAGGTCGCGATGCGTGGCGGCCACGATGCGCACGTCGGCGCGTTTCTGCACCCGTCCGCCTACCGGCACGAACGTGCCCTCCTGCAGGAAGCGCAGCAGCTTCACCTGCATGGGCGGCGGCATCTCGCCCACCTCGTCGAGGAACAGCGTGCCGCGATGCGCCGTCTCCACCAGGCCCGGCTGGTCGCGATGGGCGCCGGTGAAGCTGCCTTTCAGGTGGCCGAACAGCTCGCTTTCCAGCAGCTCGGCCGGCAGCGCGCCGCAATGCACCGGCACGAACGGCCCGGCCTGGCGCGGGCTGCATGCGTGCAGGGCACGGGCCACCAGCTCCTTGCCGGTCCCTGTCGGACCCAGCACCAGCACCGGGATGCTGGCCGGCCCGAGGCGGCGCACCATGTCGCGCAGCCGCGCAATCGCCGGCGAGCGGCCTAGCAGGCCCAGATCGTCGCTGCCCTCGCGCTGCCGGAGCCCTCGCAGCTCGGCCTCCAGTGCCGCCTTGCGCAGGGCGCGCGCAACGACAAATCCGAGCATCTCCGGGTCCGCCGGCTTGGCCAGGAAATCCCAGGCGCCAAGTTCGGCCGCGCGCAGGGCCAGCGCATGATCGGCGTGGCCGGTCAGCACGATCACCTGGGCCGGACTGAAGCGCGCGATCAGCTCCAAGCCGTCTTCCGGCACGAAGCGCGGCGGCATCGCCAGGTCGAGCAGCACCAAATCCGGCGGATCCGCGCTGGCTGCGGCCAACGCGGACGGCGCATCGCCGGCGGTGGTGACGCGGTGGCCGGCCGCGCGCAGGAAGGCGCCGCCCAGACGCTGGAAGGCCGGCTCGTCATCGACAAGCAAAACATGGCCCTGCGTGCTCATGCGCCACCATGCGGGAAGCTCAGCGTCAGGCAGGTGGTCCAACCCGGGCGTTCGGTCACCGAAGCCGTGCCGCCATGCGCGGCCATGATGCGCGCTACGATGGCCAGACCCAGGCCGGTGCCGCCGGGGCTGCGCGAGGCGAACGGCTCGAACACACGCTGGCGCAGGTCAGCGGGAATGCCGGCGCCATCGTCGCACACATGCAGGCGAACGCCGTCCCGGCAGGTCTCCGCCTCAATGGCGACACGGGCACCGGCGGCATGGGCGTTCTGCAGCAGGTTGGTGAGCACCTGGTCCAGCCGGCGCGGGTCAGCCACCACGGCCAGCGTCCTGTCGAGGCCAGTGCCGATCTCGGTCTGCGGGAAGCGCCGCACGGCTGAGCGGGCCTGCTCGGCCAAATCGAGCGGGACACAGGCGAGTTGCCACGGCTTGGCATAGTCCAGCAGGTCGCCGGAGAGGTGGGCGATGCGGTCCACCTGGGTGCGTATCTCCTGGCGTATCTCCGGGTCGGCGCCGGCGGCTGCCATGCCGATGATGTTCAGCGGGTTGCGCACGTCATGCGCCACGGCTGCCGCGAGCTGCCCGAGTTCGGCCAGCCGCGCCTGGGTCTGGCGCGCCCGCTCGCGCTCGGCAAGCTGGCCGGCGCGTCCGAGCCGGGTGGCAGCTTCGGCAAGCACGCTGCCGAACAATGCGGCCACCCGTCGCGGGCCGGGCGGTGCCGCCTCCCAGCCGATCAGGCCGGTCTGCCAGCCCTGGTCCGCGCGACGGCATGCCAGGCCGGGCAAAGGCGGCATCTCCGGCCCGACAACCACGCCCACGGCGAGGCCGAGACGGGACGACAGCAACCCGCTTGCGCATACTGCCAACCCGTCCGGCGTGTCCGGCGCGTCCAGCGCGCTTCGCCAGGCAGTCAGATCTTCCGGCGACACCGTGCCACCGGGATAGACCAGCCCTTCGGCCAGCCGGCGGGCTGGCCCGGCCAACGCGAGGCAGCACAGCACCACCAGCACGCCGCTGACCGCGCGGCCCGCCAAACCCGGCAGCGGCAGCAACGGGACGGTCGCCACCACCAGCAGCGCGCAGCCCGTAAGCAGCGTCCAGGCGACCGCGCGGCGCGCCCACGCATTGGCCACGAACACGCGGTAGCGCAGGATGCCGTAGACCAGGATCACGGGGTAGGCCGGCAGCAGCAGCAGCGGCCAGGGATAGGCGGGCAGCCGTAGCGCCGCGAAGCCGTAGCCGGACATGCAGAGAAGGCCCCAGGCGCTGGAGCCGGTCACCGCGGCGATCTGCCGCCGCTCCAGCCCTTGCCGGCGGAAGAACGCCTGCAGCAGCACGGCCTGCCCGGCGCCCGCCAGCAGCGCCCAGACCGCGCTGGTGATCCAGCCCGCGGTGTTCGGCACCGCCATGCGCGCGACACCCGCAAACGGGCGGAAGCTGCCTGAGGGAATGGCGACAGAGAGCAGCATGGCTGCCAGCCCGATGCCGTAGACGGCGCCAAGCACCGGCCGGGAGGGACGCGCCCCGGTAAAGACGAGCGCGAAGTGGAAAAACACGGCGGATGTCAGTGCCGCTGTCGCCAGCAGCATCAAACCCGGCCGTTCGAGTTCCGGGCCAAGCCAGGTCGGCAGCTCGTTGCCGGCGACCCACACCGCGACGCCGCACAGGAAGGCCACAAGCAGACGCGCACCGGTCACCGCATCGGACCAGGCGAGCAGGAGTAGCGCCAGACCGAGGCTGCCTGCGAGGGAGAGGGCAAGGGCGATGTGGATGGCCATCAGGCGTACGATTCTCGAGAAGACAATTCAGCGAACCGGCTCCCATCCTGATGCCGACCGCGGCTATCTGTAAACATCGTTGACAGGACGCGTCGTCGGATTGTCCGCACCATTGGCAGGGTTGACGTTGCCGACAAGCAAGATCAATGGGTTGGGAAGTGACCCCTCGTGGCACGAAGCCTGCGATGAGCGTGGTGTTCAAACAGAGGAGCACCACACAATGTCCACCCTTTCAAACGACCCCACACTGGCCGTCGACTGGCTGCAGCTCATCCTGGCCGCCCTGCTCACCCTGAGCCTGACCAGCATCGTCGCCCTTATCATCCGCAAGCCGCTGTTCGGCGTGTTGCAACTGGTTTGCGGCACCGATGTCGGCGCGCGCTTCTGGACCACCTTTGCCGCCGTGCTTCTGGTGATGGGGCCGCTCTTCCTGGTGTTCACCGCCGCCGGCGGGGCCACCAACATGGCGGACTTCGTGCGCCGGGCGGTCTACCTCGTCTCCTTCGGGGTGATCGGCGCCTTCCTGGTCATGGGCGCCGCCGTGATGCTCAGCGCGCCCAGCCGTGCGCTGGCTCAGCACCGCGCCGACATCATCAGCCGGGAGGGCGTTGCGCGCCCGACCGACGCCGCGACGGAGTAGGCGCCATGCGCGGGAGCAGGATCCTCCTCACCAGCGAGGCGGCCGTTGTGGCCGCCATGGTGGGACGCATGGGGTGGGTGGACTGGCTGGCGGCCCTTCATATCGCTTTGTGCATCGGCCTGGTCGTCGGTGTGGTGATCATACTCGTCCTGATCGGCGGTGCCGTCTTCATCGGCATTCCGGTGCTGGTGCTGGTCGGCATCGGCAAGGCAGTCGTCTGGCTGTTCCGGCCGGTGACGTTCGGAGACCCTGCGTGATGCGGATCCTGGTCGTCGGCGCAACGGCTTCATTGGACGGCGGGTGGTGACGGCGTTGCTTGAGGCCGGCCACGAAGTCATTCCCGCCAGGCGTCAGGTGGCCGCACTGCGGCGCCTCTTTCCTGGATGTGGGGTCGTCCAGGCTGACCTCGCTCGCGACGCAGCGGCGGATTTGCTATCGCGCCTGACCGGCGTGGACGGCGTCGTCAACCTAGCAGGCATCCTGCGCGGTGACCTGGAACAGGTGCAGCATCGCGGGCCGGCGTCGCTGTTCGAAGCCTGCGCTTAAGCTCGGGCTCGGCGCCTTGGACGAGGACGGTGTCCTCGCCGAGTTCCGTCGTGCTGCCTGCCGACCGGGTCGCGAAAGTGCCGGACACCCTCACCGACGCGGAGGCGGCGACACGACCCTGCGTAGCGGTGACCGCCTGGAACGCGCTGTGCAGCGATCACCCGATCACGGTGGGCTCCCGTGTGCTGATACTCGACGCCGCCTTGCTGAACGGCAAGGCCACGCGCATTCGCGATCTCGGTCGGCAGCGCCTCCATGTATCGCGATCTGGCCGCGGTTGTGGACAGGCACGCGATCCGACCCGTAATTGGCGCCCGGTTTGGATTCGACCGCGTTCGGGATGCCTATGCGGCACAAGCGTCCGACCTGTTCGGCAAGATCGTCATCGCGTTCGCCTGAGCCCGCCTTCTACCGCCCTGAAGAACCCTTGTCGGAGAGAGCATGCGCCTTCCCTTCCTCGATGCCGCAAAAGACCTGATGGTGACTGCGCTCGGCGCCAGGCTTTCGCCGGGCGTGGCCGACTACCTCGACCTGTTCTGCCAGGATGGCGTGCTGGAGACGCCGTACGTCTCTCCCGGCAGCCCGAGCCGCTGGGAGGGGCCGGCGATCGCCGGCTATCTCGGCACGCTGTCGGGCGTCATTCGGCTCGCCGATTTCAGCCTGGTGGCGGCCTATCCGGCACAGGATGGCGCCACGATCGTGCTGGAGTATGACGGCACGGTGCATCTGGAGAATAGCGGCACGCAGTTCCGTCAGCGCTACGTTGCCGTCGTGATGCTGCGGGACGGCCGCATCGCTTTGTGGCGGGAATACCTCAACCCCCTGGCATCACAGGCCGCCGCATGATGGGAGCAGCCATGGCTGACACGATCGAGCCGTTCCGCCTCGCCATTCCGCAGGCGGCTCTGGACAGTCTGCGCCGCCGCCTGGCCCAGACGCGCTGGCCCGAGGCCGAGACGGTCGGGGATTGGAGCCAGGGTGCCCCGCTCGCCCAGGTGCAGGCGCTGTGTGCCTATTGGCAGGACGGCTACGACTGGCGCCGCTGCGAGGCCCTGCTCAACGGCTGGGGCCAGCATCGCACGGTGCTGGACGGGCTGGGCATCCACTTCCTCCACATCCGCTCGTCCGAGCCGGATGCCATGCCGCTGCTGATGACCCATGGCTGGCCCGGCTCGGTCATGGAGTTCCACAAGGTAGTCGGCCCACTCACCGACCCGGCCGCTCATGGCGGCGACCGGCGGGACGCGTTCCACCTCGTGTTGCCGTCGCTGCCGGGCTACGGCTTTTCCGACAAACCCGAATCGGCGGGCTGGACCGTCGACCGCATCGCGCGGGCCTGGGCCGTGCTGATGGGCCGCCTCGGCTACGCCGACTGGATGGCGCAAGGCGGCGATTGGGGCGCGGTAATCACGGCGGCGCTTGCGGCGCACAATCCGCCGGGATGCCGCGCGGTGCACCTCAATATGCTCACCATCCCGCCGCAGCCTGGTGACGAGCACAGCCCGGCTGCCGATGCCAAAGCCACCTTCGCCGCCATGAAGCGCTTCAGCACGACCGAGTCCGCCTACGCACGGCAGCAGGCGACGCGGCCGCAGACGCTGGGCTACGGCCTGGCCGACTCACCCGCGGGGCAAGCGGCCTGGATCTACGAGAAGCTTCACGCCTGGACCGATAACGCAGGCACGCCGGAGCAGCTGTTCAGCATGGACGAGATGCTGGACAACATCATGCTGTATTGGCTGCCGAACGCGGCGACTTCGTCCGCCCGGCTGTATTGGGAAAGCTTCAAGGACGCCACCATGGCGCACCCGATCAGCCTGCCGATCGGCGTCAGCATCTTTCCGCGCGACACCACGCGCGCGCCGCGAGCCTGGGCGGAGCGATACTTTACAAACATCATCCACTGGAACGAGCTTGACCGCGGCGGCCATTTCGCCGCCTGGGAACAGCCGGCTCTCTTCGTGAACGAGGTGAGGGACTGCTTCCGCCCGCTGCGCTGACCTTTGGCCGTGGACCTGAAATTCGTAACTTCTACCTGATTTTTGCGATCGTTTGGGCAAGAAGCAGACATACACTGCCGGTTGGTAGAAAGCTGTTTTCGCCCTCAACCCGGACCGTGAAGCTCATCAGATCTTGGTGCAGGAGGTAGCGGGGCAGGTGTGCAGTGGTTGGCCACGCCGACGACGCGGTGCAAGTGCCGAACCTGCTGCGCGTGATGGAAGGGCGCTATCTGTTACGATCACACCGCTGTCAGCGGAACCGAATGACCTGTATGCGGCGCGGCTAGGGTCCGCTAGATGGCCGCTTCACCTGGCTGAGTAGGAGGCCTGAATGGCTAAGACACCCGATACGCCCAAGGGCAAAACGGGCGCGCCGGCGCAGTTCGACATGAACAGCCGGGAACGGAAAGGCGGCGGAAAGGGGGGCCGCGGTGGTCCAGGCCGCGGCCGTGACGAGAAGCGCGCGCCTAGCCACATCATCAGCCTGCCACCCGCGTCTGTCGATCGGGGCGAAGGCTGGGTCATTCAGAAGCTCGGCAAGATCGACCAGGCGTCTCACGCCGCCATGGGTGCGGAATACCACCTGATTTTCGAGGGCCATGATCCGCTGGTGTTCGGCTATCTGAGCGCCGCCCGGGACCGCGCCAAAGAGCCTCCGCCGGAGACCGCAGAGATTTCAGAGGCTGCGACCGATCCAGTTGAGGAAAAGATTGCCCCGGAAGCACCAGCTGGGGAAGCGTAGCGTCGGTAGGCGTTGCCCAGCTCGCGGGGCTAAAGGCTCCAAGCTTATCGGGCAGCGATGGACGAGAACACTCGTCGTGCTAGTTCAACAGGGCGCCTAGGCCGCTTTGGAGACATCGCCGCGGTCAATTGGCATAAGTCGCTGCCCGAGTGGGTCACCACGATCCACTCGCGAGCGTGACGCACTATCAACGCTCATTCCATCAAAGCCACGGTGTCCGATATGACCGAAACGTAAGCGCCCGGCCTCAACCGTCGGCGAATGGGTATGCGCCGTGTTAAGTTGACGAGTGAGTTCCGGAGGCGTCGAGGCGGGCCACGAGATCATCCACGGCATCTTCGTATTGCGCGCGGGAAAACCGAAAAGGTCCGAACTCGCTGTAGTCGCGGCTTCGCCGGAACGGTTGTATGAACCCGTCCCAGATGACCGTGTCGTCTTGTTCAGAGACCGATGTGATGAGCGGCCAGCAGCCAGCTTCGCCGCAAGCGCAGCCGAGAAGATAGATACCGTTCAGGCTTGCCCAATAATCGGTTTTGTTCTTCCCGGTGAGGTACCTGTCGAGCGGACCGTAGTTGAAGTGGGCTGGCACTAGGCCTCCATATCCTCCGGCAGGATCTAGGTATCCTTTCGACCGTTCATAGATTTCAACGAGGGCGACCAGCGAAGTGCCATCGACAAATGGCGTCACGGCCGCAAAATCGTTTTCGTCAATCTTAAAGGAGACAGTTTCTGACACTCACGGCCTCTCTGTGATTGTTGCGGCACTGCGATAGGGCATCAGAGTACACGAATCGCAACTGATAAACAGCGCCACGGCGTGAGTTCGTTATTCCGGCTGATCGGATGACCCTTCTAGCCAGCGTGCCGCGAAGATAGGTTTCAGGACTGAGGCCATAGAGCTTGGCGGTCTGGACGATGGTGTAGATCGAAGCGGCGTGGTCTCCGCCGGTGTCGAAACCAGCAAACAGAAAATTCTGTCTTCCGAGCGCGATCACGCGCATCGCGTTCTCAGCGATATTGTTGTCCACTTCCAGTCGCCCGTCGGTGATGAACCAAGACAGTGCCTCAAGTCGAGTGAGCGCGTACCTGAACGCGCCAGTCTGCCGCGCGTGCCGCGCAGCCTGAGCTGGGTCAGGATCGCGCAGCGTTTCCCTGTTCGCATTCTGCTTGATGCGCCACCCGAGGCGATGATGCGCGTCGGCGGCTCGGCCGTTGTGGTGATCGACCTGTGAGTGCGGCAGTGCAGGAGCACCCGGCCAGCAAGCGTGGAATGAAAACGGCGTGGCGGCCGGACGCGCTGGCCGCCACGCTCCCGTCGCACTGTATCGATGCCTAGGCTGCGGTCTGCTGCAACGCCTGCTTGCACCGCTATCTGGCCACACCCGGCGTTGCGGCCGCTGCTGGGCGCCATGCGCACCGACACGCGCTTGCCCTGGGCCTAACCGCCCTTCTCCTGACCACTTGCAGTCCGAGTAGATATCAAGATATCATTATGTGTCGATGGTCCCGCGCGAGCGGGTGAATAGGGAACGCCGTGCGTCCTGGCTGGACATATCGTCCGGGGACAAGTCGGCGGCTGCCCCCGCAACTGTCAGCGGTGAGCCGCTGTCCCGTCCACTTCGCCAGGAGTGGGCCACTGAACCTGATGACGGTTTGGGAAGGTAGGGCCAGAGACGTCGACCCGTGAGCCAGGAGACCTGCCATCGTCGCACCAACTGAGCCGCCGGGCGGGGTGCACCGGAGGCTGGAGACGATGATCATGGTCACTACCATCAGTGGCACGAGCCGCTTGGCTGGCGTTCGCCCACGCTTGTTTTCGCTCACCGGCCGCATGCTCCGGGGGCGTTTCGCATGACGGTTGCGAGCAATCTCGGGTTTCCCCGCATCGGTCACAGGCGCGAACTGAAAGCCGCCTTGGAGCAGTTCTGGTCCGGCGAGATCGACGAGGGCGGCCTCGAGACGGTCGCTCGAACGCTGCGTGCCAGGCACTGGAAGCTGCAAGCTGGTTCAGGCATTGGCCACGTGCCCTCGGGCGATTTCTCGCTCTACGACCACGTGCTCGACACTGCCTGCATGCTTGGCGTCGTCCCTCCAGGATATGGCTGGTCGGAGGGCGCGGTGTCGCTCGCCAGCTACTTTGCCCTGGCGCGAGGATCGCGCGGCACCGATGCCGAACGATCGGCCGGCATCGCTCCCGGCTTGCCAGCGATGGAAATGACCAAGTGGTTCGACACCAACTACCACTATCTGGTGCCGCGCGTTTCTGCCGCGCAGCGCTTCACACTCACCGCCAATCGCCCGCTGGCGCAGTTCCGGGAAGCCGCCCTCCTTTCAACCCGCACCCGCCCGGTGCTGCTGGGTCCGGTGAGCTTCCTGCTGTTGGCAAAGGCCACCGACGGATCGGACCCGTTGGACCTGCTCGATCGCTTGCTTCCCGTCTATGCCCAGATGTTGCAGGAACTCGCCGAGGCGGGCGCAGCGTGGGTGCAGATCGACGAGCCTGCCTTGGCGCTCGACCTTAGGGCCAAGGCGCAGGCGGCGTTCGGCAAGGCTTATGGCGGTTTGGCGGCGGACACCTCCTTGCCCGTGCTGTTGACGAGCTATTTCGGCCCGCTAGCCGACAACCTGGCCATCGCGGCGGCGCTTCCGGTCGCGGGCCTGCATATCGATCTTGTCCGTGGTCGGAACGAGCTCGACGCGGTACTGCACGCGTTGCCGGGAGACCGCTGGCTCTCGCTGGGCATCGTGAACGGACGCAACGTCTGGCGCACCGATTTACGCGCCGCCCTCGCTACCTTGCGCCACGCTGCGACGTCGCGCGGCGTGCGCAAGCTGATGGTGGCGCCATCGTGCAGCCTTTTGCATGTGCCGATCGACTTGGCGCAGGAGACGCGGTTGGATCCCGAACTGAAGGGCTGGCTGGCGTTTGCCGCGCAGAAGCTTCAGGAGGTGGCGATCCTCGCTTGCGCCCTGGACGAGGGCGAGGCGGCAATCGCGGTGCATCTGCGGGCCAGCGATGAAGCGAGTGCGTCACGCGGGGCCAGTGCGCGCGTGCACCGCGCCGAGGTAGCGGTGCGAACCGCCGGTTTGACTGGTGAAATGACGCGCCGGCGCAGCGCCTACGACCAGCGGCGCCCGGCGCAACAGGCCCGGCTGCGCCTTCCCCTGTTCCCGACCACGACGATAGGATCATTTCCGCAGACCGCCGATGTTCGCCGCGCCCGCGCCGCGCTGACGCGGCAGGAGATGACCGGGCCCGCATATGACGCCCTCATCGCCGGCTGGATTGATGATGCCGTGCGACGGCAGGAGGAAATCGGCCTTGACGTGCTGGTGCATGGCGAATTCGAACGCAACGATATGGTCAAGTATTTCGGCGAGCAACTCGAGGGTTACGCCTTCACGCAACACGGATGGGTTCAATCCTACGGCAGCAGATGCGTGGCGCCGCCAATCGTATGGGGCGACGTGTCTCGGCCGTCTCCTATGACGGTCCGCTGGTCGGCGTACGCGCAATCCCGTACCAAGCTGCCGATGAAAGGCATGCTGACCGGACCAGTGACGATGCTGCAATGGTCCTTCGTGCGCGACGACCTGCCGCGCGAGGCGGTCTGCCGTCAGATTGCGCTGGCGATCCGCGACGAAGTGTCCGATCTGGAGGCGGCCGGCATCGCCGTGATCCAGGTGGATGAGCCGGCGTTCCGCGAAGGCCTGCCCCTGCGGCGTGCCGACTGGGCCGGCTATCTGGACTGGGCAGTCGCGTGCTTCCGTCTGTCCACAAGCTCCGTCGGCGACGACACCAGCATCCATACGCACATGTGCTACGCGGAATTCAACGACATCATGCCTGCTATCGCGGCGATGGATGCCGATGCGATCTCGATTGAGACAACCCGAAGCCGGATGGAACTGCTCGATGCTTTTGCATCAGGCAATGCCGGCGCTGCGATTGGCTATCCGGCCGAGATCGGTCCGGGTATTTGGGACATCCACAGTCCGCGCGTGCCGGATGCCGCGGAGATCACCGAGCTGCTTGGATTGGCGCGCCGGCGGCTGCAGGATTGGCAAATCTGGGTCAACCCGGATTGCGGTCTGAAAACAAGAAAATGGGAAGAGGTGAGTCTCGCTCTCGGAAACCTCGTCTCAGCCGCAAAATCTCTGCGGAAGATTGCAGAGCATAGTAGCTAACCGATCAAGGCGGTCGCTTCCGGCTGACGGTCGCGACCGCCAAAATGAAGCAGCCCTGAGGATGAACCAGTTCGGCAGGTCGATTGCCGGTGCGTCAACCGGCTTCGTGATCGCGTGCGAGAACTCCAGGGCTTGCCGTTGCTCGTACGCGTATGAGGTGAGTGGCGCAGACCCCGGCGACTACCGTCCCGACTGTCGGCGCCTTTGAAATCTTGATCGCGATATGCCGGCCTACGGCGATGGCCGGCAGCAGATCGCCTGAACGGCCGGAGCTGGAAGGATGCTAACTCCCGACCGCGCCTTTTCGACTTGCGGCGGCGTTGCCGTGCTGTCCTGGCTCGGTTGGCCTCGTCGCGTTCCTGGCTCTGCGCTTTCTCGTCGCCCCGCAGCTGAGGCTCGCCACATGATTGCCCGGGTCCGACCGCCGAAGCGCGACCATAAACAAGCGCAAGGAGTTCGGACGTTCGCTGCTGAGGATGATGCAACCGGCCCGGATCGGACAACCACTGCCGGTTGCGCGCTGAAACTTAGCAACCCCACTTACGGCCCACCTCACCTCGTGGCTCGTCGCGAAAAGCGCTTGTCATGCAAGCTGGAGCCGTTCCGTATGCAAAGGACCACTTCTTGGATTGTCAATCGGGAACAGGTTTCGGAAAACGATAGCGTTCGAGAGAGATCGGCTAGCCTTACCGCTGATCGCTTGTTTGCAAAAGAACTGGGACACTGCTTGTAGGGCTCACCCGTTGTCACCACGCGCAACCCAGAACGAAAGCGAGAGTGGCGTTGCCTCAGCCTCGATCAGTCTAACTTGAAACCCTTGAGGAGGACATTCGCCCTTTGTAAAGCCTTGTCCTCGCGGGTCGGGACTTCGTCCCAAAGTATCG
>CAXTVW010000013.1:42137-50267 GCA_964247675.1 uncultured Acetobacteraceae bacterium
TTCGCCCTTTGTAAAGCCTTGTCCTCGCGGGTCGGGACTTCGTCCCAAAGTATCGCGATAACAACCGGCGACGAGAGGGTGACCTTCACTGGAACGACCTGTCCGCTCTCCGGCCACTTTTCGATCAGAGACGTCTCCCTGTGCACGACAACCGTCGGCGTCAGTCCTGGTGCTATCAGGACTCCAGCCCACCAGCCTCTCGTGCTGCTATACTCTGGGTTCGGCAAGTCCGCTCCGGAAACGTGGAGTTGGCCGCGTACAGTCTGAGAAGAGTTTGAGCGGACCGGCTTACCGTCGCCGCCGATGAGGACTCTGAAACTCGCAACGCCTGCCATTTCAAAGCCCTTCAATGCACAGCCAGTGTGTCCGACGACGATCGCTCGGCCAAGCCTCTTCAAGACCGTCTTGAAGCCAGACTTTTGTAATCGCGGGCGCCGCCAACGCTCGGGCTTGCGCTGCCCGGTATTGCAGTATGACTCAGAGATACGGCTTTCAGTAAGAAGCAGAACAGTCCAACCTACCGGGCCTAAGCTGAAAGCCAGATACGGAGCGAAACCTCTGCCATGGACTTCGGGTACAGCGCCAGGGCAAATAAGCGAAGCCGCGAACAGGAGGCCTCGTGCCGAAAGCAGGTGTTGTGGCTACAGCCGTTGCGATTCTGGTCGTGCCCGCTCTTACGTGCACGGCCTTAGCCAGGGTAGGCCACATTGCCTTGCGCACCCGCCACCTACGTCGCTTAGCCGCTGTCGTTCCCGCTCCGGCTATGCGCGGTGATTGTTCCGGTCGATCGTGACTTCTCCAAAGCAAAATCGGCAAGGACGACACCTAGCAGGCCGTCCGGACGCCCAAGCAGGCAGAGTTCAGCTTTTCGCGGCCTTAATCTCCGCCTTCTTCGCTTTGGCGTCGCCTGGTGCGGCGCCAGCGCGTCCTTTGCACAATTTTGCCGCCAGCGCAGGCGCGTTGCTGACGCCTGAGGCCCAGGAGATTTTCGCCGAGCAGATGAACGGCAAGCCGTCGCCGGACGATCTTGGCTCGACGCTTCCGCCCGGGGTCCCCGCCGCCACACTCGCAGCGCTGATCGTTCCGCCGGGCGACAAGGCGCCTGTCGGCCTCGTCGGGGCCAAGCCCTGGGCCGCGCTGCCGGGCCGCTACGTTGCGCTGGTTTGTACAGGCGGCTACGGGCCCAGCAAGACGGCGGTCGATGGCTGCGCTGGTGGCAAGCCCGCCACGCCGCTCCACGCCTACTTGGCGGTGGTGGAGATCGACGCGGCCGGCAAGCCGAGGCTGTCGGCGCCGCCGGTCGTTGTCACGCCACAAGTGGACTGGCGGATGTCGCTGTTGCCGAACGCGCCCGAGGCGGTTGAAAGTCCCGTCCCTGACGATCCGGCGGACCTTCTGCCCTCCGCCTACGACCGCCTGGAGGTGACGGGCTACCGGTTCGCGCCGGGGCAGCCGGCGTTCGGCCTGCGCGCCGCTTGGATCGACGGCTACGCTGGCGGCTTCGGCTGGCACGGCGCCACCCTGGTCTACATGCTTATGGACGGCAGGCTTCGGCGGGTCCTCGCAATCCCAATGGCCTCGCTGACCTTCCTCGCCGGAGATTGGCATCGCGACGGGACCCGTAGCCATGACATCCTTGAAGGTGCCAATCGGCTGTTCGTCGGTGACCACTTCGAAGCCGGGCACGCTGACCTGATGGTAAGAAACGTTCTGACCAACGAAGCGCGTTACTTTCGCTGGAACGCGGCTTCTGCTGATTATCAAGTTATAGCCGACATGGCGCTCCCTACCCCTGTTCGGCGCTGAGCGGCGCCGACGAGGACGGCCGGCCATGTGCGAGTTGAGCCTCAGGCCGGCGACCTAATATTTGGCGTGGCTGGCAGCCGGTAGTCGCCGTGTGGCTGAGCGCCTCGACACGGGCGAGCTTGGCAAACCGGCGGCCGGAGCCACGGCCAGCGAGGGGTGCTGGTCAACCTGCGGTTAACGCCCAGGGCGTAAACAGGCCCTTGGACATTCGGGGTGGGTCGATGCAATCGATCATATCGTGTGTCGTTCAGGCGAACGACCATAATCTGCTGCTGCTGGCGGCCGCCGTGTGCATTGCTGGCGTGTATGCTACCTTCACGCTCGCCATCCACGCGGTGCGGTCATCCGGGCCCGCACGGCGGACCTGGGGCGCGTTGAGCGTGGTCGCGGCAGGCAGCACGGCCTGGGCAACACACATGATCGGTCTACTGGCGTTCCGACCCGGCATGGCGTCGGCGTTCGAACCTATGCTCACGGCCGAAGCCCTTTTTGCGGGGGTTGCGGGGATCGGCGCGGGTGTGCTGCTTGCGGTTCAACGCCGCGATCCCGCAAGCCGGTTCGTCGCCGGCCTTGTCATTGGCGTTGGGATCGCAGCCCTGCACTACCTTGGCCAGGCGGGTTACGTGGTCACCGGCCGGGTCGTTTGGAACCCGGCTTTAATCCTGGTCTCGGTGCCGGCAAGCCTCGGGCTCTGCGGCCTGGCGATGGTGGCGGCGGGCGTGCGCCATCGCCTGCTGCGGCAAGTGGCGGCGCCCACCTTGATCCTTGCGATCGCCCTGCTGCATTTCGCGGGCATGGCCGCCGCACGGCTGGTGTTCGATCCGCGTGTGCCTCTGCCCGCCCATTCCGTTCCGCCCGCGGTTGTGGCGCCAGTCGTGGCCGGCGTTAGCTTGTGGCTGCTCGGCATGGCTTTTGTCGGTCTCCGCTTTTCATTGCAGGCCAGTGCGCAGTTACGGCGGGACCGACAACGCGTGAAGGAGCTGGCCGCGGTCGCCATGGAAGGTCTGTTGATCTCCGATGGCAAGGTGGTCATCACGGCCAATGCGAGCCTCGGCCGCATGTGCGGCGTCGATGCGGCGCGGCTGGAGGGCGCGGTATTGCGGGCGTTGCTGCCCCAGCTTGATCTTGGGCATCTGATCGAGCATGAGGAGCATGACGCAATTCTAATGGCCGTCGACGGGTCCGCCGTTCCGGTGCGGGTGGTCCGCAGCGAAGTCGTGCTGGGGTCCAAAAGGCAGATGGTATTGGCCGTGCGCGACCAGCGGGACCGGCTGCGCACGGAGGCACGTCTTGAAAGCCTGGCCTACAACGATTCCCTGACCGGTCTTGCCAATCGCGGCCGCTTCCTTGACCTTCTGTCACTGCAGGTGGCGTCGCGCCGCGAGCGGGACCAGATCTTTGCTGTGCTGATGATAGACCTTGATCGCCTCAAGCCGGTCAACGATCTTCTCGGCCACGCCGTCGGCGACGCGGTGCTGCGGATCGCGGCCGAGCGCTTCCGCTCGGTGCTCCGCAGCGGTGACATCCTCGCGCGCCTTGGCGGCGACGAGTTCGCCTTGCTGCAGCAGGATGCAGGTGACGAGATGGCCGCCAAGGCGTTGGCCGGACGCATCGTCGAACTGATGAGTCATCCCATGACGATCGACGAGCAGGTCGTCCATGTTGGGGCGAGCGTCGGTGTGGCGCTCGCCCCGCGCGACGGCGACGAACCTTCGGTGTTGCTGCACAACGCCGACCTGGCGCTGTATGCCGCCAAGGCAGACGGCAAAGGCGTCTACCGCTTCTTCGATCTCGAACTGAATGCGCAGATGCAGGCCCGCCGTGGCCTGGAGATCGCCTTGCGCAAAGCATTGGCCCAGAACGAGCTCGAAGTGCATTTCCAGCCCTTGATCGAGGCCCGGTCGGGCCGTGTCTGCGGGGCCGAGGCGCTCGTGCGTTGGAACCATCCTGTGCGCGGCATGATCCCGCCCGCCGATTTCATTCCGCTAGCGGAAGAGACCGGGCTCATCATCCCGCTCGGCGAAAAGGTGCTGCGCTCGGCCTGTGCGGTGGCGGCGCAATGGCCCGACGATCTGAGCATTGCCGTGAACCTGTCTCCGGTGCAGTTCCGGAAACGCAATCTGGCGATGACGGTGCGTGATATTCTGACTGAGACGGGGCTCGCGCCCGAGCGGCTGGAGTTGGAGGTTACCGAGGGTGTGTTGCTGGATGATCAGAATGCGACCCAGAACACATTGAACGAATTGCGTGGTGAGGGCGTGCGCATATCCATGGATGATTTCGGCACCGGCTACTCGTCCCTGAGCTACCTGCGACGCTTCCCATTCGACAAAATCAAGATCGACCGGTCGTTCGTGCAGCAGCTGCCGCATGATGCGGAAAGCGCCGCCATCGTGCGCGCCATCATCAGCATGGGATCCTGTCTGGGTATGACGACTACGGTGGAAGGCGTGGAGACGGCTGAGCAGTTGGCGTTCACTGCCGCGGAGGGTTGCACGTTTGTGCAAGGTTACCTGGTGAGCCGGCCACTGCCTGCTATTGAATTCGAGCGTTTCTTGACAAGCCGCGCGACCGCGAACGCTTCGGAAGCGTCCTTTCGGGCCCAACACGTCGAACAGCAGGACCAGCTTCAAATGCTTGCAGTGTCGCAAAGCTGAGTCGCGGGGTGACGGGGCTGTAGCTGCTTCCCTCGCCAGAGAGGTGGTGACCAAGCTTGCTGCTGTCGCCCTCAGCTTGAAGCCGGGCGGGTCGGCGCACAAGATAGTCAACACAGGCGGGCTGGTAACGCACGGCAACGGGATCGAAGCTATCGAGCTACACGGGTAATTCGGTTCGCTTCATAGTTCGGGCCTGGCAGTTATGGCCGCCCCAACGATTGCAAAACTATCTTTTAGCGAATGTAGGTAGTCCGACAGTCCGGCTCCGACAGCTTCGTCCGAAATGCTAAACACAGCGTCCACGTTCTGCGGCTGGCTGACACTCTTCTCGCGCACTAGGTGGGTACTCTCGCCGACACAAGTTGGACAATGATTTCGGCACGACGCGCGCTTCTCGGTAGGATTATGAGCGCATTCGCTGCAAGAACAAGAAGCTACGCACTAATATGCCTGCAAATCGTGTTACGAAGCAGCGTATTCAGTCGCGCGCTTTTCTTCACCAAGCGGTTAAAACGATCGACATCCAGCCGGTCAATGCAAGGCTTAGACACGCTAATAACGCCCGCCAAACTGTCCACCTCGTCCGGCCGGCAAGTTTCTGTGTAGGATCCAGAGATGGAGATCCAGGAATTCGGTGGTAGCCATTAGCCTCAACGCGTTTCTACGTCTCTTAAGAGTTTTGCACGGACTGGAAAGGTGAGTGATGAAGACTGCAATCATAGGTTTGGGAAACATCGGCGCCAAAGTGGCGAAAAACCTGACCGCAGGCGGGCGTCCTGTCATAGTTGCTGATAGAGCGCTGGATAAAGCGGAACAGTTTGCCGAACAGTTGGGCGGCAGCGCCACAGCGATGCCGCTCGATGACGCCATCGGCGCGGCTGACGTCATCGTGCTCGCCGTCTCTTTCGATGCCATAAAGGATGTGATTGCCGCCCACCACAGGACCCTGGCGGGCAAGATCGTGATCGATCCGTCAAACCCGATTGCGCCCGACGGCAAAGGCGGGTTCGCGAAGACCATCCCGCAGGAGCAGTCATCGGGCGAACTCATTGCCCGCCTGCTGCCGGAAGGTGCGGAGCTTGTCAAAGCATTCGGCACGCTGGGTGCGGACTCGTTGGCGTCCGGGGTCAACAGATCGCCGGATCTGGCGGTGTTGTTCTACGCCACGGACTACTCGGAAGCGGGCAGGGTGGCCGCTGATCTGATCACCGCCAGCGGCTTCGCACCTGTGCCTATCGGCGGCATCGACAAGTCTATTCGAATCGAAGTGGGCGGTGACCTCCATGAGTTCGGCAAGCTCGGCAGATTGGTCTCGGTAAAGGAAGCCGAGGCGCTTGTATGATGCCGGTAGAAAGCTCCAGTGATCTCACCAGCTACTATGACGCAACACGATCATTGTTTACCGGCACCGCGTATTCATTCCCGTATACGAACGCCTCTCGGGACGTGCCGGGGTGACTCAAGGCCTAACAGTCACGACAGCACAGGAATTGCTCGACGCGATCGGCAACACCGCCACAGGCGAGATCAACGTCGCAGGTGATCTGGCTGGCTTGCCAGTCCTGCGGCTTAGCCCGGGAGTGTCGCTGCGAGGAGACGGTGCATCGTCGATCTTGCGTTTTGTCACGGGCTCCGACGGCATACAGCTTTCCGCCGACAATACCGTTCGCGATCTGACGATCGTGGCCGACGCAGACCGGCGGGCGGTGTTCAACGACACGGGCCAGGCAGGTTTGGGCAGGATCGAACTCGCCGCTCTGCGTATCACCGGCAATTTTCGGCTGCTGGCGGCGGGCGATGTTCAAGGCGGCCACATCGATGCGCATGACATCGACATCGTCATGGCCGATGCCCGCGCGTTCGAGGAGCGGCCAAGCGGTTTCGGCGTGGAGGTGGTCGCAGGGGCGTTCACCATCTGGAACATGCAAGCCGATCCACAAAGCCGGATCACGGCCGACCTCACCGGCATTAGCGCGGGACGGCCTGGAGCGCCGGTCCGCGGCAGCGGCGTGTTCGTCGGCGGCATTTCGGGCGGCGGCCGGATGGTGGTGCGCCGGCTGGAGACAGGGGACATCCACAGCGATGGCGGCATCGCGGCAGGGACGCCGGACCGTATCTCGGGCGGCGTATTCACCGTGTCTGGCGCCTGGGTGGACAGCGTACGCAACGCCGGCTCGGTGACGACTTACGGCGCCAACGACATGGTGCTGGACAACTGGGGCACGGTGGAGCGATGGCAGGTGGACGACAAGATTACCTCCTTCGGCCAGAGCGCGATCGGCTTCGTCAATTTCGGCGACCTCGGCCTGTTACGGGTTGACGGGATCATCGAGACGTTCGGCGTGGGAGCGCGCGGGTTCAACGTGTATGCCGGCACGTTGCGCGAGGCGGAGTTCGAGCGTGTTGTCACGCGCGCCGACGGTGCCGTCGGGATACAGATTAGCCGGCCGGTGGGCCGGATCGCCGTGAGGCACGGACTTGAGACGCATGGCGGGGTCGGCACGTCGCTGGTGAAGGGCGTCCAGAAGCAACTGCCGGCAACGGCGCTCAGCATCAAGCCAGGCGGCTCGGCGCGCGAGATCATCATTGGCGGAGGGGTGGTATCGCATGGGAAGGGGATCGACCCGTTGGAATTGCACGGCCGGGTGGATACGTTCAGCGTCTCGGGATCGCTAGGACCGGCGGGCGAGGGCTTCGCGGCAATCTGATCGGAGCTTCTAAGGCGAAGCCCCGGGATCTGGGGCCGACTGGCCCCAGCGTGGTTTGGGGCAGAGCCCCAACCTGTCGTATTGATTAAAGACTGGGTGAACATGAACAACACCGTAGAGCTCGGTCTGGACACGTTCGGCGACGTGACCGCGGATGCGGCCGGCGCCTTGCTGCCGTATGCGCAGGTCATACGCAACGTCATCGCCGAGGGTGTGCTGGCGGATCAGGTCGGCGTCGATTTCTTTGGCGTGGGTGAACACCACCGCAGCGACTTCGCCGTTTCCTCGCCAGAGATGGTGCTGGCAGCGATAGCTGGGCAGACGTCGCGCATCCGGCTCGGCTCGGCTGTCACCGTGCTCAGCTCGGACGATCCCGTGCGGCTCTATCAGCGCTTCGCTACGCTGGATGCCGCATCTTCCGGACGGGCGGAGGTGATCCTGGGGCGCGGCTCCTTCACCGAATCGTTTCCTTTGTTCGGCTACAAGCTTGAGGACTACCAGCAGCTGTTCGAGGAGAAACTCGGCCTGTTCGCCGCGCTGCGCCAAGGCGGCCCGGTGACGTGGCAGGGCTCGATGAGGGCGCCGCTCAACCAACAATCGGTGTTCCCGCCTGTGCAGGATGGCAAGCTGCGCACCTGGGTCGGTGTCGGGGGCAGTCCGGAATCCGTCGTCAGGGCGGCCAGATATGGGCTGCCGCTGATGCTCGCCATCATCGGCGGTGACCCGGCGCGCTTCCGCCAATATGTTGACCTGCACCACCGTGCCTACGACCATCTGGGCACGCCGGCGCAGGCGATCGGCGTGCACTCGCCCGGACACGTGGCCGCCACCGACGCGCAGGCGCGCGCGGAGATCTGGCCGCATTACCAGCGCCAGAACGCGAAGATCGGTGCCGAGCGCGGCTGGCCTCCTATCCGTCGGGAGGATTTCGAGCAGGAGGCGGATCGCGGCTCATTGTA
>CAXTVW010000014.1:0-6120 GCA_964247675.1 uncultured Acetobacteraceae bacterium
TTTTTTGAAAAAAAGGACCAAAAAACTTTTGCCACGGGGGCGGGTGTTTCAGCACTCGCCGACAGGGAGCAAAAGTTTTTTGCTTCTTTTTTGCAAAAAAGAAGGCCTTCCTTTCTTACTCCCTTTCCGCCAAACCCGCACCGCCAGACGGCTGGACGACCGCTGGGGTGCTACACCCTGGAGGAAAGTCCGGGCTCCACGGAAACACGGTGCCGGCTAACGGCCGGCGGGGGCGACCCCAGGGAAAGTGCCACAGAAAACAAACCTCCTGACGCCTCGCGGCCGAGGGTAAGGGTGAAACGGTGCGGTAAGAGCGCACCGCGCACCTGGCAACAGGGGCGGCAGGGTAAACCCCACCGGGAGCAAGACCGAATAGGGGCGGCAGGATTACGGGTCATGCCGGGTTCGGGGGCGTTTCCGCCTCGCCGTCCGGGTTGGTCGCGTCAGGCGCGCGGCAACGCGCGTCGCAGAGGAATGGTCGTCCAACGCCGCAAGGCGCGGACAGAACCCGGCTTACAGGCCGTCTGGCAACTTAAGGCAGGGACGTCATCGCCGCAGAGATCAACGGTGAAAATGACCCTAGCTCCTCCTTCCGCCTTTGCCGAACCCCGATTTATCCTGCCCCGTATGCTTGACCTGCAATTTGGAAGTCTCGGTTAGCCGCAGGCTAATGTATCCGAGTTCCACAGCTTGTTTGTGATCGAGAATGACGATCCGGTCGACGGAGAGCGGGTTGTTTCAGCTCTCAAAACGTTCGGCTCATTGCCGCTCGTTGAAGTGACCGCGTGGCCTCACATAGGGAAGGGCACAAACATCTTGCGGCTTTATCGACGGCAGGATCGAACGTTTAACACAGTGGACATGAGATCCAGACCGATCAGCCTGACATCCTGGTGCGATATGTTCAGCAGGTTATCGATGAAGTTCGTGCGGATTAGAAAACGGAAATTATTAGATCGATCGACGAGGATGCTGCTTCCTTCAATGTCTGCGCGCACGCCTATCTCTCGAGAGTTCGCGGGTGCCATCCGAGGTAGCCGGAAGCATCCCACTGCAAACCTGAAAGTCCACAGCCACCCGGAGCAGAACCGGCGGCGCCATAAAGCGTGGCGCGTCCTCCATCTCCAACCCGCGCTCCGGTAAGACACCTACCGCAACTCGCAACAGGACAGAACCAGCGCGCACGCCAATGCAGCCGTCGTAAGCAAAAGCTTTTTGCTTCTTTTTCTCGAAAAAGAAGGCCTTGCTTCCTACGCCCAAGCCGCCAGCGCAGCCCGCAACTCGCCTAAGGGCCAGGCCCGGCGTTCCGTCATCAAGCCGATCGCCGCAGCCATCTGACGATCGCGGCCCCAGCCTGCCACTGCCGTCACAACGCCGCCCTCGACGTAGAACGAAGCGAAACGCGGCTCCCGCAGGTTGCCGTCGATGACGATCTCGTCCCAATGCTCGGCGTGCCCGACATAATCGAGGCGCTTCATGAAGTGTATGGTCCAGAAATACGGCACCGCGTCATAGGCTTCCGCGCCGCCCAGCATGTTGCGCGCGGCTAGCCTGCCGTGCTGTTCGGCCACCCGCCAGTGTTCCACGCGCACGGTCTGGCCGTCGCCGCGCAGCGGAAAGGCGGCGATGTCACCGGCGGCGAAAAGGGTCTCCGCCACGCGCAGATGCGCATCCACGCGCAGGCCGCCGTCCTCGCGTGGTGTCACGCCTTGCACCAGGCCCGACGCTGGCGTCACGCCGACCCCGACCACCACGAGGCCGGTCTCGAGCTGCCCGCCGCTCTTCAGGCGCACCCGCTCGACCCGGGTCCTGCCCTCGATGGCGGTGATCTCGTCGCCGAGCCGGAAGACGATCCCCTCGCTCTCGTGCACGCGCCGGAACGCCTCGCCTATGTCGCGGCCTAGCTGGCGCTCGAAGGGCACCGCCTGCGGCGCCACCACCGTCACCTCCAGGCCACGCTCGCGCAGGCTGGCGGCCGCCTCCATGGCGATGAAGCCGGATCCCGCAATCACCACCGAGCGGGCCGAAGCCGCCGCCGACGCGATCGCCTCGGCATCGGCGGCCGAGCGCAGGGTGAACACGCCGGGCAGGTCCGCGCCCGGCACGTCCAGCTTGCGGGGCACGCCGCCGGTGGCCACCAGGGCCGCGTCATAGGCCAGCACGGAGCCGTCCTGGAAGGTGATCCTGCGCTCTGCCGGCTCGATGGCGCGTACGGTCTGCGCCACACGCTCTATGGCGTGGCGTTCGTAAAATGCCGCGTCCTGGAGCGGCGTCTTCTCCCCGCCTTTCAGGCCAGAGAGCGCGTATTTGCTGAGCACTGTCCGGTCATAAGGCAGACGGTCCTCCTGCCCGATCATAACCACCCGGCCGGCAAAGCCCGCCGCGCGCAACTCCTGGGCGCAGGCCGCACCGGCGGCGCCTGCGCCGACGATCACCATGCGTCGCGCGTCGCCGGCGGCGGCCGGGCTGGCTGCCGCCGGATCACCGCCGGTCTCCACCAATATCCGGCCGTCCGCGATACGGACAGCGTAGCGGGGCAGGTCGTCGACCGCCGGCGGCTCCAGTCGCTCGCCCGTGGTGACGCGGAACGCCGCCTTGTGCCAGGGGCAGGTCACAACGTCGCCGCGAAGCACGCCCTCGCCCAACGGACCGCCGGCATGCGGGCAGGTCTCGCCTATGGCGTGGCAGGCACCAGCCAGCTTGGTCAGCAGCACCTTCCTGCCGCCGACTTCCACGGCGCGCATCTGACCTTCGGCAAGCTCGCTCGCCGCCCCGGCATCGAATTCCAATGTGTCGCCTCCGCCTCACCGCGAGGTTACGGTCAGCAACAGGGATGATGGGGCCCGGTTGCGCTTATCGGGGCGACGGGCGGCTGGCTGCGGAAGCAAGCAAGGCCTTCTTTTTTGAAAAAAAGAAGCAAAAAACTTTTTCTACCCCGCATTTTCAGCATGGTGGTTTGTCCGGACATGACCGACTGCTGCAAATGCCGCATTCCGCACCGGCCGGAAGGAAATATTGTGCCTTGCGGGGACGCGCGCGCGGCCGGACGGCCGCCACCGGACAGATCACGTCAACGGCCAGTTGCAGGGTGTTCTGCGCAGGCCGCTTTGCGACGAAGCCAGCACGTCCTGCATCAACTGCGCAACGCGGACGGCGTGGGGGAACCCGACGGCGGTGAACGTGCGACCAGCGATGTCATCGCGCAAATCGGCGTAGGTCGCGGCGACGTTCAAGGCCGCGTCGGGCAAGCCTGCCAGCGCGCCTTCGTCCACCTCCTGCGGCGCTCCATCGACCAGCAGGCGCAGCCGCCCCGACTGGAAACCGCGTGGCGCTCCACCTGTCAGTTCCAGCACGCCCGTCTCGCCCACGATCTCGAAGCGGAACGGCGTCTCCGGCGGTCGTCCACCGGCCACTTCGACGGCAAGCGCCGCCCCACTGGCCATCCTGGCCTGGACCAGCAGGTGGTCATAAGTCCGCCGGGGTTGGGGATCACCGTCGCCTATCCTTATCCGGGGATACTGCGTGGTGGCCAAGGCCGAGACGCTCTCCAGGCTGCCAAGCAGGGCCACCGCCAGATCGAGCGTATGGGCCGCCTGGATGGTGATCACGGTCACGCCGTTCGCGGGATCCTCGGTGTAGGCAACAGCGGGCTCGGTGACCGGGCCGAAGCCCGCGGTGGCCGAGATCACGCTCGCGGTCAGCGGGCGCCCGATCGCTCCGGCTGCGAGGAGCCTATGGGCTTGGCGGACAGCGTGATTTGCCCGGGTTTGTAGACCGATCACGGCATGCAGGCCGGCCGCCTGCGCCGCTTGCGACAATCGCCGGCTCTCCTCGACGTCGAGTCCCAAGGGGTACTCGCAGTAGACGTGCTTGCCCGCCGCCAGGGCACCCGAAACAAGGTCCTGGTGCGCCGGCAGCGTCACCGCGATGGTGACCAGATCGATGTCGGGGTCCCGGAACATGCCCGCAACATCGCCATAAGCTTTGCTGACGCCGAAGGCACGGGCGGCGGCATCGGCTGCCTGCTGGGTCTTGCCCGCGACCGCGGTCAGTTCGAGTCCGTGCAGTCCCTGGATGGCCGGGATGTGAGACTCCCGCGCCCAGCCTCCATCGGGGTTCGCCCCAATGATCCCCACGCGCAATGCTGTCGCCATCATCGTCCTCCTTATCGGCTACATGCGTCGCAGCCTGTCATTCCACCTGGGCCGGCTTGCGATCGCTGAGCAGATTGCGTATCGGCTCATCAGATCGATGAAGGATGGCTCAGCATTGAGCGAACCCGGCTTTGCCGCCTTGCAGGCGTTCGTCGCCGTCGCACGTCATGGCAGTTTCCGCCGCGCAGCCACCGAGCGGGGGGTTAGCGCATCGGCATTCAGCCATGTCATCCGCGGCCTGGAGGAAGCGTTGGACACCCGCCTGTTCCATCGCACGAGCCGCAGCGTAGGCTTGACGCAGGCGGGCATGGATCTGCTGCAACGGATCGAACCGGCTCTCTCGGAGCTTGCGGAAGCCCTCGGCGAGGCCCGGGCGTCGAGCGGAAAACCGTCGGGGTCTCTGCGCCTGAACGTGCCGCGCATTGCGAACACGCTGATCATCGAGCCGGTGATAGGACGCTTCCTGTCAGCGTATCCCGACATCAGGCTCGATGTGGTCAGCTTCGACGGCCTGGTGGACATCGTAGCCGAAGGCTTCGACGCCGGCATCCGCCGCGACCGGCGCCTGGCGCCGGGGATGATCGCCCGCCCGGTGGGACCGGCGCGCCGCTTTGCGGTAGTCGGCACGCCCACCTACTTTGCAACACACGCTCCTCCGCTCGTGCCACACGATCTACAAGCTCACCGGTGCATCGAGCGGCGGTATCCGGACGGCACCCGCTATGCCTGGGAGTTCGAGCGGAACGGGGAAGCGTTGGAACTCGAGGTCACCGGCCCGCTGGTGGTGGACGACACTGCCTTGATGATCCGGGCAGCGCTTCACGGCGTAGGCTTGGCGTTCGTGTTCGAGGAAGTCGTTGCTGACCATGTCAGGAACGGTGCTCTACGGCGAGTGCTGGAAGAGTGGTGCCCTGTAAAGCCGAGGTTTCACCTCTACTATCCCGGCCGGCGGCAGGTTCCCGCGGCGCTGCGGGCCTTCATCGACACAGTGTGCGAGTAGCCCGCTTGTGCGGAGAGCGTCTGCATAACGGCCCATCGACCGTGAGAAGTATTGTGCGCCCCAGATGCACCTCATTACATATCACGTCCGGTGGACTGCCATGGGGATCGTGTCCGAGCGCGCGGCGCCGACTATGTGCGGCTGGCGTTCGTGGAAAGGAGAGCGCCCTGTGACGTCGGAGGTCATCCGGTTTGCGGCACCAACCATGTCGATCAGTCCGGCCGGGCAACTACCGCACAAACCTGCGGAAACACTACAACATGGTCTGGGGCTGACGCCTTGTATACCTGGCCGAGCTTCCACCTGGCGCGGCTGGGCCTTGATGGAGGCCGTGCGTTCGCGACCCCAGTCAGTGCGGCTTGCGGCGCTGCTGGTCGGCGCCGCCGCCCAGTTCGGAAGCGTATCTGCGGGGCAGGCTGCAGGCTGCTCGCAAATCGGTTCCACCTACCTGGCCCGGCCTACCGCCGTCGCCCACCCTGATCCCCGCAGCCCGCCACCGATCTACCGCTACCAGCTTCGCATTGAACTGCCGCCGCGCGATACATTCGGCTCCGCGGTCGCCGAGCTATATCGCTTCCAAACCGTTGCGCTGCGCGGCGGCAAGGTGGTCAGCGAGTTGCGCATGCTCCGCATCTGCGGCATGGGCCGAAGCCCGTGCATCGTCTCGCCCCCCAGCCGGCCCAAGCCGGATGACGGATACGCCTCTGAAGAGGTGCAGCTAAACAGCGACCTTTCGATCGACGTCCGCGAGGGCGCCCCTTACGCGATCGTGTTGCCGGGTTTGCCGCAAGCCGAATGGGCGCCGGATTTCGTGCGCGACTGGCTGCGCGCCGACCTGCACTTCTTCACGCGCGAGCACGTCACCCCCGACCTGGGTTTGCAGGAATTGTGGGTTCGTGCGCGCTGCGGGGGGTGAGACGCGCGGCGAGGCTGGCGAACCGGCGTCAGGCCTCTCTCGCCGCCGCT
>CAXTVW010000014.1:6220-23650 GCA_964247675.1 uncultured Acetobacteraceae bacterium
GGCGTCACGCCATTACATCAGCTTGTCCAGGGTGATCGGCAGGTCGCGAATGCGCTTGCCGGTCGCGTTGAACACCGCGTTGGCGACCGCTGCGCCGACGCCGGTGATGCCGATCTCGCCGATGCCGTGCGCGCCCATCGGTGTGTGCGGGTCCGGAATGTCGGTCCAGATCACGTCGATTGCAGGCACGTCGAGATGCACCGGCACGTGATACTCGGCAAGGCTCGCGTTCATGATGCGGCCGTTACGCTCGTCAAATTGCGTCTCTTCCATCAGCGCCAGCCCCAGCCCCATGATGATGCCGCCGCGGAACTGGCTGGCCGCCGTCTTCGCGTTGAGGATGCGGCCGCAATCGAACGAGCCGAGGAAGCGGCTGACCCTTATCTCGCCGGTGACCGCGTGGACGCGCACTTCGCAGAACATCGCGCCGTGCGAGTGCATCGACCAGTGCATCAGCTCCAACGGCTGCGAGGCGTTCGCCTCTGCCCGGACCTCGTTACAGTGCGCGCGAGACAGGATCGAGCCATAACTTTCGTGACGTGTGGCGTCGTCGAGCTTGCCCAGCCCGCCGTCATGCCCCCCGACCTCCTCGGGTTTCAGCCCTGCCAGCGGGGAGTCGTTGCCCGCCAGCTTGAGCAGTTGCGCCACAAGATCGTTCCACGCGGCGATCACCGCCGCGCCGATCGCGGCGGTCTGCTGCGAGCCGCCCGCCAGGATCGCGCCGGGAATGTCGGTGTCACCATAGCCGACTTCGACGCGATCGAGCGGCAGCCCGAGCCGTTCGGCGGCGACGATCGCTGTGGTGGTCGCAGTCCCCATGCCCATCTCGTGCGCGGCGACCTCCACCTTGGCGCGGCCGTCGCGGGTCAGCGTGATACGCGCGGCCCCGCCGGGCATGCGGTAATACGGGTAGGTCGCTGTGGCGACGCCCATCCCGACCTGCCACTCGCCCTCGCGCCGCGCACCGGGGGTGGCGTCACGCTGGTCCCAGCCAAACCGCTTCGCGCCGTCGCGGTAGGCTTTCTCGACTTCGCGCACCGAGAAGGCCAGGCCCGAACTTGGATCCTTGTCCGGCTCGTTGCGGATACGCAGCTCGACCGGATCGACGCCGAGCTGATGCGCGAGCTCGTCCATGGCGGACTCGATCGCGAAGCTTCCGACCGCCTCGCCCGGCGCGCGCATGAAGGTGTTGGCGAGCATGTTCATCGTCGCGACCTTCACCCCCAGCCGGATGTTGTCCGCGGCGTAGGCGGATTTGCTCGCCAGGATGAACGGCTCGGGGAAGTTGTTGTGCGCGGTGGTCACCGTGGCACCCTCATGGATCAGCGCGGTCAGCCGCCCGTCCGCTTCGGCCCCCAGTGCCACACGCTGCTCGGTTGGCGCACGGCCGCCGACGATGCGGAACACGCCTTCGCGGGACAGGGCGATGCGGACCGGGCGGCCCGCCAGCTTGGCCGCCGCGGCGCCGAGCACCTGGTGATCCCACAGCCCCTTGCTGCCGAAGCCGCCACCGACATAGGGCGAGGTGATACGGACCTGGCCGGCCTTGATCCCGAACATGTCGGCGATCGTCGCAGCCGTTGCCGTCACCATCTGGCTGGCGTCGTGGATGCGCAAAGTCTCGCCGACCCAGGCGATCGTCGCCGCGTGCGGCTCAATCGGGTTGTGATTGTGTCTGGGCGTCCGGTAGACGTGATCGACCTTCACCGGCGCGGCCGCCAACGCCGCGTCCGGGTCGCCCTTTTCCGATTGCAGCATCTGCCCGTTGAACACACCCGGCTGAAGGCCTTGCGCCTTCGCCTGTTCGAAATTGGTGGTGGCCGGCTCGGCCGCGTAGGTGACACGGATGAGCGACTTGGCGTGGTCGGCCTGCTCCTGAGTCTCGGCCAGCACCAGCGCCACCGGCTGGCCGTTCCAGTGGATGCGGTCGTCCTGCATGATCGGAAGGTCGCTCGGCCCCACGGCGGTGGGCGAGGTGCCGAACACCGCCGGCGGCGCCATCTTCGGCGCGTTGCGATGCGTCATCACCAGCACCACGCCCGGCGCGCCTTCGGCCGCCGCCGTGTCGATCTCCACCATGCGCCCGCGCGGGATCGTGCTGAACGCGAGCGCCGCATAGGCCATGTCATCGAGCGGGATTTCAGCCGCGAAGGGGGCTGCGCCCTTCACCTTGAGCGGGCCATCCAGCCGCGACACGGACGCGCCGATCAGGCCGTGCTTGTGGGTGACCAGCGGGTCGGGGCTGCCGCCCGGGATCCAGCTGTCGGGCGCGAGCGGCACCAGCTTGGACATGAGAGCCTGCATGGCGGTCTGGGCGGCGATCTTGGCGTCGTCGACGATGTTCATGCGGCGGCTCCGGCGAGGTCGGCAAGGACGGCGGTGATGGTGCGCTTCGCGAGTTCTACCTTGAAGGCGTTGTCGCGGAGCGGGGCGGCGCCGGCGAGTTCGGCCTCGGCCGCGGCGCGGAACGCGCTCTCGGTCGCGGGACCGCCGCGTAGCGCGGCTTCGGCCTTGTAGGCTCGCCACGGCTTGTGCGCCACGCCACCGAGCGCCAGCCGGACCTCGCTGATCCGGCCGCCATCGATCTCCAGCGCGGCCGCGACAGAGACCAGCGCGAAGGCGTAGCTCGCCCGGTCACGCACCTTGCGATAGGTGGAGCGCGTAGCGAACGGCAGCGCCGGCAACTCGACGGCGGTGATGAGTTCACCCGTCTCCAACAGCGTCTCCACGTCGGGACGGCCGTCGGGCAGCCGGTGCAGCTCCGTCAGCTTCACGGTGCGCTCCCCCGCCCTGCCTTGCAGGCACACGGTCGCGTCCAGGGCAGCCAGCGCCACGCACATGTCGGACGGGTGGGTCGCGACGCAGGAAGACGATGCGCCCAGGATCGCGTGGATGCGGTTGAAGCCGTCGATTGCGTCGCATCCCTGGCCGGGCGTTCGCTTGTTACAGCGCGAGCCCTCGTTGTCGTAGAAGTAGGCGCATCGGGTGCGCTGAAGCAGGTTTCCGCCCACCGTCGCCATGTTGCGTATCTGGGCCGAGGCGCCTGCCAGGACCGCGCGTGCCAGCACCGGGTAGCGCTCGCGTACGGCCCGATGCTCGGCGAGCGCGGTGTTTCGGGTGGCCGCCCCGATCCGCAGGCCGCCCCCCTCCATCTCCTCGATGCCGGCGGACAGGCCCGTCACGTCTACCAGCGCTGTCGGCCGCTCCACCGTCTCGCGGGCGAGATCAACCAGGTTGGTCCCGCCCCCCAGGTACCTGGCGCCCGCGGCGGCGCGGGCCAGCGCGTCAGCGGCATCGGCCGCCCGCGCGTAGCTGAACGGGGTCATGCCACCACCTCCGGCCGATCGGCGCGGAAGGTTGCGTCCGCTCCGCCGTAGACGGCCGAGATCGCGTCGATGATGCCGTTATGCGCGCCGCAGCGGCACAGATTGCCGCTCATCCGCTCGGCCAGCTCCTCGCGCGTGACGGCGACCTGCCCGGCGGCGAGATCGCCCGTGACGTTGCTGGGCAGCCCGCGCTCCAATTCAGCCGCCATGCCGACCGCCGAGCAGATCTGGCCCGGCGTGCAGTAGCCGCACTGGAAGCCGTCATGCTCGATGAACGCCTGCTGGAGCGGGTGAAGCCCGTCGTCACCGGCCAGCCCTTCGACCGTCGTGACGCTGCGGCCTTCGTACTGCACCGCCAAGGCCAGGCAGGACACGATGCGCTCGCCATCGACCAGCACCGTACAGGCCCCGCACGCTCCCTGGTTGCATCCCTTTTTGGTCCCGGTGAGATGCAGGTGCTCCCGCAGCAGGTCCAGGAGCGACACACGGGCATCATCGGGCGCAGGCACGGCCGATCCGTTCACGGTGATGGGCATAGACGTTTTCCTCTCGGCTCGGGGTCTGGCTACCCGGGCAGCGAGGGGATTCTGAACGGGCGCTGGACAAAAGCAAGACTCTGGGCCGCCTTGCCGGACGCCGCGCAAGCAGGTCCGCATTTCGTCGACAAAGATCAACGGCTGCCCGAAGGCAACGAAGAGGCCGCCGCGCGCCAGCTCGCTTCAGGGAATGATCCTATGCACGTAGCGCTCAGCCACGCGGGCGGCGTGCGCCTGGGCGCCTCTCCGCGTCCGCAGTACACGCGACGCGGCCTTCTCACCTTCCTCGCCGCGCTAGCTACGCGGGACGTGCATGGCCCATTCGGCTTCCGACGCTAAACCCTCGCCTGAGTAGTTCCCGAGGGTGTCACCTGAACGGCTTAGACACATAAATTGCGAATCTTTTAAATACGGCCAGTACTCGAAAGCCGTGCAAGTCTCAGGAGACCTCGGATGCCCAGTGACGCGCTCTATCGCTGTCCAATAAAGATTTCCGGTCTTTTCGTCATCGCCGCGTGCTCGCTATGGGCTTTTGCGGCATCCGGGTTCGAATGCCCCAAGGCAAAGGCGGCGGCAACCGGTGACTCGATTCAGAAATCTACTCCGCAAAGTCAGCGTCTTTCCAATTTGCTCGAAAGTGGAAATTTCGAGAACCGCATCGGCTCTATAGTTGCGGGGCTGAGGCAGCGGCGGCCTGGCTCTTCGGGTTAACACACCTGATCAACCGGCCGAGGAGTCGGCATCTGGCGTGTTGCGGCGTTGCGGTGCCACGTCCGTCAATTCGATCGTCTCGGAGCGGGAGTGGGGGGCGTAAGATGCGCCGCGCCATGGCGTCCACCCGGATCCCTTCCTGAATTGACGCCCGAATCCAGAGGATGATTGGCTGAGGAGCGGGAACGTCCGAAACTGCTAGGCCTGCGCAACTCGAAGGCGCGCAGGCGGCGTGAGTATTTTCCGAAGCTTTGGAACATCGCCACGCTGACGGACATGTCAGCTCTCTTCTACATCTCTTTGACGCCGATGCGTATCAGCCCCAGTTCATCGGGCGGCGGTGACGAAGCCGCACAGCGTGGCGATCCGCATCCTGAATCAGAACCCCGGCCAAGTGGAACTCCGGGGCTGTCCTGACAGTTCAGAAACTGCCCCGACAATCGATGTTCGCGATCGCTGGGCAACACCATGCGTTCTTGTCGTATGTTCCGAGCCAATCGCGCCCCGCCGGTCCGGAAAACATTGATACCGCTTCTGACCGGGCAGGCGCTCAACGGACTGAAACGGCTTCGGCCCGATCAACCGATTATCAATCGACCCACAACGAGCGGAGCCCATTGCCATGATCAAGGCCGCCATCCTCTTTCTCGTCGTCGCAGTCGTGCTCGCCGTACTTGGCTTCGGCGGCCTCGTGGGCCTGGCCGTCGGCATCGTGAAGATATTGTTCTGGGTCGCCGCCGCGATCGCCATCGTGCTGTTCATACTCGGCTACACGGTCTTCCGCGAAGTCACGTGAACGGCAGTCTCGCGTGACCGCCCACATACGGAAATTCCTCACCGCACTCGGCGACACGTTCTGGCTGCTGCCGGGTGGCGCGGTGTTGCTGGGCATCCTCGCCGGCGTGGGACTGGTCGCCGTCGACCGGAGCGACTGGGTTCCGCGGTGGCTGATAGACAGTCCCTGGCTGTATAATGGTGGCGCCACCGGTGCCCGCACGTTGCTCGGCGCCGTCGCGTCATCGACGATCGGTGTGGCCGGCACGGTGTTCTCGATCACCATCGCCGCATTGTCCCTGGCCGCCGGGCAGATGGGGCCGCGCCTGCTGCGCAACTTCACGCGGGACCGCGGCAACCAGCTCACGCTGGGCATTTTTCTGGGCACGTTCTCCTATTCGTTGATGATACTGCGCAGCGTACGCACCCAGAGCGAGGGGCTGTTCGTTCCGCATCTGGCACTCAGCATCAGCATCCTCCTCGCTTTTGTCTGCGTGGGCACGCTGGTGTATTTCGTCGGCCACATGGCGGGGCGGATCAACGTCGACACCGTGGTCGAACTGGTCAGTGGCGAGGTCCAGACCGCGATCAAGACGCTCATGCTGGCCGAGGCACAGCCGGAACCGCCGCAAGCCGCCTTCTGGCACAACGCCACATCCGTCACGGACAGCCGGCGCGGCTATCTGCAGCAGTTGGACGAGCACCGCCTCGCGGATTGGGCCGCGGAACACGGCACGGCGATCAGGCTTCTCGTCCGGCCCGGCGACTTCGTCTTTCCAGGCGCCGCGATCGCCGCGATCACCAACCCCGCCGAGGGCGTGGACGAAGCCATACGCAACAATGTGGCGCTGGGCGACGAGCGCGCCAGCTCGAGCGACCTGGAGTTCGCCATCCGCCAGCTGGTGGAGGTGGCGGTTCGGGCACTCTCGCCCGGCATCAACGATCCGCACACCGCGATGAGCGTGCTGGACCGCCTGGGTGCATCCCTGTGCGATGCGGTACCGCTCCACCTTGCCACGGGCGTGACGCTGCGGCGCGGCCAGCCTGCCCTGGTCCGGCCCAGGATCGACTATGACGGCCTGACCGACGCGATGTTTCACCTGATCCGGCAGAACGCGGCCGGCAGCGCCGCCGTGCTGATACGCATGCTGGAAGTGCTGATCTCGGTCGCCGGCTGCGAGCGCGATCCCGCGCGCCTGGCCGTGCTGCAGCGCCATGCCGACCTGGTCCAGGGCGATGCCGAACGCGATGTCAGCACGCCCAGCGACCTGGACGATGTGCGCCAGCGTCACCGCCGGTTTGCGGCCGTCCGGCAGCACGGCGCACTGGCCGGGATCGCGAAGACCGACATGGATCGGATCGCGCCGGCCTTGCTCGCCGTCCATCGCGCCGCTGGTTCTACAACAGGATAGACATGCACATTCTTGGAATTGATTGGGTCGGCGTCAACGCCGACAATGGACGCAAGCTGCTGCTGTCCGTCATCTTCGTGGCGGTCCTGCTCCTCACGAGCCGTATCCTGGGCGCACTCGTGGGTCTCCTGGCCGGCCGCTCGAAATCCGCCGCGGTGCAGACAAGGTTCTGGACCCGTCAGGGTATCAGCCTGCTTACGGCCGTCATCCTCATCCTCGGCATGCTGTCGATCTGGTTCAGCGATCCCACGCGTCTGGCCACGGCACTCGGCCTGGTCTCCGCCGGCCTCGCCTTCGCTTTGCAGCAGGTGGTGACCTCGATCGCCGGCTATTTCGTCATCCTGCGCGGCAACACCTTCACCGTCGGTGACCGCATCTCCATGGGCGGCGTGCGCGGCGACGTGATGCGGCTGGGCTTCATCCAGACCACCATCATGGAAATGGGCCAGCCGCCAAGCGTGCAGGGTGCGGAGCCTGCGATGTGGGTGCACTCCCGCCAGTTCACCGGCCGCATCGTCACAGTCAGCAACAGCAAGATCTTCGCCGAGCCGGTGTTCAACTACACTCGCGAATTCCCCTTCATCTGGGAGGAGATGGCGATTCCCATCACCTACACAGCAGACCGGGCGCGCGTTGAAGCCATCCTTCTGGAAGCCGCCCGGCTGCACGCGACAGAGGCCAACGCGATGGCCGCCGAGAAGAAGGAAGAGCTGCAAAGGCGTTTCGGTGTCGAGCCGATCGAGTTGGACCCGAGGGTGTATTTTCGTATCACGGATAACTGGCTGGAGCTGACAGTGCGCTTTGTGATCGGCACGCATCGCATCCGTGGCGCGAAGGATGCGATGAGCCGGTATATCGTCGTGGAGTTGGACCGCGCGGGGATCGGCATCGCGTCGGCCACTTACGACATCGTGGGTTTTCCTGCCATCGAGATCAAGCAGCCGAAGAACTGAGCGAAGCAGGCCGCGAAGAAAATCGGTTACACGCCGCTGGATGAAAACAGGGCCAAGATCTACTTTTTCATGCCGACAGCATCCAGTCTAAACACCGAGTGGCCAGCCCGGCGAGCGTGTGTAATTACGTGGTTTCCAACTGTGTTTCGTCGCGGATCAATTTGATATCCTGGCTGGCCGCCCAGGCGTGCAGGTTCTCCCGCCGCAACGCGGATGCCATCATGCCAGGGAACTGGTCGGGCGTGCACGCAAAGACCGGTGCGCCAAGTGCCGCAAGCTGCCCGGCATGTCCCGCATGATAGGCGGGACGGCCCTGGTCGCTCAGGGCCAGCAACACGATGACGTTCACGCCAAGGCCGATGAGCCGGCTGAGGCGGGCCATCAGCGCCTCCGCATTGCCGCCTTCGAAAAGATCGGAGATCAGCACGAGGTGCGCCTTTGCCGGGCGCTCGATGCGCTGTTCGCAATAGGCGATCGCCTGGTTGATGTCTGTGCCGCCACCGAGTTGGACACCGAACAGCACCTCCACCGGATCGGCCAGCTCCGGCGTCAGGTCCAGTATTGCGGTGTCAAAGCAGACAAGCGACGTTTTCACCACCGGAAGAGACGCCATGACAGCGGCAAAGATGGAGGCATAGACAACGGAACTCGCCATCGAGCCGGATTGGTCAACGCACAGGATCACCTCGTCCAGATCCACCAGCCGGCGCTGATGGCGCATGAAGCCGACCAGCCGTTCGGGCACGATGACGCGATGCGCCGGCTGGTAATGGCGCAGGTTAGCGGTGATGGTGCGCGGCCAGTCAATGTCGGCAAAGCGCGGGCGGTTGGTGCGGCGGCCGCGTTGCACGGCGCCACGGATCGCCTCGGCGGTGCGCCGTTCCAGCCGTTCCATCAGGGCGGCGACCACGCCGCCGATAACCTCGCGTGCGGTGGCCTTGATCTTCTCCGGCATGATGCTGCGCAGGGAGATCAGGTTCGCCACCAGATCGACGTCTGCCTCGACGGCGGCAAGAAACTCCGGCTCCAGCAGCATCTGCTTCAGGCCGAGGCGCTCGAACGCGTCCTTCTGCACGATGTGCACGGCGGATGCTGGAAAATAGGCGCGTATGTCGCCCATCCATTTCGCGACATTTGGGGCCGAACGGCCAAGGCCGCCGCGGCGCTTCTGCTCGTCGCCCTCGCCGTAGAGCGCGCTGAGGGCGGCGCTGACGCGTTGATCTTCGGGCGAGAGGGCGTCGTCCTCCCCACCCAAGGCGAGTCGCCAGCGGCGCTGGGATTCCTCGGTCATGGTTCGCCATCCTTCGCCGGCGACGCAGAAAGGATGCCGGTTACGCGTGCGAGGTGCAGCGGCCAGACCGTGGCCGCATCGGGCGACAGCGCGAGGCCGGGAAGCGCGCCGGCGGTGCGGCCGAACACCGCGTCCAGCAGGCGCCGGCGCTGCATGCGGTCGAGTGCCGCAAACGCACGTCGGAACAGCGGGAGGTTTGCTGTGAAATCCTCGGGGTCGAGGCCTCGGAGCCAGGTATCGACGGCGCCGCGCAGGCCATCGTCGTAGATCAGCCGCTCGCCGTTCCCCTCGAAAAATCCCTGGAAGAAGCCGGATGCCGACACGAGTGGGCGGCCAGGGGAGAACATGCGCGACAGCAGGTCGGCGGCGTCGGCCGGGCTGATCGCCTCGGCTTCGTAGAGGAGGCGCGCGGCGGCGCCGGCGAGTAGCGGGGCGGCCTGGCTGTCATCGACAAGGCTGCGCAATGCGGCGCGCCATGAAGCCAGGTCTTCGCCGGCAACCTGCGTGATGGACACGGCAGCGTTGGCGTCCAGGAGCGCTTCGCGCATGGCCGTGGCCGCCGCATCGTCCAGGTTGCGGGCGGCATACGGCAAGGCGATCGCTGCCTGCGCCAGGATGCGCGTGAACAGCGTGCCAAGCTGTGCGGCGTCGGTTTGCCGCGCCTCGCCATATCGCATCACCTGAGCGAGCGGCGGCAGGCTGGACAGCAATTCGCCGGCGTCGCTGGTCTGGGCGGCGCGCTGTGAGATCAGGGTGATCCCGCGTGCGGCGGCTTCCGGCAATTGCGCCGTAAGCGCCGCTGATACGGCGCCGGCCAGGGTTTGCAGGTCCCGGGCATCTTCCAGCCGGGCGGCCAGGCGTCCGGTGGCGGCCTTTGCGATGGTCGCGCCGTGTATCAGGTTCTCGACGAGCTGGACGGCGAACTCCGGCTCCCAACGCAGCACCCAGCGTTCGCGGAACGTGCCACGGCTGCGCCCTGCCTCGGCAAGCCTGCCCCAATGCACACCGAGTATCGCAAGCCGGTGCAAAAGGGTCGATCGGTCGAGCCCGCTTTCGCTGCGCAGGTCGATCGCCAACTCACGATCCAGCGCTTCGGGCTTCAGCCGAACGCGCTTCTGTTCGCGTTGCATATCCTCCAGCAGCGGCGCCGCGGGCACGCCGGCCGGAATGGCGCCCACCGCGTCGCCAAGCAGCAGGCTTTGCGAAATGCCCGACCACAGCATGGGTTCACCGAAGCAGAGGCAGGCGATGGCGGCTTCGCGCAACTCCTCGAACCCTGGCGCGGGGCGGCCGCGCAAAGCAGCAAGCGCAATGGCGAGACGCTGGGCCTCGATCAGGGCGGCGGTGGACACCAGATGGCCTTGCGCGCGCAACGCGGCGGCAATGCGCGCGAGCCAGTGGATGGCTGCCTCGGCGGGCGCGCGTTCCCAGAGATGCGCACACCAGCCGGGCGCCGCAACGCCCGCGCCGTAACCGCCGGCAAACGCCAGGCGCGGCATGGTCCAGGGCGCCCAAGTGGCAGTGGTCCTGATCTTCGCAGGCGCTTTCAGCAGCGCGCGATCGGCTGCCGCGGAAATCTTCGCCTGCAACGCCGGCACATGCCAGGCGCCACAGACGACGGCGATGGGGCCGGCGGACGATTTCGCCGCCTTGCCGATTTCCAGTCGCATATGCGCTTCGCGTGCGGCTTCGAAGCCGGCGGCCGGGGGCGCCGCATCCCGAAGCGCTGACATCGCATCGGCGACGGCGGCGAATACCGGTCCGGGGGCAGGATTTTCTTCGATGACGTCGCGCCAGAAACTCTCACCGTCCGCGTAGCCGGCCGCTTCCGCCAGCACGCCCACCGGATCACGCTCCAGCGGCGATGGCTCGGTGGGCGATGCCTCCGCCGCCTCGTCCGGGTGTGCCGCGAAACGCCAGCTTGCAGGCAGGTCGATGAAACGAAGCTGCGCGCCATTGCGAACGGCCCAGCAGGCGGCCTGGTATTCTGGCGAGAAGGCGGCGAATGGCCAGAATGACGCACGTTGCGGGTCGTCGGCCGCGTACACCAGAAGGGCTACCGGCGGGATCATGTCGGGGTCTGCGAGAAGCGGCAGTAGCGCGGAGGCGTCTGACGGGCCTTCGATCAGCACCGTGTCGGGGCGCAGGTCTTCCAGCGCATGCAACAGGCGGCGCGCCGAGCCTGGGCCGTGGTGGCGTATGCCGAAGATGTGGATTGGCGCGGTCATCGCAGGCAAGGAAGGCCTTCTTTTCTAAAGAAAAGAAGCAAAAGACTTTTGTCAGGCTGTCGCGGACTCACCGGCGGCACGCGCTCCGGGAGCAGAAGTTTTTTGGTGCTTTTTTTCAAAAAAGAACTGCTTGCTTAAACGATGTCAACGAGCGCGCGGTAGTAGGCGCCGTAGTCGGCCCGCTTCTTCAGCACGGTTTCCAGATACTCCTCCAGCACCGCCTTGTCCTGCACCGGATCCTTGACGATGGCGCCAAGCATGTTGCCCGCGACCGCTTCCGGCGTTAGCACGCCATCATCGAAATACGCCGCCTGCGAAAGACCGCCGACAAGCACGGCGATCGCTTCCGCCGTCGAAAGCGTGCTGGTGGGCGTCTTCAACGTGATCTTGCCATCCTGCGTGACGCCACCGCGTAACTCGCGGAAGATGGCGACCACGCGGGCGATTTCCTCGGCGGCGTTGCGCGCGACCGGCAGGTCGAGCGACTGCGCCATCTCGCCCACGCGTTTCGTGACGATCGCGATTTCCTCAGCTATGTCTGACGGAAGCGGCAGCACGACCACGTTGAAGCGTCTTTTCAGCGCGGCGGACAGCTCGTTGACGCCCTTGTCGCGGTTGTTCGCGGTGGCGATCAGGTTGAAGCCGCGCACGGCGTTGACTGCCTGGCCGAGTTCGGGGATCGGCATGAATTTTTCCGACAGCACGGTGATCAGCGTGTCCTGCACGTCCGATCCCATGCGCGTCAGTTCTTCCAGCCGGCAGATCTTCCCCTGTTCCATGGCGCGGAACAGCGGGGTCGGCACCAGGGCGTCCCGCGAGGGGCCGTGGGCGAGCAGCTGCGCGTAGTTCCAGCCGTAGCGTATCTGGTTCTCGTCGGTGCCGGCGGTGCACTGGATCACCATGGTGGAGTCGCCGCAGACGGCGGCGGCAAGATGTTCGGATACCCAGGATTTCGCGGTGCCGGGAACGCCCAGCAGCAACAGCGCGCGGTCGGTGGCGAGGGTGGCGACGGCGGTCTCAATCAGCCGCTTTTCGCCCACGTATTTGGCGCTGATGATCGTGCCATCGGCCGCGCGGCCGCCGAGCAGATAGGTGACAACAGCGCGCGGCGACAGCTCCCAGCCTTGCGGCGTAGGCGCGTCATCGCCGGCTTTTAGCGCGGCAAGCTCGGCGGCGAAATTCTGTTCGGCAGGCAGTCGCAGGAGCTGGTTCAAACGGATGTCTCCGAGGATAGCGCGGCGTTTAGCTGCAATGCGTCGAGTTTCGGGTCTGCGGACGAGAGCCCTGCCTGCAGGCACGTAGCGATGAGGCTCTGCGCGGTGTCGGCGTCTGCCAGCAAGCCTAAAGCGGCCAGGCCGGCCGCGAGGGCGGCTTGGGCGGGCCGTTCGGGTTCGGCGGCGGTGAAGTGTGCGTGCAGGATCCGATAACCAGGCGAAGCGGTGATCTGCGGGACGGTGGCGAGACCGAGGGCGTCGCCGGCGAGGTCCAGGGCAAGCTTGAAATGCGGCTCTGTTTCGCGCCGGAGCACCGCCGGCAGCAGCGCTGCGGCTTGGCGCAGGTCCATGGCTGATGCCAGCGGGCGGGCGCCGGTGAGGGGGCATTCGGGATCGTCCAGCATCGCGGCGAGAAGGCTTCGCTGGTCTTCCGGCGTGCCTGTCGCCGCGGTCATGGCGGCAAAGGCGGCTATCGCGGGCTCCACGCCGGCGGGCGCGGTTCGCACGAGATCGGACGGCGTGACGCCAAGCGCCGTCGCGAGTGCCGCCAGCGGCACCTGGGTGAAAAGGAGGTGGCGGCGGGCGTTCTGCGGCGCTGTTTTCAGCTGCGGGATCCTGAGGCGCTTGCGGCGGTGCAGGAAGCCGACCGAGGCAACCTCGACCATTTCGGCAAGCTCGGCGGCCAGTCCGGGAACGTCCAGGACCGGCGATCTGGCGGCTGGTTTTGGTGGTGCGGCGCCGCCCGTCACCCAGTCGACCCAGGGCGCGTAGAGTGCCGGGACCTGGTCGGTCCGCTTCGATGGCAGCCAATCGGCCGGGTGCATGGTCACGCCGCGCGCCGCGAGGAAGACAAGGAGGCGCGGGATCATCGGGGCATGCGCCGCGACCATGCGGCGCACGCGCGGGCGGAGCGCATCCGGCATCGGCGGGTGGGACAAGGCAGGAAGCAGGTCCCTCGCCACAAGCGGTTCGCCGGGGACCGGGCGGAAGACGGATCGCAGGACCTGGCCAGCGACGGCGGCCAGCGCCAGCTCGGCTTGCGGCCCCTCCCCCACGGCAGGAAGCCAGTCCGGCGGGCAGTGCTTGCGGGCCGTGCCGCCAGCCATCCAGGCCCCGCGCAGGCGCGCAAGGGTATCGCCGAGGTCCTCGGCAGGCCCGGCCCCAAGCTCATCCATGGAAGCTCAGCCGCCCCCAGTTGGACTGCGCGGCGATCAAGGACAGGCGGGTGCCGTTCCAGAGCCCGGCGGCCGTGGTCAGCGCGGCGCCCAAAGCCGCGGTTGGTGCCACCGTATCCAAAGGCAGGCAGGTGGCGTCGGATTGGAACCAGTGCCGCCCTTGGCTGTCGGCGGCGATGCGGCCGGCCGGCAGCAGCAGCGGCGTCTCCATTGCCCAGGGTGCTTTCAGGCGCTGATCGGCATGGTTCGCCAGCGGATCGGCGGGCGCGGCCGGCCATGGCAGCGGTGACGCGTTCGGATTGCGGGCCGCGATCACGGCACGCTGCAGCGCGCCGGAGGGGTAGAAGACGAGCTCGCCTGTGAACCGCTCGCCGGCGGGCAAGGCGCCGGAGCGGCGGCCCGCGGAGGCCGGGAAGAAATCCTGCAACACGGCAAAACGGGGTGCAATAACTCCCGGATTTTCGCCCAGGCTCAACAGCCAGGTGGCAACGCTGACGAGACCATCGCGGCGTGTGACGACGCGCTCTCCCAGCACCTCCCAGGTTGCGGTGACGCGGCGTGCGGCCGGATCGGCGAGAAGCTCGTCGCGCATCTCCGCGACAATGATTTCGCGGCGCAGTTCAGCGTCGGTGGGATCGCCGCGCCAGGCGCGTACGAGCAGGACGAGTTGTCCCAGCTCCACAATGGCGGCATCGATCCGTTCCTGCGGCGGCAATCCCAGAAGGCGGGACGGCATCTCGTCTATGCGGCTGGCGAGTGCCGCCGCGCGGCCGTCCACCAGGCGCGCGGCGATGCGCCGGCAACGCGCCGGCAGGTCGGCCACGAAGGCGGGAAGTGTGGCCAGCTGATCGGCGATCCAGGCATCCAGGTCTTCGGTCGCGGCGCGCACTGTCCGCCTCGTCTCGAGGGCGCGCCTTTCCGCGGCGGCGCGCTTTTTGGCTTCGGCTTCAGGGTCGGCCAGGGCCGGCGGTTCCGGGCGAGGCGCCGGGGCAGGTCTGCCTGCGTTCGGCTCGCGCGCTTCCGCTTCGCCTGCTTTCGGCGCGCCTGCATTGGGCGTGGAACTGGGCGCGCCCGCCTTACGCCGGCGGCCCTGCCATTCCACAACCCAGTCCGGGCTGGCCGCTGGTGCGAAATCGGCTTCATCCTGGGCAAACATCAGCATCAGCGCGAGGCCGTGCTTGCAGGGAAACTTGCGCGATGGACACGTGCATTTGGCACCGCCGTCGTCCATGTCCGCGATGACGCGGTAGGGATTGGCGCCGGAGCCCTGACACTCGCCCCAGATGATGTCGCCGGCCCGGGCGCGCACGGGCCATTTCGATGGTTTCAGCAGACCCGCGGCCGCGGTAAGCGCGCTTCGGTCGGGAGCGAGGGCTTCAACCGCATTGCGCGTGAGGGCCATGCCCCGGTCGTCCCGTTCAAGGTTTTCTCTGGCGCTCATAGCATCGGCTGCCGCGGAAGAGCGAGATGGTCCGGCCAGGCGGTTGGGCCGCCCTCCGCATATGGCCGGCACTATCTAGCGCCAGGTCACCCTCGGCTGGGCCGCGAGCCTATAACGACGGTGATTTCTCGCTTTCGGCACTGCTTGGTGCTCGGATCGGATCATGCGGCGGTGGAGTGGGGGGCGATCATGCGACGGTTGGGTGTTTGGGCGGCTGCTGCGGTCTTAGGGTGCGTGGGGGTCGGGTTGTTCGTGACTACCGGGCGCGAAGACGGAACGAACGGCTTGCCAACCTGCGCCGGCACTGTTGGAACGCGGGAGGCGCAGCGTATGTTCGTGGAGACCAAGTACGGCGAGGCGCATCCGCTACTGCACATCGTAGAGTTCCGGCACGTAGAGACAGCCGACAGGACCAGGACGGACACGTCGTGCCAAGCGCAGGTCGTACTGAGCGACGGCACGACCCACGACGCCGCCTGGTCGTTCACTTGGCAAGAAGGGCACCAATTAAGGAAGATGTTCATGCTGCTCGACGCGACGTTGGTCAGTCCACAATAGCGGCGCGTTTTCGTGTCCTGGGTGATCGCCGCTGCCGTGATGCACGAAAAGCGGCCATGTGCCGCTGCTCCGGGCCCAGCTACCTGCAAGGTGAAGCTTTGACCGCCTCTTTCGCGACCCGCATGGCAGCACTCGACGCACTCGTCGAGCACTGTCGGAGAAACGGCGCATTCAGAACCGGAACGGTCCGGGATGCATCCAACCGTTCCAGTCGTGATTGGCTTTGGTGGGGTATTCAGATCGAACAAACGCGAGAAGACGGGGCGGAAAGACGCCGGGCTATCGCGACAATATCGATCAACGAGGAGGCGCCGGACGTGCCCTCTTTGTTTAAGGCACGCTGGCAAGCTCGCGTTTGGCGAGATGCCAACACAGACATATTTCGCCGGCAGGACGAGTGGCCTCTGACCTGGAGCGATCCTTCACCTCAAGAACTGGACGATACGATGGCGGAACTGCTCGACAGGGCAAACGCCGCGATCAGCGAAGCGGTCGGATGAATGTCCGTTTGCTGTCGATGCCGGCGAGCCGTGTTGTCGTCAACTAAGGGCCGCTTGCTGCCCTCCTCAGCAGTGGCTTCGCGAGCATAGCGATTAGTTCTGGCAACGATCGCTCGATCACCCTTAAGCGAACCCGTGCGGACGCGCACAGGACGATGTCAGACCCGCTGCAAGAGCCTGTCATCGAGTTCGGTACAGCGTCGGCCAGTCCCCTGCTTCAGTTCCGCCGCACTGGTCCTGGTAGCTCAGCGACTTCAGCCGAAACGCGCCGCCACTCCAGATCCAGGCCTCGCTGGAGCCGCAATCGGCGAGACCACGGCCCTTGGACACTGTCGACAGCGTGCCACTCGACGGATCGAACGCCGGATCGACCATGTCCGGCCCATCGGTGGCGTGGCCGGGCACGCCAGGAAGCGTGAGCGTGACGGGCCTGGACGCTCCACCCTGACGCGGCAGTATCGCCACCACCGACGAGCCCTGATACGCGGCCAGGTAGCAGGGACGGATGGCCAGAGCGTTGGCGGCGTCCAGTGCGTAAACCTCAGGCGCGTCGTGAACGTCGCACGGGTCGAACGTCGGCGAACGCAAGCTGCCTGCCTGGATCGTCAGGCGTTTGGTCTCTCCGCTGGTCAAAGGCGGCGGTGCGGTCCAGCGCGGCGCCGGTGGTAAGGCGGTCGCAGGCGGTGCAACGGCTGCGCCTCTGGCCGCAATCAGCGCCGTCGGGGTGCCAGGTCGGCCCTGCACGGCATCGATCAGCAGAAGAGCGGCCGTGAACCCATCCAGCGGCACCGTGCGCGGCTGATCGTCCTTGGACGGTGCAGCGTCGAGGGTGATCATGTCGCCGTTCCGAACGGCGGCCACAAAGGCGTCGACGGCGGCCGGATCGCTCGTGGACAACACGCCGTCCTGGGTTACCCAGGCCGGAGCCGACAGGGCGAGAGGCTTGTTGTCGAGCCGCAGGGCGGCCGCATCGATCGGCGCTTCGGCCGACAGAGTCAGCGAGGGCTTCGCCTCGCCGGCCATCCGCGTCAGGTCGAGTTCGGCGCGGGTCACCTCGTCGAAGCCTTTGGCGATGCAGGCGCGCGTGTTGTCGCAGGCGACCAGCCAGCGGCCGAACTGGCGGTAGACGGGGACCGGCGGCAGCGGCGTGGCAGCCCCAAGCAGCGTGGCCGCGGCGATAAGCAGGAGCAGATATCGGGTTGGGTGACGTATTGCTGCCATTCCATCGTCGATCGGCTGAAGCAACGGCTTATCTGGCTCTGACATGTCTCCAACCTAGCGTGCCGCCGTGATCGAGGACAGGGCGGCCCC